>CAYSIY010000165.1:0-4950 GCA_964431215.1 uncultured Limnohabitans sp.
TTTGCCGCCACCCGAAAGCGTGCCCATGATCGAGGCGCCGCCGCCGATGTCGCTGGCGTCATCGACCACCACGCCCGCGCTGATGCGGCCTTCGACCATGCTCGCGCCCAGCGTGCCGGCGTTGAAGTTGCAAAAGCCCTCGTGCATCACGGTGGTGCCGCTGGCCAGGTGCGCGCCCAGGCGCACGCGGTCGGCGTTGGCAATGCGCACGCCGGACGGAATCACGTAGTCGGTCATCTGCGGGAACTTGTCCACGCCCTTGACTTCGAGCACACGGCCTGCAACGCGGGCGCGCAGGCGGGCGGCAGGCACATCGGCCACAGCGCAGGGGCCGAAGTTGGTCCAGGCCACATTGGCCAGCAGGCCAAAGATGCCGGCCACGTTCGCGCCGTGCGGTTGGACCAGGCGGTGGCTGAGCAGGTGCAGGCGCAGGTAGGCGTCGTGGGTGTCGGCGGGGGCGTCGGCCAGCGATTTGATTTCGGTGCGCACGGCCACGACGGTGGTGCCGCGCACGGCGCAGGCGCTCAGGGCCTGGGCCACATCGCTGCCCAGGGCGGCCACGGCCTCGGCCCCGCTCAGGCGGGTGCTGCCGCTGGCGGCAATGCCCTCGGCCAGTTCGGGGGCCGGGAACCAGGTGTCCAGAACGGTGCCGTCGGCGGCCAGGGTGGCCAGGCCGGTGGCGCGGGCGCCGGTGGTGACAAAAGTGCTCATGGCTTGTTTCTCCGCTGCGGATTTTTGAAAACCCGTGATTATCGGCGAGCCCGCTGCGGCAAGCTCAGTCAGGCCGCCGATTGACCAGCACAATGCCCAGCGCCACCAGCCCCAGGGCCACCAGCAGCGTGGGGGTGACCGCCTCGCCCAGCAGCAGGGTGCCAAAGAGCAGGGCAAACAGCGGGGTGAGGAACACGAACACCGAGATGCGGGTGGCCGGGTAGCGCCCGAGCATCCACATCCAGGCCAGGTAGCTGGCAAAAGCGCCGACCACGGTTTGCGCCAGCATCGAGCCCCAGGCCAGCGGGCTCCAGCCGCTCAGGCTCCAGGTTTCGCCCAGCGCCAGCGAGATCCAGGGCACGGCCACGGCGGTGGTGGCGATCTGGTAGAAGAGCAGTTTTTCGGGCGAGATGCGGGTCAGGCCGGTGGCGCGGATGGCCACCGTGGTCAGGCCCCAGAGGGCCCCTGCCGCCAGGCCCAGCAGGTCGCCGCTGGCGCTGGTGGCCAGGCCCAAGCCCTCGCGCAGGGCAAAGACCACGGCCACAAAGGCGCAGGCCAGGCCCAGCCACTGCACCGGGCGCAGCCGCTCGGATTTCACGAACAACGGTACCAGCGCCGCCACCCAAAACGGCGAGGTGTAGAGAAACACCGTCAGGCGCGAGGCGGTGGTGTGGCGCAGCCCCAGGTAGATGCAGGCAAATTCGGCGGCAAACAGGGCCCCCGCCAGCAGGCCGGCCCACAGGCTGCCGTCGCGCTCGAACAGGCGCACACCTCGCCAGCGGCACCAGACCAGCAGCAGCACACAGGCCCCGATGCAGCGCAGGCTGGCCTGAAACAGCGGCGCGACCTCGTGCACGATGGCCTTGACCAGAATTTGCTGCAGCCCCCAGAACATGCAGCAGGCGAGCAGGAGGCCGACGGCCAGGCCGTCGAGGTGGTCTTTGCGTTGCACAGGGTTCATGCCCCGATTGTGAACCGGCCGATCGGGCCGGGCTGTCGTGCGTGTGCCGCAGTAACATGCCCACCGAGCCTGCAGCGCACACAGCCCCCAAAAAGAAAACACCACCACCATGCAAAGAAGAGACCTCCACCGCCTGGCCCTGGCCTGGGCTTTTGCCCCCTGGGCGCAGGCGGGGCCGCCCCAGACCGACGGTCGGGGCAGCCGCGGTCCGGCCTGGCAGGCCAACCCGTTTGCACTGGGTGTGGCCAGCGGCCAGCCGCAGCCCGAGAGTGTGGTGCTCTGGACGCGGCTGCTGTTTGCCCAGGCCGATGTCGCCTGGCAGGCGCAGGCGCAAACGGTGCTGTGCGAGGTCTTTGCCGATGAGGCCCTGCGCCAGCCGGTGCGCCGCTGGCGGGTGCAGACCGATGCGCGGCGGGGCCACAGCGTGCATCTGATTGCCGACGGCCTGCAGCCCGGGCGCAACTATTGGTACCGCTTTGCCTGTGGCACGGCCAGCAGTCCGGTGGGCCGCACCCGCACCGCACCGGCGCTCGATGCGCCGGTGCAGCAACTGCGCATGGCCCAGGCTTCGTGCCAGCATTTCGAGCAGGGCCACTATGTGGCGCACCGCGAGATGGCGCAGCGCGACCTGGACTTCGTGCTTTTTCTGGGCGACTACATCTACGAGAGCAGTAACCCCAGATACCGCCTGCGCAGCCATGAAGGCGGCGTACCCAGGACGCTGGACGATTACCGCGCCCGCCATGCCCAGTACAAAAGCGATGCCGATCTGCGCGCTTGCCATGCGGCCCATCCCTGGGTCATGACCTGGGACGACCACGAGGTGGTCAATGACTATGCCAACGACCTGGACCGGGATTACAGCGAGCCGGCCGTATTTCTGCGCCGCCGCGCGGCGGCTTACCAGGCTTATTTCGAGCACATGCCCCTGCGCCTGGGGCCAGACCCGGCGCTTCCGCACCGCATGCGCATTCACGAGCGCATGGCCTGGGGCCAGTTGGCCGAGCTCTGGACGCTGGACTGTCGGCAGTACCGCGATCACCAGGCCTGCCCCGACCCCAACCGGGGCGGTGCGCGTGTGGTGGTCGGCTGCGATGCTTTGCTCGATCCGCGGCGCAGCATGCTGGGCAGCGAACAGGAAGCCTGGCTCATGCAGGGCCTGGCCAGCAGCCAGCGCCGCTGGAAGGTGCTGGCGCAGTCCACCCAGATGAGCCCTTCTGGCGTGGCCACCCCCCTGGGAAGGGGCAGCCTCAATGACGCCTGGGACGGTTACCCGCTGGCCCGCGAACGTCTGCTGACGGGGCTGGCCGCGATGAAAGCCTCCAACGCGCTGGTGCTGGGGGGGGATGTGCACATGAATGTGGCGGCCCATCTGCGCCTGCGGCCCAATGACGAGCGCTCGCCGGTGGTGGCCAGCGAGATCGTGACCACCTCGGTCAGTTCGCGCGGCATGGGCGAGACGGTGCTGGCCAGCATCCGCGACAACAACCCGGACATCCAGCATGCGCGCTCGGACGAACGCGGCTACACCTTGATCGATGTCCGCCCCGGCGGCGTCACGGCCACTTTCCGCGCCACGCCGTTTCCGGCCCAGGCCGACAGCGTGCTGCGCGATCAGGCCCGCTTCGAGGTGCTCGCCGGACAGGCGGGGGTGCAGCGGGCCTGAAGAAAATCAACGCACCAGCAGCACCGGCACCTTGCTCTGCGAGATCACCTGTGTGGCGACCGAGCCCATGACCAGGTTGCCGAACATGCCATGGCCGTGCGAGCCCATGACGATCAGATCGCACTTGCTGGCGCTGGCGACCTTGCAAATGGTCTCACCGGCGTGGCCGACCTTGGCCATGGTCTTGGCGTTGATGCCGTGGCGCAGCAGGAACTGTGTGGCCGGGCCGAGCACTTTTTCGGCCTCATCGCGCTGGTAGGCCTCGACCATTTCCTTGCCAACGATGCTGCGTGCCCGTGGGGGCAGTTGGGGCTGCACCGTCAGCAGCGTGAAGCTGTTGCTGGAGGCCAGCAGTTCTTCGTGCGTGACCAGGTAAGCCAGCATTTTTTTGGTGTGGGCACTGCCGTCAACTGCAAGCAGGATTTTCATGGACCAATCTCCTAGTGTATGAAGTAAGCCCCATCACTTTAGCGCGAGGAGGCGGGGCTGAATTTGAGCAAGGTCAAGAATGGCCTGGGGCACAAAAGGCCTTCAGACCTCGAGCGAGAGGCAGGACACAAAGCGCGCCTGCTCGCCTTTGTGGGCATAGCCCAGGGGGTTGGCCACCACCCGGCAGCCCGCATGCACATAGTCGCTGGGGCAGTGCAGGTGTCCGTGCAGCCAGAGCTGTGCCAGCGGCAGCAGGGCGTCCAGCGCATTGCAAAAGCCTGCGGTGCCGGGCACCAGGCCGTAGCGCGGGTCGGCGCTACGCAGGCTGGGCGCGAAATGCGTGACCACCACGGTCGGGCCCTGGTGCGGCTGTGCCAGCACATCGCCCAGCCATTGCTGGCACAGCAGCGCCTGCTCACGCACCTGCGCCGCCAGCCAGGGTTCGCCATGGCGTGTGGTCCCGGTCTTGCGCAGGTACCAGTTGGCGGCTCGAAAGGCCTTGTCGCGGGCCTTGAGCTGTGCGCTCAGGCTTGCGGGCGCGGTGTGCGTGCCCAGTGCGTCAAAGTCGCTCCAGAGGGTGGTGCCGACAAAGCGCACACCTTGCAGCACCCGGCTCTCGCGCTCGAGCCAGCCGATGCCCAGGCGTTCGCAGGTCTGGCGCAGCCGTGCATGCGCTGCGTCAAAGTCCAGTCCGTCGTATTCATGGTTGCCCGGCACAAAGAGCACCGGCACCGGCCAGCCGCGCAGCGGCGAAAAGCGGCCCAGGCCGAAATCCTGATCGCCCCGCGTGCTCAGGGCCGAGCCGTCCTGATAGGAGCCAATGTCGCCGGCCAGCACCAGCACGTCGGCATCGGCTGCCGGGGTGGGCTCGAAGCCGGGGTGGCTCTCGAGGTGCAGATCCGACAGGAGCTGGATCTTCATGCGCCCTCCTGCGAGGTGCGTCCCTGCGCAAAAGCGGCCTGTGCCACCTCCAGCAGTTGCTGGCGCAGCCACTGGTGGGCCGGCCTGTCGTGCTGGCTTTCGTGCCAGAGCGCTTCCACATGCACCGGCGGCACGTCCAGCGGCAAGGGGCGCACCACCAGTTGATCGCTCATGCCGGTGGTCGGCACAAAGTGCCAGGGCAACACCGTCAGCAGGTCGGAGTTGACCACCACGCGCCCGGCGGTGAAGAACTGGTTGACGG
>CAYSIY010000166.1:0-4919 GCA_964431215.1 uncultured Limnohabitans sp.
CAGCAGCAGGATGTTGTCGTAGTCAAAAATTTCCATGAGAAAACCAAGCTCCAGAAGGGATTCGTTGAAAGAACGAGTGAGCGCTTGGCCTGGCCGGTTCCTGTTGGGCGGGGTTCGTCCGTTGCAGACGGCACCAACAAAAAACCGGGCGCAAGAAACTTGGGCCCGGTGGCTGATTCTACCCGGATTGGCGGGCGGTCCGTATCAGGGCGGTCCGCATCAGAGCTTGTCGTGTGGCGCGGGGGCTTGAGCGGGCACGGCGGCCAAAGCAGACTGGAACTTGGCTTCGCTGGCGCGCTCGGCGCGCTCGCGCAGGTAGGTTTCGGTGGCCAGAGCAGCCACTTTTTCGGCCACAGCGCTGGCAATGAACTGGTTCATTGAAATGCGATCCTGGCTCGCTATGGCCTTGGCCATGCTGTGCAGCGAGTCGGGCAGGCGAATGCTGATGGTGCTCATGCTTGATTCTCCAGTTGTTGTAGCAGTGTTCGAGGTGTGATGACCGGGACGTTGAACGCTGCCGCCTTTTTGAAATCGGCCGTGTTCCACGTCACGATCGTGGCCTGTGCCTTGACCGCCAACTCCAGCACAAAGTCGTCATCGGGATCTTTCAGAGCTGGGCGCCAAAGGTAAAAAATTTTATGGTGCTCGCTGTTGGCGCAAATAAAGTCAATCACGTCATCGATTTGATCGTCGCTCAAAGCCAGTTGACCTCTTTTCAGGACGGCTTCGTACTCTGCAATCAAAGGCGCGGAAACCTGTAAAGCAAATCGGGATGCCCCCACCATGCTGAGCAGGCGAAACGACACGCCCAGGCGAGAGTGCAAAGCACTGAACAGCACGTTGGTGTCGAAGATGACGCGAGGCAAGAACGACATTTTGGTATTTTCTGTGATACCAAAACGACTGTCAATGCGGCGTCCCCCGGCGTTGTTCGGCCAGGGTGTCTTCAAGGGTGCGGGTATGGCCAGCTTTGACCCGTTTCAAGTCGTCACCAGCGGCTTGCAGCAAGCGCAGCAGGGCCGACACGGGTTTGCTTTTGGCATCAGGCAGCACAACCGCCGGGTTGTTCTTGAACTCGCGGCGAGTTCAGCGCCTGAACAGCCGCTTGAGCAGCAGGGCCTGAAAATCCTGGCTTTGCCCCGCCACCGCATACACGAACGTGGTGCCATCCACCTGGCGATAGAGCACGCGGTGATGCGAGCTGAGGATGGTTCTGTAGTCGGTGATGCCCACGTCGGCCAGCAGGGCCACCACAGGGCCGGTGATGAAGCCCGAGTCCACCTTGGCGAGTTGGGCAAAGATGTCGTCTTCTGCAGCCAGCCAAAGTTCGGTGTTCCAGCGCTGCAGCATGTAGTCCTGCAGCTCCAGCAAGTCCGCTTGCGCGTCTGGCAAGATGACGATGGCCATGGCTTCAGCGGTTCTGGCGTCGTTGGGCCAGCTGGGCGCGGGACTCTTGCACAGTCAGTCCGCAGCCTGCTTGGCGGTCTTTTTCACCCAGGGCCAGCAGTTTGAGCAAGGCGATCAGATCCTCTTTTTCCTGAAACCGCTGCACGCTCTCGATCACCATGCTGGCTTCGCCGTTCTGGGTGATGATGAACGGAGCGCCGGTGGCCGCGACCTCTTGCGAAATTTGGGCGGCGTGGCTCTTGAGGTAAGAAATGGATCGGATGTGGTCTTGTGCTTGCATGGCTCTTCCTGTTGCGGACTGAATTTAGTGCCGTATTTGGTTCTGGTCAAGTTGTCAACACATCAGAAGTGTTGATGTGCACTGAGCCTGGCGGGCCGGGTTTGAGGGCTTTGTCAGCCCGACTGCTGGTTCAGTGGGTTGGGTTTGGGGCCAGCCTGGCCACCATTTCAGCCAGCCTGGCCGTTGCGGACTGGTACACCGCGCTGTCTTCGCGTTTGTCCACGGCCATCACCATCACGATCAGCACATCGTCTTGCACGCCATACACCAGACGATAACCCTGCTTGCGAAGCTTGATCTTGTAGTGTCCCGCCAATGCCCCATGCAACTGGCCCCCAGGCACATGCGGGTTGTCCAGCCGCTTTTTCAACAGCTTGCGCAGCACTTCCTTGACCGAGCCATCGAGCGCTTGCCATTCAGCCCAGGCGCTGGGTACAAACTGCAGCCTGTACTTGTGTTTGGGCGTGGGGGCCGACATGGCTCAGATGGCGTCAATGTCCACTTCAATGGCGCGAGCGCGCTCACCCATGCGGGACAACACCGTGCGCTGCAGATCCTGATCGGCCAGTTCTTCGAGCATGGCTTCAAACAAAGCCGGTTCAACCATGTAAAACGCGGCCTTGTTGTGGCTCAGCACAGCCACGGGTTTGCTTTTGGCATTGCGCAGCACAGCCGCCGGGTTTTTCTTGAACTCGGACATGCTGACCATCACATCGGCATAAATCGCTTGCATATCGGCTCCAAAATAAGAGCTGAATTTTAAGCTGGTTGATACCAAAGTCAAAGCCGGTCAAACTGCGCCTGGACGCCGATGTGCTGGTGGCCTTGCCGCTGACCTGCACATCGAGCTGCATGCGACGTCACCCCGGCGTTCTTCGGCCAGGATGTCTTCACACTTCTTCGTCGTCCACCTGGGCGTCCGGCTCACCTTCGGTCAGCCTGCGGATGGTCAATGCGGTGCGCTGATCCATCAGTTCAACCATCTTGTTGATGAGCGGCCGCCCGGCAAATGGCGCAGTCGCCTGAATGCGCCTGGCAACGGCGGGCAGCTGCTGTGCGATCTGCAGCACGCGCTTTTTGGTTTGCGCCTTGGACAGCCCGGCGGCTTGTGCAAACTGTTCCCAGTGCCGCGCCTGCACCTCGGTCAATTTGTATGTGCTGCCCAGCTTCATCGCCATCTTGGGCGTGAGGTGGTCATACACCGCCGTGCACAGCATGTCGTACAGCGGCGCCAGCGTCGGTGCCGCGTTGTCGCCTGGGCCTGCGTAGAGCAAGGAGAAATTCTTGGCGTGGGCATCGTGGTTGCCGATCAGTGCGTTGAACACCACGGCGTCGAACAAACGAAGCACCTGTGGCGCACTGGGCCGGGTGGCTTTGCGCAGCAGATCGAAGCAGGCCTTCAGGTCGGGGCCGCCTTCGTTTTGGTATTTCATCTCGGGCACCACGCCCAGGGCTTGGCAGAAATCCTCCTGGTGAATGCGCACCGGTTGGCCGTCAACGCCCACGCGGCGGTCGTAACGCGCCACCAGCATAAGCTGGCGGCCTTGGACGTCAAAAAGCTGTGCCTGCGCCGTGGTAAGCCCCATGGCCTGCGCCAACGCCAGGCAAAAGCCCTCGTTGAACACGCTGTCCTCCACCGAGGCAATGGCGGGCTTGAGGATGTGGGTGCTGGGCTGCCCCCCTTTGGGCAGGCCAATGCGCTGCCCGTCAAACACCACGGGCAGCTTGTCTTGCGCACCGGCCAAAGACAAACGAATGCCATCACGCCCAGCCAGCATGGGGCGGCGCGGCAACTCGTCAAGCAATGCCATGAGCTGTGGCTCATCCAGCCACTCGACACCCGCCTGCTCGGGCGGGGGCACGGACTGCCCCTGCGGCACAAAGGTGATGGCCCCGGCGCATTCGCCGCCAATGGCGTTGAGCAAGGCGAAATCGTTTTGGCTCGACACCTGGCACTGCTGCGCAATCAGCTGGCGCAGACGGCCTTCGGGCAACAGACCGGCAAAGAAGGCCCTGCACTGGCGGTCATCAAAGGCATCGATGCCCAGAGGCAAAGACTGCGACAGCGCCACGGCCTTGGGCTGCGCCAGCCAGTCGCGGCTGTACTGAAAGTGCAGCCGCCCACCCACCAGCGACAAGATGCCCACCGGTTGATCAAGCCACCAGACCCCCATGTCATGCGCCATGGCGATCTCCATCCGCCTGCGCAGGCTCAGCAACCAACCCGGTCAGCACCAGAGAGCCACCCAAGGCATCTACGACGCGCAGAACTTGCTCCAGGCGCACTGTGCGTTTGCCAGCTTCGAGCTCCACGATAAATCGCAAGCCGACGCCAGCGGCCAAGGCCAGGTCGGACTGAGTCAGCCCAAGCCGTTTTCGGCCTGCACGCAAGGCGGTACCCAAAGATTCAGCAGAGTCGATAGCGGTCATGGAGAGCAGTCAAATAAAATCCCGTTCGGGAAATTATCAATCAGATCCGACGGTCAAGCAAGAAAAATATCCCGAACGGGAACTATTTTGAAGATATCCATGCAAATTTTCGCAAGGTTACCGATCGGGAATATTTCAGACCTCAGCACCGCCACGGGCATGCTGCTGACATTGCGCAGCACGGCAGGGCAAAAATCCGTCGAACCCACCTTCGAATCGTGGGGTTTGTGGGCTATAGTTTGCAGATCGTGGGTTGCAGGGTTTCGCGGGATTTTTATACCTGAGTGTTTGAACAGTCCTGCGCCTGCAAGCCAGGCGGAGAGCCAGTATCAGAAGAAAACCATGTTCAGAATATCCCGCACCGTCCAGATTATTCCGCAGGGTTTGCGGGATAAATTACGTTAGGCGTCAAGGAATAATGTTCGCACATGGTTTATCGAATGCAATACGCTGAATACTTTCATCAAGTTGAGAAATCGATAACCGACGTAATTCGTCGGTGTCATCCGACTTCCTGGGACGAAAATCACATCACGTTCTCTCTATGTGATGAGCTTTTTCACCGACACAAGACCATGAGCCTCGATGGGCTTGATCGCCCGTTCAAAATCATTTGGGATTTTCGCAAGCTTCGTCTGCCTGAAGAGACAGACTTTGGTGACATCGGCGTATTGGTTCACCTAACTACCTGGTCTAACGAAACACTCGAAGGCGTCGGGCTTCTTGAGGCAAAACGCCGAGACTTAGGGGCTCAATGCCGTTTCGTGTGGAAGCCAACAATCTCATTTAGCGATTACCGGGC
>CAYSIY010000167.1:0-4899 GCA_964431215.1 uncultured Limnohabitans sp.
TGGTCGAGCGCCTGTGCGAGTGGGGCGAAGAGGTGAGCAACAACGCCATCGAGGTCTACATTCACCGACTGCGCAAAAAGATCGAAAAAGGCCCGATCCGCATCGCCACGGTGCGCGGCCTCGGTTACTGCCTCGAAAAGATCCCGGGCTGAGCCGGCAAACGGCCTGCAGCCCCAGCTTGAACCATGAAGTCCCGGGGCTGGAACGTCGGCATTTTCAAAAGGGAACAGCGCTCGCTTTTTGGCGAAATCCTGGACTGGATGCTCACGCCGCTGCTCTTGCTGTGGCCCATCAGCCTGGCACTGACCTGGCTGGTGGCGCAAGGGCTGGCCAACAAGCCCTTTGACCGGGCACTCGTCTACAACGTGCAGGCGCTGGCCCAGCAGGTGCGCGTGGGCGTCGACATGAAGGCCCAGTTCAGCCTGCCCCAACCCGCCAGCGAGCTGTTGCGAGCCGACGAGACCGATCTGGTGTACTACCAGGTCAAGGGGACCAGCGGGGAGTTCCTCAGTGGCGAGCGCGACCTGCCCGAGCCGCCCAAGGACGAGGACAAGGCCAACAGCTACGAGGTGCGCATCCGCGACGACGAGATGCGCGGCATGGAAGTGCGCGTGGCCTGGACCTGGATCCGTCTGGACGCCACCGGCCACCGGCCTGCGCTGGTGCAGGTGGCCGAGACCCGGGAAAAACGTTCGGTGCTCGCCGCAGAAATCATCAAGGGCGTGATGCTGCCCCAGTTTGCCATCCTGCCCCTGGCGGTGCTGCTGGTGTGGCTGGCGCTGCTGCGCGGTTTCCAGCCCCTGTCGCAGCTCGAGGAGCGCATCCGTGCGCGCAAAAGCGACGATCTCAGTCCGCTGGACGACAAGGCGGTGCCGATGGAGGTGGCTCCTTTGGTGGTGTCGGTGAACGACCTGCTCGAGCGCCTTCAGGACTCGATCGGCACCCAGAAGCGTTTTCTGGCCGATGCCGCCCACCAGCTCAAGACGCCGCTGGCGGGCCTGCGCATGCAGGCCGACCTGGCCCAGCGCAGCGGCGCCAGCGAGGACGAACTCAAGCGTTCGCTGCAGCAGATCGGCCGCGCCAGCGTGCAGGCCACCCACACCGTCAACCAGCTTCTGGCCATGGCCCGGGCCGAAGGCGGCGGCGGCAACGTGCGCCAGCAGGCCTGCAACATGGTGAGCCTGGCCAGCGAAGTCCTGCTGGACTGCTTTTCACACGCCGCAGACAAAGGCATTGACCTGGGCTACGACGGCGCTGAGCCTGACACCCCGGGGGTGATGCTCAAGGGCAACCCCACCCTGCTCAAGGAAATGGTGCGCAACCTCGTTGAAAACGCCATCCACTACACCCCGAGTGCGCCGCAGCGCCCGGGGGTGGTGACCCTGCGCGTGCTGGTCGACCCCTACAGCAAAGTGCTGGTGCTGCAGGTCGAGGACAACGGCCCGGGCATCCCGCCCGGTGAACGCGAACTGGTGTTCCAGCCCTTCTACCGCGCTCTGGGCTCCGATGTGGATGGCTCGGGCCTGGGTCTGCCCATCGTGCGCGAAATTGCCCATCGCCACGGCGCAACCGTGGTGGTGGACACCGCGCACCCCGGGCAAACGCCGCCGGGGGCCTGCTTCACGCTGCGCTTTGGCCTGCCCGAGTGAGCTCGATCAGGCCGCCTGGCCCATGTCCAGTTGCAGGCGTTCGCGCTCGATCACGCGTGCGACCGCCGGCTCGGCGGCGACCTGGCCGACGAAATCCCACAGCGCAGGGTGCTCTTCGGGGCGGATACCGGCGATCGTGCCCCAGCGGCTGAGCGTCAGCGCATAGGCGTCCAGCGGGCTGAAATGCCCGCCTGCCAGCCAACGCTGGCCAGCCTCGTTTTTCCGCACGACCAGTTGTTGCAGCTCACCCAGCAGGCTCCTGAACTGGCCGACGGCGTGCTGCTTGATGGCGGCCTGGGCCTCGGGCTGGTCGGTGAACTTGCCGGGCATGAAGAAGTGGGTGAAGGTGGGATGGACCGTGTTGTTCATCCAGGCGAATGTGGACAGGGCCTGTGCACGCGCCAGAGGATCCGTGGGCAGGAAATGCCGGCCCGCAAACAGTCCGTCCAGGTACAGCGTGATGGCCACGATCTGCGTGACCACGTGGCCGTCGTGCACCAGCACCGGCACCTGACTGCGCGGGTTGAGTCGTTTGTAATCCTCGTTGTATTGCTCGCCCTTGTGCAGCTTGACCAGGGTGGGCTCAAAGTTGGCGCCGCTCATCTCGAGCAGCACGTGCGGCACAAAGGAGCAGGCGCCGGGTGCGAAAAACAGTTTCAGGCTCATGGGACCGATTCTAGACCCGGGGCCGCACGCTGACCTCGGCGCTGTGGATGGCGATTTCCTGCTGGCCGCTCAGCAGGCGCAGTGAACCGTTGGCCGATACGCCAAGGCAGCGGCCTTGCAGGCCATCGTGGGTCTGCACGTCCCGACCTTGCAGCACATCGCGCAAGGCATAGCGTGCCTGCAGCGGTGCAAAGCCCTCTTGCTCAAAGTTTTGCAAGGTGCGCACCAACGCAGGCAGCATTTTCAGCAGGGCGTTGCCAGCCGTGGCCTCGGGCCAGAGTTCGGTCAGGGCCGCTGGCGGGGTGGACAAGCCCTCGGCTGAGCGTGGGCGAATGTTGATGCCGATGCCGACCACCACCTGGCTGTGCCCGCCCGCCGTGGCCGCCTCGATCAGAATGCCGCCGAGCTTGCGATCACCCAGCCACAGGTCGTTGGGCCATTTCAGACCGATGTCGGGGTGCAGGCTTTCGGCCACCACTAGGCCCACGGCCAGAGACAGCCCTGACCAGTCGTGCGGTGCCATGGGCAGGCCCAGCGAGAAGGTGAGCGAATCGTCCGCCGCGCTTTGCCAGGGGCGACCCAGGCGTCCACGCCCGGCAGTCTGCCGCTCGGCCACCAGCAAGGTCGGCTCGGTGCGGCCCAGGCGGGCGCGTTGCATCAGTTCGGTGTTGGTCGATCCGATCTCCGGCAACACCTCGACGGTGAAGCCCGGCAGCAAGGGGGAGATTTGCTCCCAGATCGATTCGGCAGGCCAGAGTTCCATGGTGTTCAGCAGCGAGGCAGGCCCGGGTCATCGGGGACCGTGATCGGCACAGCGGGCAGCGGCGGGTTCCTCATAAGCCGCTTCGCGTCACAAATCGTCACCCGCCGCTGCCCACTGCACCGATCACTGTGGTGGTGCATCAGGTCTTTTTGGTCTTTTTCTGACTCGGGATCTTCGGCGTAGCCGGGCGGCGCTTGGGGGCCAGCAGGGTGCCGCGACAATTTTTCGCGCCGCACCAGCAGGGGTACTCGGCCTTGAGCTTTTGGGTGTAAGGCTCGTCGATGATCAGGCCGTAGTCGTAGTTCAGCTCTTCACCGGCCCGGATGTTTCGCAGCGCCTTGATGAAGACCCGGCCGCCTTCTTCGTCGGCTTCGCAGTTGGGGTCGCAGCTGTGGTTGATCCAGCGCGAGGAATTGCCGCCGTACAGCGCGTCGATCACCCGGTCCTCATCCACATGGAAGTAAAAGGTGTGGTTGGGGTCGCTCGGGTCGTGCGGGTGGCGCTCCTGGGCTTCGTCCCAGGTGATGACCTCGCCCACGTACTCGATGAGGGTCTCGCCTTCGGCGATGTCCTGCAGGGCAAACACACCCTTGCCATGGACGCCCGAGCGGCGCACCTGGATGCGGCGGCTGGCTGCGGAAACCTTCGCAGGCACCTTGCGGCTGGCTTTGGGGGCGGCGGTACGCGGAGCGGATGTTTTGACCACGGTCAGGAAAATTTGTTATGTTGAATTCATGCAGGTGCGCGTGTGCGCGTGCCTGTGCGGGCGCGCGTACACATGCGCGCACGCGAGAAGCGGATTGTATAGAGCAGGATTGCCAACACTCATGAAAACACTGGTCATTGCAGAAAAGCCTTCGGTCGCGCAGGACATCGTGCGCGCCTTGACCCCGGTGGCGGGCAAGTTCGACAAACACGACGACCACTTTGAAAACGAGCGCTATGTGGTCACCAGCGCGGTCGGCCACCTGGTCGAGATCCAGGCGCCCGAGCAGTACGACGTCAAGCGCGGCAAGTGGAGCTTTGCCAACCTGCCGGTCATCCCGCCGCACTTTGACCTCAAGCCTGTGGACAAGACCAAAAGCCGCCTGAGCGCCGTGGTCAAGCAGGCCAAGCGCAAGGACGTGACGGCACTGGTCAATGCCTGCGACGCGGGCCGCGAGGGTGAGCTGATCTTCCGCCTGATCGAGCAGTACGCGGGCGGCAGCAAGCCGCTGGGCAAGCCGGTCAAGCGCCTGTGGCTGCAGTCGATGACGCCGCAGGCCATTCGCGATGGCTTTGAAAACCTGCGCAGCGAGCAGCAGATGCAGGGCCTGGCCGACGCCGCCCGCAGCCGCTCCGAAGCCGACTGGCTGGTAGGCATCAACGGCACGCGCGCCATGACGGCCTTCAACTCGCGCGATGGCGGTTTCTTTCTGACCACCGTGGGCCGGGTGCAGACGCCCACCCTGGCGGTGGTGGTCGAGCGCGAAGAGCAGATCCGCAAGTTTGTGAGCCGCGACTACTGGGAGGTGCACGCCAGCTTTCTGGCCGAAGCCGGTGAATACGGCGGCAAGTGGTTCGACCCGAACTGGAAGCAGGACGCAGAGGACAAGGAAAAGAAGGCCGACCGCGTCTGGGATGCGCGCCGCGCCATCGAGATCGCCGACGCCGTGCGCGGCAAGGCGGCCACCGTCACCGAAGAGTCCACACCCAAGACCGAGGCCTCGCCCGGCCTGTTCGATCTGACCAGCTTGCAGCGCGAGGCCAACGGCCGCTTTGGCTTTTCGGCCAAGACCACGCTGGGGCTGGCGCAGAGCCTGTACGAAAAGCACAAGGCGC
>CAYSIY010000168.1:0-4879 GCA_964431215.1 uncultured Limnohabitans sp.
GCGGCATCAAGACCGAAGTGGCCGAGTTCTTCGTCAAGCTCAAGACCGCCGAGGAGGTGCTGGAGTACACCGGTGCCTTCATGCAGCTCTACCGCGAAGAAGGCTGGTACCTGGAGCGCACGGTGCATTACCTGCACCGCGTGGGCATGGACCACATCAAGAAGAAGGTGCTAGACGATGAAGCCAACCGCAAGGCTCTGTGGGCGCGGCTGCAGCATGCGCTCGACGGCGAGCCCGACCCCTGGTTCGAGCTGGCCAAGGCGCAGGTGGACACCCGCCAGTTTGAACCCGTGACCACCGTTTGAAAGACCGACCCATGACCGCCTGGAAAGAAATCTGCCGCGTTGAAGACATTCCTGTGCTCGGTGCCCGCCGCGTGGCGCGTGAGCGGGGTCTGGACGTGGCCATCTTCCGCAACGACGCCGATGAGGTGTTTGCCCTGCTCGACCGCTGCCCGCACAAGGGCGGGCCGCTGTCGCAAGGCATTGTGTTTGGCCAGCAGGTGGCCTGCCCCTTGCACAACTGGACGATTGGCCTGTGCGACGGGCAGGCGCAGGCCCCCGACGAGGGCTGCACGCCACGCTTTGCCCTGAAGGTGCAAGACGGTGTGGTGCATCTGGACGCCGACGAACTGGCCGGCCACGCCACCGACCTGAGGCGCCCGATGGCTGGCCCGGTGCTGCGCAAGGGCGCAGCGGCCTGAAGCCTTGCCCATGAAGCTCGCCGCACAAGAAACCCGTTCCACCTGCCCCTACTGTGGGGTGGGCTGCGGCGTCATCATTGAGTCGCGTGGGGAGCAGATCGTCGGGGTGCGGGGCGATCCGCAGCATCCGGCCAATTTTGGGCGGCTGTGCACCAAGGGCCAGTCACTGCACCTGACGGCGGCCCCGCAGGTCACGCAGCACACCCGCCTGCTCAGCCCCCAATGGCGGCCGGTGCGCGGCCAGGCCCCGCAGGCGCTGGGCTGGAACGACGCCACCGACATGGCCGCCTCGCGGCTGGCCGCCATCGTGCGCGCGCATGGCCCGCAGGCGCTGGGCCTCTACATTTCGGGCCAGTTGCTCACCGAGGACTATTACGTCTTCAACAAACTGGCCAAGGGGCTGCTGGGCACCAACAACATCGACAGCAACTCGCGCCTGTGCATGAGCAGCGCAGTGGCGGGCTACAAGATGACGCTGGGGGCCGACGCGCCGCCCGCCTGCTACGAGGACATTGCGCTGACCCACTGTCTGTTCATCGCGGGCAGCAACGCCGCCTGGGCGCACCCGATCCTGTTTCGCCGCATCGAAGACGCCCGGCGCGCCCGCCCCGGCCTCAAGATGATCGTGGTGGACCCGCGCCGCACCGACACCGCCGAGATGGCCGATCTGCACCTGCAGATTCAGCCGGGCACCGATGTGATGCTGTTCCACGGCCTGCTGCACATCATGCTGGCCCAGGGCTGGACGCAGCCGGGCTACATCGCCGCCCACACCAGCGGCTTTGAGGCGCTGCAGGCCCTGGTGGCCGACTACAGCCCCGAGCGCGTGACGCAAATCTGCGGCATCAGCACCCAGGACCTGCTGACCGCTGCCCGCTGGTTTGCCACCGGCGGCAGCGACGACCCTCGCCAAACCGCCACCACGCTCAGCCTGTACTGCCAGGGCCTGAACCAGTCGAGCAACGGCACCGCCAAAAACGCCGCCCTGATCAACCTGCACCTGGCCACCGGGCAGATCGGCCAGGCCGGTGCCGGACCGTTGTCCTTGACGGGCCAGCCCAACGCCATGGGCGGGCGCGAAGTCGGCGGCATGGCCAACCTGATGTCGGCCCACCGCGATCTGGCCAATGCGCAGCACCGCGCCGAAATCGCCGCACTCTGGGGCGTGCCCGAGGTGCCGGCCCAGCCCGGCCTGACGGCGGTCGAGATGTTCCAGGCCGCCGCCGACGGCCAGATCAAGGCGCTGTGGATTGCCTGCACCAACCCGGCCCAATCCATGCCCGACCAGAAGACGGTGCGTCGGGCCTTCGAACGTGCCGAATTCGTCATCGTGCAGGAGGCCTTTGCCACCGCCGCCACCTGCGAGCTGGCCGACCTGCTGCTGCCGGCCACCACCTGGGGCGAAAAAGAAGGCACCGTCACCAACAGCGAGCGGCGCATCACCCGTGTGCGCGCCGCTGTGCCGCCTGCAGGCCAGGCCCGCCACGACTGGCAGATTGCCTGCGCCATCGGGCAGCGGCTGGCGCTGGCCCTTGAGCGTCCGCAAGACGCTCGCCTGCTCGACTACGCCAGCCCCGAGGCCATCTGGAACGAGCACCGCGAAAGCACCCGTGGACGCGACCTGGACATCACCGGCCTGAGCTACGCGCTACTTGAAGAGGCCCCGGCCCAGTGGCCGCTGCCCGCCGGGGCCAGCGCCGGGCAGGCCCGCCTGTACACCGATGGCCGCTTTGCCACCCCCGACGGCCGCGCACGCTTTGCCGCCGTGCGCTGGGAGCCTGTGGCCGAAGAGCGCGTCTCGCAGTTTCCCTTTGCGCTCACCACGGGCCGCCTGCGCGACCAGTGGCACGGCATGACGCGCACCGGCACCGCCGGGCGTCTGTTTGCCCACAGCCCCGAGCCCTGCGTGCAACTGAACCCCGCCGACCTGCAACGCCTGGGCCTGCAGGACGGCGAGCTGGCCCAGGTGCGCAGCAAACGCGGCAGCCTGGTGCTGCCGGTGCAGGCCAGCCCACAAGTGGCGCCGCTGCAGGCCTTCATGGCCATGCACTGGGGGCCCGAAGTGCTCAGTGGCCGCGACGCACAAGGCCAGCCGGGCCTGGGCGTGAACGTGCTCACCACCTCCAGCTACTGCCCCAGCTCCAGGCAGCCCGAGCTCAAGCATGCGGCGGTGCAGATCACCGCCCTGCCCTCGCAGGGCGCATGGCCGCTGGTGGCCATGGCCTGGCTGCCTGCCGAGCGCGTCTGGCCGGTGCGCCGCAGCCTGCAGCAGCTCCTGCCCTCGCTGGACTTTGCCACCCTGGTGCCCTTTGCCGACCCCGACGCCGATCTGCAAGACCCGGCGCCGCGCACCGGCCTTTTGCTGCATGCCCGCTCGGCCGAGCCCAAGCCCTCGGTCCTGACGCAGGTGCTGGCCCTGCTCGGGCTCGATTCGAGCGAGACCCTGCGCTACCAGGACGGGCAGCGCGGCCACCTGCGCGCACTGCACCTGAGCCCTCCCGATGACCAGGGCGGGCGCAGCCTGCTGGGTTTTGCGGTGGCCGGCGACACCCGCCCGGCCCGCTGGCTGCAAGACCTGCTGGCGCAAAGCCAGGCCCTGCACTGGCCCGCCCGCCAATGGTTGCAGACCGGCAGCACGCCGCCCCAGGGTTCGGCACCGCAAAGCCGCCAGGTGTGCAGTTGCCTCAATGTGCGCGAAGACGCCATCCGGGCCTGCCTGCAAACCCAGGCCGGCAGCAACGAGCAGCGCCTGGCCGGGCTGCAAAGCCAGTTGCGCTGCGGCACGCAATGCGGCTCCTGCCTGCCCGAACTGCGCCAACTGGTCCAGAGCGTCAGCAGCCCCATACCCCCTTCCCGTCACCCTCGCGAAAGCGGGGGGCCATGGATTCCCGGTCAAGCCGGGAATGACGAATAGGGCACTGAAATGAGGTGTGAGACTTCGACCGCCCCATATTCATATAACAAACAGTTATCCGACCTGATTCAAAATCGAGCGCATGAGCATCAGCCACTACATCAAGGACATTGGCCGCGGCAAGGACGGCGCGCGGGCGATTGAGCGCGCCCAGGCCGCCGACCTGATGGGGCAGGTGCTCGACGGGCAGGTGAGCGATCTGGAGCTCGGTGCGTTTTGTCTGGCCATGCGCATCAAGGGCGAAACGCCCGAAGAGATGGCCGGTTTTCTGGACGCGACACACCAGCGGCTGAACACGGTGGCCACCGGGGGTGCCCCCACGGTGGTGCTGCCGAGCTACAACGGCGCTCGCAAGCTGCCCGTGCTCACGGCCCTGCTGGGCCTGCTGCTGGCCCGCGAGGGCGTGGCGGTGGTGGTGCATGGCAGCCAGAGCGAAGACCGTCGCGTGCCGACGCAGGCGGTGCTGGCCGAGCTGGGCATCCAGGCCAGCACAGGCCCGCTGCAGGCCCGCGCCGGTGAGCTGCGGTTTGTGCACACCGCCAGCCTGCACGGCGGCCTGGACCGGCTGCTGTCGGTGCGCCGGGTGGTGGGCCTGCGCAACTCCGGGCACAGCCTGGTCAAGCTCATGAACCCCTGCGAAACGAAAGCTGGCCCGACCCTGGTGGTGGGCAGCTACACCCACCCCGAATACCTGCAGTCGATGTCGGCCACCTTTGCCCTGACCGGCCAGCACGCCCTGCTGCTGCGCGGCACCGAAGGCGAGCCGGTGGCCGATGCACGCCGGACACCGGCCATGGATGTCTTCCGGCACGGCGAGGTGCGCCGCGTGCAGCCCCCGCAGGAAGGCCCGCTGGCGCAATTGCCCGAGCTGCCCGCCATCGACGCCACGGCCACCGCCGCCTACATCCGGCAGGTGCTGCGTGGCGAATGTGCAGTGCCCGAGCCGATCGCCCTGCAAGTCCAACACATCCTGCATGAGGTCCAGCCATGAAAGCCCCTGCCCTGATTTCTGCCACCGGTGGCCGCTGCACCCTCGTCGGTGCCGGCCCCGGCGACCCGGAACTGCTCACGATCAAGGCCGCCCGGGCCATCACCCGCGCCACGGTGCTGTTTGTGGACGACCTGGTCAACCCGGCGGTGCTGGCCCATGCGGCCCCCACGGCCCGCATCGTGCAGGTGGGCAAGCGCGGCGGCTGCAAGAGCACGCCCCAGGCCTTCATCCACAAACTCATGGTGCAGGCGGTGCGCGAAGGCGAAAACGT
>CAYSIY010000169.1:0-4868 GCA_964431215.1 uncultured Limnohabitans sp.
GTTACTACGCCGACCTGGATGTGTCGGTGATCGACGAGTTGCCGCCCGGGCGCACGCCCATCGTGACCCGGGTGATTTCGGACAGCCGCCGTGACGAGATCATTGAGCGCATGGGTGCACAACTCCAGCAGGGTCGGCAGGTGTACTGGGTGTGTCCGCTGATTGAAGAGAGCGAGGCGCTGGACCTGAGCAATGCCACCCAGACGCATGCCGACTTGAGTCAAGCCTTGCCAGGGGTGATGGTGGGCCTGCTGCATTCGCGCATGCCAGCGGCCGAAAAAAAGGCGGTGATGGACCTGTTCACCTGTGGCCAGATGGGTGTGCTGGTCAGCACCACCGTGATCGAGGTGGGGGTGGACGTGCCCAATGCCTCGCTGATGGTGATCGAACACGCCGAGCGTTTTGGCTTGAGCCAGTTGCACCAATTGCGTGGCCGCGTGGGGCGCGGCGCATCGGCATCGGCCTGTGTGCTGCTCTACGGCACCGGCGAGAGCGGTCGTCTGGGAGAGACGGCGCGTGAGCGCTTGCGGGCCATGGTGGAGACCCATGACGGCTTCGAGATCGCTCGCCGCGACCTGGAAATTCGTGGGCCGGGGGAGTTTCTGGGGGCGCGTCAATCGGGGGCGCCTTTGCTGCGCTTTGCCGATCTGTCCACCGATGCGCCCCTGCTCGAATGGGCGCGCGAGCTGGCTCCGGTCATGCTCGACCGGCACCCGCAGCTGGCCGAACGCCATGTGAGCCGATGGCTGGGGGGCAGGGCCGAGTACCTCAAGGCTTGAGGCAAACCTACAATGCCAAGGCCATGACACTCACCGAGCTCAAGTACATCGTTGCGGTGGCCCGCGAAAAACATTTCGGACGGGCCGCCGAGGCTTGTCATGTGTCGCAGCCCACGCTCTCGCTGGCCATCAAGAAGCTGGAGGAAGAGCTCGATGTCAAGCTGTTCGAGCGAAGCGCTTCCGAGGTGGCGGTCACGCCGCTGGGCCAGGAAATTGTTCGCCAGGCCCAGAGCGTGCTGGAGCAGGCAGCGGAAATCAGGGAAATTGCCAAGCGTGGCAAGGACCCGCTGGCCGGACCGATTCGCCTGGGGGTGATCTACACCATCGGCCCGTACCTGCTGCCTGATCTGGTGCGGGAAGTGATCCATTCGGTGCCACAAATGCCGCTGATGTTGCATGAGAACCTCACCGTGAGGTTGCTGGAAATGTTGCGCACCGGAGAGATCGACTGTGCCATTCTGGCCGAGCCTTTTCCGGATGCGGGGCTGGCGATCGCGCCGCTCTACGACGAGCCGTTCATGGCCGCCGTGCCGGCCAGGCACCCTTTGGCCAGTCGCGCCACCGTGACGGCAGAGGAGCTCAAGAACGAGACGATGCTGCTGCTGGGGGCCGGACATTGTTTCCGTGACCATGTGCTGGAGGTCTGTCCCGAGTTCGCCCGTTTTGCCAACCACAGCGATGGCATTCGCAAGACGTTTGAAGGCTCGTCGCTGGAAACCATCAAGCACATGGTCGCCGCTGGCATGGGCATGACCCTGGTGCCCCGACTGTCCATACCTGAGCTCAAGCCCGTCACTCGCCGGGCAGCCAGCCGCATGGACGACCCGGTGCGTTATCTCCCAGTGGTCGACGCCCAGGGCGGTCCGCCACCCACCCGTCGTGTGGTCTTGGCCTGGCGTCGAAGCTTCACCCGCTATGAAGCCATTGCGGCGTTGCGCAATGCCATTTACGCCTGTCCTCTATCGGGTGTGACGCGTTTGTCCTGAACATGACCGACAAGCTCAGGCTTTATCTGGACCTGATCCGCTGGGATCGACCCGCCGGCTGGCTGCTGTTGCTGTGGCCTTCTCTGGCGGCACTGTGGGTCGCGCAAGGCGGGTTTCCGGGCTGGCACCTGATCGGGGTGTTCACGCTGGGCACCATTCTCATGCGCAGCGCGGGCTGCTGCATCAATGATGTTGCCGACCGTGATTTTGACCGCCATGTCAAGCGGACCGCCCAGCGGCCAGTGACCAGCGGCCGCATCGGCGCGGGTGAAGCGCTGGCTGTGGGTGCGGTGCTCGCGCTTTGTGCCTTGGGTCTGGTGCTGACCACCAATGCGACCACCATCGCCTGGTCAGTCGTGGCACTGGCCGTGACCTTGGTCTACCCCTATGCCAAGCGCCATGTGTCCATGCCACAAGCGGTGCTGGGCGTGGCTTTCAGCTTCGGCATTCCGATGGCGTTTGCGGCGGTGCGGGGCGAAGTGCCGCTGCTGGCCTGGTGGCTGCTGCTGGGTAACCTGTTCTGGGTGTTGGCCTACGACACCGAATACGCCATGGTCGATCGCGACGACGACCTGAAGATTGGCATGAAGACCTCCGCCATCACCCTGGGGAGATGGGATGTGCCCGCGATCATGGTTTTTTACGGGGTCCATCTGGTCAGTTGGGCCGCCCTTTTGCCCGCACCTCGCCAAAGCCCGTGGTTTGTGTTGTGCTGGGCAGCAGCAGCAGCGCAGGTGGTCTGGCATTTTTTCCTGATCCGCGAGCGCACACGCGAGGGCTGTTTCAAGGCTTTTCGCCTGAACCACTGGCTGGGCGCCAGTGTGTTTGCTGGGGTGGTGCTGGGCTACGGCTTCTGATCAAGCCTTGCCGAATTCGTCGCCCAGTTCGCGGGCGCGCTGCTCGGCGGCCTGCATGGCACGCACAAAAGCCGCCTTGAGGCCCGCGCTTTCCATCGAAGTGATCGCAGCGTAAGTCGTGCCCCCCCTGGAGGTGACGCGCTGCCGCAGCAGCTCGGGAGACTCGCTCGAAGCGGCCGCCAGGGACGATGCTCCCTGGAAGGTGGCCACGGCCAGCCGGTAGGCCTGCTCTGCATCAAGGCCCATGCCCACACCGGCCTCGGTCATGGCCTCCAGGAAGAAAAATACATAGGCCGGACCGGAGCCCGAGAGGGCGGTGACGGCGTCCAGGAGGCTTTCCCGCTCGACCCACAAATGCTGGCCGGTCGTGGCGATGACCTGCTCGACCTGCGCCTTTTCTGCCGAAGACACCCCGGAGCAGGCAAACAGGGCAGTGATGCCCTGGCCGATCAATGCGGGCGTGTTGGGCATGCTGCGCACCACGCGGCCTGTCCCCAGCCATTGGCAGATGCTGTCGGTGCGGATGCCGGCGGCCACCGACAGGTGCAGGGCCTGGCGAGTGTGTGCGGCCACGGATGCCGCGGCGTCCTTGAAGACCTGGGGTTTGACGGCCCAGACCACAAGTTGCGCTGCGCCCAGAGCGGAGTCCGCCTTGTGCAGCACGGTGACACCTAAATCTTTGTGCAGTCGCGCTGCAGTCTCTGCAAAAGGCTCGATCACGGTGATCTGGCTGGGCTGCATGCCTTGGCGGATCAGTCCGCCAATGATGGCACCGGCCATGTTGCCGCCGCCAATGAACGCGAGGTGTTGCAGTGCTGGAGTCATGACTTCACGGAGAGTGTGGGAATTCCGATTGTCGCCGCTGCGCCGCGCCCATGCCGACAAGGTCTGGACGGGGCAAAGGCGGTGCCTGATGGGGCCAACATGGATGTCGCCTTCAGCTTGGGCGAAGACCCGGGAATGGCGGTCGAAAAAAAGAGTTGACCTGGCTGGGGGTTTTCGTGATAATAGAGGGCTTCGCCTTTTGAGGAAGGCGTGGTTATCTGCCCAATCTGAAGCGCTGCAAGTGGTTTGCGGCGGGGATGACGGGTCCAAGACTGATCCCTGATGGCCTGGCTGGCGTTCAGGGGTACAAGTTGGGAATATTGAAATGATCCAGACAGAATCTCGGTTGGAGGTCGCCGACAACACCGGCGCCAAGTCCGTGCTGTGCATCAAGGTGCTCGGCGGATCCAAGCGTCGTTACGCCAGTGTGGGCGACATCATCAAGGTGAGCATCAAGGAAGCCGCTCCGCGTGGCCGCGTCAAAAAAGGCGAGGTTTACAGCGCGGTGGTGGTCCGTACCGCCAAAGGCATCCGCCGTGGCGATGGCTCTCTCGTCAAATTCGATGGCAACGCTGCCGTGTTGCTGAACAGCAAACTTGAGCCCATCGGCACCCGCATCTTCGGCCCGGTCACGCGTGAACTGCGTACCGAGAAGTTCATGAAGATCGTGTCCCTGGCTCCCGAAGTGCTCTAAAGGGGATTCGCCATGAACAAGATTATCAAGGGCGACGAAGTCATCGTGATCACCGGTCGCGACAAGGGTCGGCGCGGCAAGGTTTCGCTGCGTGCAGACGATTCGCATGTGGTGGTTGAGGGCATCAATATCGTCAAGAAGCACGCCAAGCCTAACCCCATGAAGGGCACCAACGGCGGCATCATCGAAAAGGCCATGCCGATCCATCAGTCCAATGTGGCGATTTTCAATGCCGCTACGGGCAAGGCCGATCGCGTGGGCATCAAGCAGCTGGCTGACGGCAAGCGCGTGCGCGTCTACAAGTCCAGTGGCGAAGAAATCAAGGTGGCATGACCATGGCACGTTTCCAGCAAATCTACCGCGAGAAAGTCGCTCCCGAGCTGACTGCCAAGTTCGGCTACAAGTCGCCGATGGAGGTGCCCCGCATCACCAAGATCACTCTGAACATGGGTGTGAGCGAGGCTGTGGCCGACAAGAAGGTCATGGACAACGCTGTTGGCGACCTGACCAAGATCGCCGGCCAGAAGCCGGTGGTGACCAAGGCCAAGAAAGCCATCGCCGGTTTCAAGATCCGCGAAGGCCAAGCCATCGGTTGCATGGTGACCTTGCGCGGCGTGCAGATGTACGAGTTTCTCGACCGCTTCGTCACCGTGGCGCTGCCCCGTGTGCGTGACTTCCGTGGTATCTCCGGCCGTGCTTTCGACGGTCGTGGCAACTACAACATCGG
>CAYSIY010000170.1:0-4812 GCA_964431215.1 uncultured Limnohabitans sp.
TCAAAATCGCCGCACCCACGGTGATGGCTGTGCCGTGCTGGTCGTCGTGGAAGACAGGGATCTTCATGCGCTCGCGCAACTTGCGCTCCACATAGAAGCAGTCGGGCGCCTTGATGTCTTCGAGGTTGATGCCGCCAAACGTCGGCTCCAGAGCGGCAATGATTTCGACCAGCTTTTCAGGGTCTTTCTCGTTGATCTCGATGTCAAACACGTCGATGCCCGAGAACTTCTTGAAAAGGACACCCTTGCCCTCCATGACCGGCTTGCCGGCCAGCGGGCCAATGTCGCCCAGACCCAACACGGCGGTGCCGTTGGTCACCACGCCGACCAGGTTGCCACGGCTGGTGTACTTGAAGGCGGCGGCGGGGTCTTTGACGATTTCTTCGCAAGGCGCGGCCACACCGGGCGAGTAGGCCAGCGCCAGGTCGTGCTGGTTGACCAGCTGCTTGGTGGCGGCAATCGCGACCTTGCCGGGGGTGGGAAACTCGTGGTATTCGAGGGCAGCTTTGCGCAGCACCGCGCGCTTTTCTTCGGCCTGGAGCTTGTTGCTCATGGGGTTTTCTCCGTGGGTGTCTCGGCCCGGTCGTTTCGCCAGGTGATACGTGTTTTTCCATTGTAGGCCTGCAGGGCGGACCTGCCGATGCGCGGAAATACGCATCCATGTCAGGGGGGCTTTGACCGCAAGGCAAAGATGCAGCGGCCCGGGGGCTCAGCGCAGGTGCTTGAACGCTTTGTGCTGCAGGGCCTGCGCCACAGGGGTTTCGCGCGAACCGGGCTGGACTTCAAAGGCCTCGCCCGCCTTCAGGTGGCCTGGCACCTCCACCGCCAGATAGAAGCCGCAGCGGCCCGACAACACCATGTCCTTGCCCGCCCGCTCATAGCCCATGACCGCATTGAATTTGGCACAGGGCTGGCGCGGCTCGGTCACGCGCAGGCGCACACCCCCGGCAAACTGCAAGCGGTCACCAAGACACAAGCCCTGCTCATCCACGCCTTCAAGGCTGAGGTTCTCGCCCAACTGGCCCGGCACGATGGCTTCGTCAAACAGCGACACCCCGGCCGCCTGCCGCTGCGCCGACCACCAGGCCAGATGCTGGTGCGGCAATGCGTAGACCGCCTTGGACAGGCCGCCATGGACACTCAGATCGTTTTGCTCGTCCCCCGCCAGCCCCAGCAGCGCCACGCCAACCGGGCCCTGCACGGCATGCTTGCGGATGGCCGAGCGCAGGGTTCGCTCGCCCACGCGCAAAAAACGCGAAGTGCCCACCTGCACCGAGAGCACTCGGCCTTGCACAGTGCCCATCGGTTCAGGCCCGCATCAGGGCTTCGATTTCGTCGGCATTCACCGGCACGCCACGGGTGATCAGTTCACATCCGCTGGCGGTAAGCACCGCATCGTCCTCGATGCGAATGCCGATGTGGTGGAAACGCTCGGGCACGCCCTCGGCCGGTCGCACATACAGGCCAGGCTCGATGGTCAGCACCATGCCCTCGCGCAGGATGCGGCTGGGGCGGTCCTTGATGGTTTCGCCGCTGAGCGGGTCCTTGCGCTCGCTGAAGGTGCCGACTTCAGAAGGCTCCACATAGCTGCCGCAGTCGTGCACGTCCATGCCCAGCCAGTGGCCGGTGCGGTGCATGTAGAACTGGAAATAGCTTCGGTTGGCGATCACGTCCTGCGCGGTGCCGACCTGGTTGGGGTCGAGCAGGCCGACATCGAGCAGGCCCTGTGCCAGCACCGCCACGGTGGCCTCGTGCGGGTCGACAAAACGCGCGCCGGGTTTGGTGGCCGCCACGGCCGCATCCTGCGAAGCCAGCACCAGATCGTAGAGTACGCGCTGCGGGCCGCTGAACTTGCCGTTGGCCGGAAAAGTGCGGGTGATGTCGCTGGCGTAGCCATCGAGCTCACAGCCGGCGTCAATCAGCACCAGATCGCCATCGCGGATCAAGGCCTTGTCGGCACGGTAATGCAGGATGCAGGCGTTGCCCCCCCCGGCCACGATGGAGCCATAGGCCGGGTACTGTGAGCCGTGCTGACGAAATTCATGCAGCAGCTCCGCGTCCAGGTGGTATTCGCGCAGCTCCTGCCCGGCGCGCAGCATGGCCGCCGAGCGCTGCATGGCACGGATGTGGGCGCGGGCGCTGATCTGCGAGGCACGCCGCATGATGTCCAGCTCGTGCGCGTCTTTGATCAGCCGCATCTCGTCGAGCAGGGCGCACACATCGCGCTGCTGGTCGGGGCACATTGCGCCGTAGCGCACCCGGGCACGCACCGGCCTGAGCCAGCCCTCCACGCGGCCCTCCAGCCCCGCATGGGTGGCAAAAGGAAACCAGACGGTGCTGCGGTTTTCCAGCAGTCGGGGCAGTTGTGCGTCCAGATCGCTCACGGACATGGCGCGTTGCACGCCGAGCGCGGTCGGTGCCGCATCGGGGCCCAGACGGATGCCGTCCCAGATCTCGCGCTCGAGGTCCTTGGGCTGGCAAAACAGCGTGGCCTCGCCCTCGTGGGTGAGCACCAGCCAGGCATTGGGCTCGGTGAAGCCAGTCAGGTAATAGAAGTAACTGTCGTGCCGGAACAGGAAATCGCTGTCACGGTTGCGCTGGCGCTCAGGCGCGGTCGGGATGATGGCGATGCCGCCTGCTCCCAGCTGGGCGGCCAGCCGGGCACGGCGTTGGGCGTAAAGGGAAATCTCGGTCATCGGGTCATTGTAGATACCACCTCCGCCCGCGATCAGCGCCCGCGATCAGGGCACCGGCAGTGGTCCTGCCCCGCAGGAGCGGTCTCTGACCGCGATGGCCGGCCTCGAAACCCCTGGCGGCCCGTGACTTCCCGCTAGGCGTTGAGCCGCGCCAGCCGCTCGGGCGTGCCCACATCGGTCCAGGCACCGGCATACACCTCGCCACTGACCTCGCCCCGGTCCATGGCGGCCCGCAGCAGGGGTGCCAGCGGCACGGCCACGCCCTCTGGGTTGCCCGGCGGTGCCGGGGCATCGGCGCGGGCAAAAAAGCTCTTGCGGTACAGCGCGATGGTGCTGAAGGTGTAGCGCCGCCCGGGATCACCTGCAGGCAAGTTGAGCACGCGGCCATCGGCGGCCAGACCGAAGTCGCCCTGGGGGTTGTGCGGCGGGTTGGGCACCAGCCACACGTGGGCTTGCAGACCACTGCCCACAAAACGCTGCACGGCGTCGGGACTGAACACGAAGTCCGGCGCGAACACATCACCCGCCACCACCCAGAACACGTCCTCCAGCGCAGGCAGGGCGCGCAGGATGCCACCGGCTGTTTCAAGCGCACGGCCAAAATCGCGCCCCTCGTGCGACCAGACGATCTGCACCTCGGGCAGGCCCGGCCACTGAACGCGGTCGCCAAAATGCGCCGGGATCTGCTCACCCAGCCAGGCGGTGTTGACCAGTTGGCGGGTAAAGCCACCACGCGCCAGCGCCTGCATCGGCCACTGCATGAGCGGCTGGCCTCGCACCCGCAGCAAAGGCTTGGGCGTAGCGTCTGTCAGCGGCCGCATGCGCTCGCCGCGTCCCGCGGCCAGAAGCATGGCCTGGGCGGCAAAGCCTTGAGGAATTTCGGTGCGTCCACGCATGCGCCGATGTTGCCACGACTGCGGCGGGTGCAGCGCTCCTGCCCAGGCACTGGGGCTGAGGCCCTTAAAATCCGGGGTTTCCCCGAATCTTCAGACCGGAGCTGCCCCCATGGCAAACCAACAACAGATGGCCAACGCGATCCGCGCCCTGGCCATGGACGCCGTTCAACAAGCCAATTCCGGTCACCCGGGCGCACCCATGGGCATGGCCGACATGGCGGTGGCGCTGTGGGGCGATCACCTGCAGCACAACCCCAAAAACCCGCACTGGCTCAACCGCGACCGCTTCGTGCTCTCCAACGGCCACGCCTCGATGCTGATCTATTCGGTGCTGCACCTGACGGGCTACAAGCTGCCGATTGAAGAGCTGAAAAATTTCCGCCAGTTGCACAGCAAGACTGCCGGCCACCCCGAAGTGGGCATCACCCCCGGCGTGGAAACCACCACCGGCCCGCTCGGTCAGGGCATCACCAACGCCGTGGGCATGGCCCTGGCCGAGAAGATGCTGGCCGCCGAGTTCAACCGCCCCGGCCACACCATCGTCAACCACCACACCTATGTGTTCCTGGGTGACGGCTGCCTGATGGAAGGCATCAGCCACGAAGCCGTGGCCCTGGCGGGCGCCTGGAAGCTCAACAAGCTGATCGCCCTGTACGACGACAACGGCATCTCGATTGACGGCCAGGTCGCCCCCTGGTTCGTTGACAACACCCCCCAGCGCTTTGCCGCCTGCGGCTGGAACGTGATTGACGCGGTGGACGGCCATGACGCGGCCGCCATCTCCCGGGCGATTGCCTCGGCCAAGCACAGCGCCCATAACGGGTCATCTGGGCCCACCCTCATCGTCTGCAAGACCGCCATCGGCAAGGGCTCGCCCAACCGCGCGGGCACCGCCAAGGCCCACGGCGAGCCACTGGGCACTGAAGAAATCGCCCTCACCCGCGAAGCGCTGGGCTGGAACCACCCGCCCTTCAAGATCCCCAAGGAGGTGTACGCCGACTGGGACGCCAAGGCCGCCGGTGCCGAGCGCGAAGCCGCCTGGAACGCCCGCTTTGCCGCCTACAAGGCCGCTTTTCCTGAGCAAGCCAAGGAGTTTGTGCGCCGCATGAAGGGCGAATTGCCGAAAACCTTCCACCAGGTGGCCTTTGACGCCGTGGTGTCTGCCCACACCAAGGCCGAGACCGTGGCCAGCCGCAAGGCCAGCCAGATCGCGCTCGAAG
>CAYSIY010000171.1:0-4731 GCA_964431215.1 uncultured Limnohabitans sp.
GGTTCATGGCAAAGCTGCCGTCCAGGTGCGGGTCGTTGATGTAGCCCTTCCAGCCCACCGTGGTGCGCGGTCTTTCAAAGTAGACGCGCATCACCACGATCAGGTCTTTCGCGTGCCTGTCGGCCTCGGCCTTCAGGCGCCGGGCGTACTCGATGGCCTGGTCATGGTCGTGGATCGAGCAGGGGCCGACCACCACCACCAGCCGGTCGTCACGGCCATGCAGCACCTGCGAAATCGCCTGCCGCGAGGCCTCGACCAGCGCCAGGTGGGCCGGGGTGGCGGGCAGCCGCTCTTCAAGCAAGGCGGGCGTCATGAGCGGTCGCACCAGCGCAATGCGGGTGTCGTCGATGCGGGTTTTGTCCTGGGTCGAAAGCATGGGGGTCACCGGATAATGAACGCAAAGTGTAAAGGCCCGACATGAACACCCCAGCGCTCGACACCCTGCCCCCGCCCCAACTCGAGCACGCCTGCGACCTCGCCATCACCATTGCGCCGCCGGTCGAAGTCGGCCAGACCGTGGCGGGCCTGCGCCGCATGATCCCGATCACCGGAGGGGTGGTCCAGGGCCCCTTGCTCAAGGGCGTGGTGCTGGCCGGCGGTGCAGATTTCCAGCTCATCCTGGCGGGGGGCACGCAGGCGCACCTGGACGCGCGCTATGTGATCGAGCTGGACGATGGCACCCGCGTATTGGTGCACAACACCGCCCTGCGCGTGGCCAGTGCAGAGCATTCGCTGCGCATCATGCGCGGTGAACCGGTCCCTGCGTCCGAGGTTTATTTCCGCTGCCAGCCCCGACTTGAAGCGGCCTCAGAGAAATGGGGCTGGCTCTCCGAATGCCAGTTCTTGGGCACCGGCCGGCGCGCACCCGAGGGCGTCTTCCTGAGTTTTTACCGGGTGCTCTGATCCGGCAAAACGGGCCGGCAGGTCTGTAGTTGCAGGGCGCAGCGTCAAGTCAATGCGTGGCGTGGGCGCGGGCCAGCGCGACACCGCCCCATCGCACTTGGCTACAATACGCAGCTTGTCGAGTCTGGAGAATCCCCATGTCGAGCCACAACGAACCCACCTCCCATGATCCGGTTGAAGCCGTGGTCAAGCACATTCCGGTCGTCATCCCTGTGGTGGGTGCCCTGCTGATCTTCCTGCTGGCCTTCATCGCGGTCTTCCTGGCCTGAGCCCGGCCCAGGCCTGACGCGAAACGCCAGGACCCAACGACCCGCTCCAAGCAACCCGCCCTCGGCGGGTTTTTTTTCGCCTCATCGCAGCGGCATGATGTGCAGGGCCTGCGGTGCCAGCCGCAGATGCAGCGTCTGTCCGGCCTCGACCTGGAGCAAACGCAACAAGCGCCCGCTCAGGTTGAGCGTGATACGCTGATCGGGCAGCGCCAGGGGCACCAGCGTGCACAGGCTGATCTCGCCCAGCGGCAACAGTTCGTGCAGGCGGCAGCGCAGCACATTGGCCTGCTGGGGCGGGTCGGCATCGGGCAGCAGGTCCACCCCCTCGCCGTTGAGCACCCAGGTCACGGCCGTGCCTTCCTCAATGCGGTTCTTGTCGATCACCCTCAGCGCCAGCGAGCCCTGCGCCCCCAGCCACTGCAGACGCGCCCAGCCCGGGCCGTCCTTGTAAAAGCGCCCCTGAAAATGGTTCTGGATGCCCACCAGCTCGGCCACACGGGCGTTGCGGGGGCTGGCAAACACCTTCTCGGGGGGGCCGGACTGCAGGGTCTGGCCCAGGTCGACGATCACCACCCGGTCGGCCAGACGCCGCGCTTCGTTCAGATCATGGGTGACCAGCACCATGGGCACCGCCACCTGCTGACGCCAGGCGGCCAGCTCGTGGTAGAGGCTTTGGCGCGTGGGCGCGTCGACCGCCGAAAACGGCTCGTCCAGCAGCAACACACCTGCAGCGGGCTGCGCCGCCTGGCCCGGCGCGGGCATCACCCGCACCAGCGCACGCGCCAGCGCCACCCGCTGCTGTTGCCCCCCCGAGAGCTGTGCCGGGCGGCGCTGCAGCAGCTCGCCCAGGCCGACGCGCTCGAGCAGTGCGCGCACCGCCGCCAGGGGCCAGCCCGGGCCGGCAGCCAACGCCACATTGGCCAGCGCGTCCATGTGCGGAAACAGCGCATAGTGCTGGAAGACCAGTCCCACGCGCCGCTGCTGGGGCGTAAGCCGGACCCCCTTCTGCGTGTCCAGCCAGACCTCGCCGCCAGAGGCGATGCGCCCTTGCAGCCGCTGTGGCGTCCACAGCCCGGCGACAGCCCTGAGCATGCTGGTCTTGCCGCTGCCCGAGGGGCCCACCAGGGCCAGCAGCTCGCCTTGTGCGCAGTCGAATTGCGCATCCATCGGGACCGGCCCCGAGGCCTGGAGTTGAACCTGCAAGCCGGTCATCAACGCTCCTGCAGCGCACGCCCGCGCACGCCCACCCGGTCAAAAGCCAGCACCACAGCCAGCGCCAGCACCGAGAGCGCGACCAGGGACAGGGCCAGCACATGGGCCGACTGCAGCTCCATGCCCTGCACCTTGTCGTAGAGCGCAATCGAGAGCGTGCGCGTCTCGCCGGGAATGTTGCCCCCCACCATCAGCACCACGCCAAACTCCCCCAAGGTGTGCGCGGCCGTGAGCGCCATGCCCGCCAGAATGCCCGGCCAGGCCAAGGGCAACTCAACCTGCCAGAAGGTGCGCCAACCCGACAAGCCCGACACCCAGGCCGCCTCGCGAAGGCTGTGCGGCACCGCTGCCAAGGCCCGCTGGATGGGCTGAACCATGAAGGGCAGATTGACCAGAAGACTGACCACCAGCAGACCCTGCAGGCTGAAAACCAGGCGCAGGCCCAGGGCATCGGCCAGCCAGGTGCCCCAGGGGCTGGCCTGACCAAAGGCCATCAAAAAGTAAAAGCCGACCACGGTCGGCGGCAACAGCAGGGGCAAGAGCAGCAAGGCTTCGATCAGTGGCCGCCCGCGCCAGGGCGTGACCGCCAGCCAGCGCGCCAGCCACAGGCCGGGGGGCAAGAGCAGCGCGGTGGTCAGGGCGGCCAGCAACAAGGAAACCCGGAGGGCAGACCAATCCATGGTGTTCAGCGGTTCAGGCAATCAGGCACAGGCATGGGGCGCTCATTGTGGCAGGGCATAGCCGTGCCGCAGCCACAGGGGCCGTGCGCTTGGCCCCAGCAGAAAGTCCCGGAAGGCCTCGGCTTCACGTCCGGCACTCTTGAGCAGCACCAGCGCCTGGGGCAAAGGCGCATGCAGCGCGGCCGGCACAGGCCAGACCTGCAGCCGCTCAGCCGCCTCGGGTGCCAGGGTGAGCGAATAGGCGGTGATGCCCAGCGGGGCCGCCCCGGTCAGCACGAACTGCGTAGCCTGACCGATGTGGTCGCCCAGCACCAACTGCTTTTGCAGGGTAGGCCAGGCCGCGGTTTTCTGCAAAATGTCCCGCGCCGCGCGCCCGTAGGGGGCCAGTTGCGGGTTGGCAATCGCCAGCTTGTCGGTGGGCCTGAGCGCCTGCAAGGCGGCCTCCAGCCCCCGGGCGACCGGGATGCCTGAACCGCTGGGGCTGATCAGGGCCAGGCGACCGAGGGCATAGCGTTGCCCGCCGTCACGGGTCAGGCCGGCCTGCGCCAGCCAGGCCACCTGCTCTTCGTCGGCCGAGATGAACAGGTGCACCGGCAGGCCCTGCTGAATCTGCAGCGCCAGCTGGACCGAGGCCCCCAAACTGAACTCGACGCGCTGGCCGGTCTGCTGCCGGTACAGGGCTTCCATGTCAGCCAGTACAAACTTCAGATTACTGGCGGCGGCCACCTTGAGGGTCTGGGCCTGCAGCGGCGCGGCGCACGCCAGCCCCCAGGCCCACAGTGTGACGAGCCACGCACGCCAAAAGACCCGCATAAAGTGATGCGTGTTTTGCATAGTTTTTCATCCCTGTCACAAGCACAAATCCGGAGGCCTCCCTAAAATCGGGCACCTGCGGGTTACCAGAGCGTTACAACGCCCGCTTGACGTGAGTATGTCAGCCTGCACCGCCTCGTTTTTCCAAAGACCTGCCCCTGCAGCCAGGTTTTTGGAAAAACGATTTTTAACTTTGGAGCTTTCCCCATGAACTCACCTGTGATGCAGGGCCTTGCGCTCAATGCACCGGCTTACGTCAAGAACGCCAAGCTGATCGCCTGGGTCGCCGAAATGGCCGCCCTGTGCAAGCCCGACAGCATCTATTGGGCCGACGGCTCGCAAGAAGAATACGACCGCCTGTGCCAGGAACTGGTCGATGCCGGCACCTTCAAGAAGCTCAACCCCGCCAAGCGCGCCAACTCCTTCCTGGCCATCACCGACCCGTCGGACGTGGCCCGCGTGGAAGACCGCACCTACATCTGTTCTGAAAAGAAAGAAGACGCCGGCCCCACCAACAACTGGATGGAACCCGCCGAGATGCGCGCCACGTTGAACCCCTTGTTCGACGGCTGCATGAAGGGCCGCACCATGTACGTCATCCCCTTCAGCATGGGCCCTCTGGGTTCGCACATTGCCCACGTGGGTATTGAGCTCTCCGACAGCGCCTACGTGGTGGTGAACCAAAAACTCATGACCCGCATGGGCAAAGCCGTGTACGACGTGATCGGCACCGACGGCCCCTTCGTGCCTTGCGTGCACACCGTGGGCGCGCCTTTGGCTGCTGGCGAAAAAGACAAAACAAGCTGGCCTTGCAACCCCAACACCAAGTACATCGTGCACTACCCAGAGACCCG
>CAYSIY010000172.1:0-4728 GCA_964431215.1 uncultured Limnohabitans sp.
GCTGGGCCTTCATGTCCTTAAGGCGCGTGAGGGAGGGCTTGACGGGCTTGAAGGAGGTCAGCATGCCGCCCAGCCAGCGCTGGTCAACGTAGGGCATGCCGGCGCGCTGGGCTTCGGCGGACAGCAGTTCACGGGCCTGGCGCTTGGTGCCGACCATCAGGATGGTGCCGCGGTTGGCCGCCAGCTGCTTGACGAACTTGGTCGCCTCCTGGAACATCGGCAGTGATTTTTCCAGGTTGATGATATGGATCTTGTTGCGATGGCCGAAAATGAATGGGGCCATCTTGGGGTTCCAGAAGCGGGTCTGGTGACCGAAGTGGACACCTGCTTCCAGCATTTCACGCATGGTGACAGACATGGTATTTCTCCAAAGGTTGGGTCTGAAATCCTGTCCGACAATCACGGCCGCTCTGTACTGAACGAACGTGACACCTTGTGGGGACAGGTTTGCGAATACTTTGATCATTGCAGGCCAGAGCCGCATTGCGCAAAGCCTTAGGATTATAGCACCCGGGATCTGCCTGCCCCTTAGCTCAACACCCTGCCGCACCATGAACCCAGCCGACCTGCAAGCGACACGACAAGCCACGCTCCATGGCCGAACCAGCCCGCTTGAACAGGCCGTGCGCAGAGTGGCCATCGCCCTCTGCCCCGACAAAATTCCGGTCGGCCTGATGCTCGGACAAGATGCCAGGAACGACCACAGTGTGCTGCAGCTGGCTTTGAAAGCAGAAGCCGCACTGAACGCACAGGTAAGCTGATCATGCTCCAGCGCCTGCTGCCTGCCAGCGTTCCTTGTCTGCCTGTCTGGCGGCGTGAAGGACTGCGCGTACTCGAAGCCCGTCTGCAGACAGACTCACCCGCCCCCCTCATGGACCTCGCGGGCCTGGCGGCTGCCCGCCTGGCTCTGGCCGTGGCACCGCACGCGCGCCGCATCTGGGTCGCTGCCGGTCCAGGCAACAACGGCGGAGATGGCCTGGAAGCGGCCGCACACCTGCACCGGTGGGGGCAATGTGTACAGGTGAGTCTGATGGGCCATCCGCAACACCTGCCCGCCGATGCCCGCCGCGCGCTAAGGCGCGCCCAGGAGGCGGGGGTGCCTATCCAACCAGGCCTGCCGAGTTCTCCCCCTGAACTGGGGCCACAGGATCTGTGCATCGATGCCTTGCTGGGCCTCGGTGCCAACCGGGCACCGCAGGGACCACTGTTACAGGCCATCGAACGCATCAACGCTTGCCAGGCACAGGTGTTGGCCATCGACCTTCCGAGCGGACTGCACGCCGACAGCGGTCTGCCCCTCGGATCCACCACTGTTCGGGCCGATCACACCCTGACGATGCTGGGTGCCAAACCCGGCCTGCTGATGGGCCATGGCCGCGATGCCAGCGGCACCCTCTGGCTGGCCCCGCTGGGCTTGGGTGCAGAGGCCTGCGCCTGGCACCCGCCCGCAGCCGAACTCAATCCACCGATCGGATCTGCCTCTCCCCGCCATGCCAGCCACAAAGGCAGTCACGGCGACGTGGCCATCGTCGGCGGCGAGTCGCTGGGACCGCGCACCAGCATGACCGGGGCCGCACTGCTGGCCGCTCAGGCGGCGCTGCACGGGGGTGCAGGACGGGTGATGCTGAGCCTGCTCGGCCATGAGAGTCAGGTTCAAGTCCCTCCCGACCTGATGCGCCGCGACCTGGACAGCCTGGAACTGCCTCGGCTGACCGTGGTCGCCGGCTGTGGCGGCGGACGGGCGGTAGGTCAGGTACTGGGCCGTCTGCTGCAACACACCGCCCGGCTGGTCCTGGACGCCGACGCGCTCAATCGCTTGGCTGAAGACCCCTGGCTGCAGGATCTGCTGCGTCAACGCTGCGAGCGCCGACAGCCCACCGTGCTGACCCCTCACCCACTGGAGGCGGCACGCCTGTTGGGCACAGACACGGCCAAGGTCCAGGCCGATCGGCTTGCTGCAGCCGATGCACTTTGCAATCGCTTTGCATGCTGTGTGGTTCTCAAGGGTTCGGGGACCGTGATCGCAGCGCCAGCACGCATGCCGCGCATCAATACCTCGGGCAATGGCCTGCTGGCCACTGCAGGCACCGGTGATGTGCTGGCCGGCCTGGCTGGCGCCCGGCTGGCCGCCAGCGCTGACGAATGGCTGGCCGCATGCAGTGCGGTTTGGACCCATGGTCTGCTGGCCGATCAGTGGCCCAAAGGGCAGGCCCTCACGGCCAGCCGGCTCGCAGGGTGCATATGCTGAAAAAGCGGCTCACCCGCGTCCGTGACCAGGGCAATGCGCCATGCATCCGACAAGAAATCTGCCTCTTGCTCCTGGCAAGGCCAAGTGTCACCGCCTGGAACTGCGCCCCGATTTGCCCTTGTCCCTCTTCTTGGCGGCCGCCTTCTTGACTGAGGCCGTGAGGGTCTGGATCGGCGAACTGGAGGGTGCTCCTGGTAGAGCGCCCTTGCTGGCTGAGCCCCTGGACTTTGCCTTTCGATCCTGCGAGCGGCTTGCGCCCTCCTGCCCGGTCTTGTCGCGCATGGCACGCAAGACCAATTCATCACCCGGACGCACCAGGCGGAAATCGATCTTGCGTCCGTCAAGGTCCACTCGGCTCACCTGGATCTGCACCCGCGTTCCGATCGCATAGCGGATGCCGGTGCGCTCGCCACGCAGCTCCTGCCTGGCCTCATCAAACCGGAAGTATTCACCCCCGAGTTCGGTGATGTGAACCAATCCCTCGACGTAAAGTCTGTCGAGCGTGACGAAAAGTCCGAAGCCGGTCACTGCGGTGACCAGGCCGGAATACTCTTCCCCCAGGTGCTCCCGCATGTATTTGCACTTGAGCCATGCTTCCACATCGCGACTGGCTTCGTCGGCGCGGCGCTCGTTGGCGCTGCAGTGCAGGCCCGCCGCCTCCCAGGCCTGCTGCTCGGCGGGTGTCATGCGCACCTTGGGAAGGCGCCCGGCCCGAGCGGTCGGCCCGGTCTTGCTCTTGGCCAGACGTTTGCTCAGCTTGGCATGTGCCTCGCCCGGTGTCGGCAGATTGGGCAGTTCATATTGACGCCCCTGCAGGATCGACTTGATCACCCGGTGCACCAGCAGGTCGGGGTAGCGACGAATCGGGCTGGTGAAGTGGGTGTAGGCCTCATAGGCCAGCCCGAAATGTCCGCTGTTGATGGGTGTGTAAATGGCCTGCTGCATCGAGCGCAGCAGCATGGTGTGAATCTGCTGCGCATCCGGGCGGTCCTTGGTCGCCAGCGCGATCTTCTGGAATTCGGAAGTGTGCGGGTCTTCGCTCAGGCCCAGGCCGATGCCCAAAGCCTTGAGGTAGCCGCGCAGAATCTCTTTTTTCTCCGGAGTGGGGCCTTCGTGCACCCGGAAGAGGCCCGGGTGCTGGCCATGCTGGATGAAGTCGGCGCTGCAGACGTTGGCGGCCAGCATGGCCTCTTCGATCAGCCGGTGGGCCTCGTTACGCACGCGTGGCACGATCTTTTCAATGCGGCCGCTTTCGTCGCAGACGATCTGCGTTTCGGTGGTTTCAAAATCGACTGCGCCACGCACCTGACGCGCAGCCAGCAAGGCGCGGTAGACATCGTGCAGATGGATCAGATCCTGCACACGCTCCTTGCGGCGCAGGGCCTCCGGGCCACGGGTGTTGGCCAGAATGGCCGCCACTTCGGTGTACGTGAAACGGGCATGACTGTGCATCACCGCCGGATAGAACTGGTAGGCATGCACTTCGCCCTTGGCGTTGACCATCATGTCGCACACCATGCACAAACGATCCACATCCGGATTCAGCGAACACAGTCCGTTGGAGAGTTTTTCGGGCAGCATGGGAATCACTCGGCGCGGGAAATACACGCTGGTGGCCCGATCGTAGGCATCGATGTCGATGGCGCTGCCGGTCTGCACATAGTGGCTCACATCGGCAATCGCGACCAGCAGTCGCCAACCTTTGCTCCGGCCCACCTTGGCAGGCTCGCAGTACACCGCGTCGTCGAAGTCGCGAGCATCCTCACCGTCGATGGTGACCAGGGGCACATCGCGCAAATCCACGCGACCCTTTCGATCCTGTGCCCGCACCTTGTCAGGCAAGGCCTTGGCCTGATCGAGACAGGCCTGCGAAAACTCGTGCGGCACACTGTACTTTCGCACCGCGATCTCGATCTCCATGCCGGGGTCGTCGATCTCACCCAGCACCTCGGTCACCCGACCCACGGGCTGACCATACAGGGCTGGCGGCTCGGTCAGCTCCACCACCACCACCTGCCCGGGCTTGGCCGTACCAGTCGCCCCTTTGGGAATGATCACATCCTGCCCATACCGCTTGTCTTCAGGAGCCACCAGCCAGATGCCGCTTTCCTGCAGCAGGCGGCCGATGATGGGCTGTTCGGGTCGCTCGAGGATTTCGACCACACGCCCTTCAGGCCGTCCCTTGCGGTCCATGCGCACGATGCGGACCTTGACACGGTCCTTGTGCAACACAGCGCGCATTTCATTGGCCGGCAGGTAGATGTCGGGCTCACCGTCATCACGCACCAGAAAACCGTGCCCATCGCGGTGCCCCTGCACCTGCCCTTCGATTTCTTCCAGCATCCCGCTGGTCGGAGTGATTTTTTTGATATATAATCCTTAGCTTCCTGAGATGCCCAGGTGGCGGAATTGGTAGACGCACTAGTTTCAGGTACTAGCGCTGCGAGGCGTGGAGGTTCGAGTCCTCTCCTGGGCACCAA
>CAYSIY010000173.1:0-4710 GCA_964431215.1 uncultured Limnohabitans sp.
GCCCGGGGGCGGGCGTACACGGCGGGCGCGTGATGGCCCAAGGCACTTGCGCCGACATCCTGGCCGCGCCCGACTCGGTCACCGGCCAGTACATGTCGGGCCGCAAGCAAATCGCGATTCCCCAACGCCACAAGCCCGGCCAGGACTGGATCGAAGTGGTGGGCGCCCGTGGCCACAGCCTCAAGAATGTGAACGTGAAGTTTCCGGTCGGCCTGCTGACCTGCGTGACCGGCGTGTCCGGCTCGGGCAAGTCCACACTGGTGAACGACACGCTGTATGCCGCCGCCGCGCAGCAAATCCACCGCGCCCACGACGAACCCTCGCCGCACGAAGAAATTCTGGGCCTGCAGCACTTTGACAAGGTCATCAATGTCGACCAGTCACCCATTGGCCGCACACCCCGCAGCAACCCGGCCACCTACACGGGGCTGTTCACCCACATCCGCGAGCTGATGGCCGAGGTGCCCGCCGCACGCGAACGCGGCTACGGGCCGGGACGGTTCAGCTTCAACGTCAGCGCCTCGTCGGGTGGAGGCCGCTGCGAAGCCTGCCAGGGCGACGGCGTGGTCAAGGTGGAGATGCACTTCCTGCCCGATGTGTACGTGCCCTGCGATGTCTGCCACGGCATGCGCTACAACCGCGAAACGCTGGAGATCCAGTACAAGGGCCAGAACATCGCGCAGATCCTGGACATGACGGTGGAAGCCGCCCACCAGTTCTTCAGCGCCGTGCCCAGCATCGCCCGCAAGCTGCAGACCCTGCTGGACGTGGGCCTCTCCTACATCCGTCTGGGCCAGAGCGCCACCACGCTCTCGGGCGGCGAGGCGCAACGCGTCAAGCTCGCGCAGGAACTCTCCAAGCGCGACACCGGCCGCACGCTCTACATCCTCGACGAGCCCACCACCGGACTGCACTTTGCCGACATCGACCTGCTGCTGCAGGTGCTGCACCAGTTGCGCGATGCGGGCAACACCATCGTGGTCATCGAACACAACCTCGACGTCATCAAGACGGCCGACTGGGTGATCGACATGGGCCCCGAAGGCGGCGACGGCGGCGGCATGGTGGTGGCCGAAGGCACGCCCGAGCAGATCGCGGCGCATGCGGGCAGCCACACGGGCAAGTACCTGAAGCGCTTGCTTTAGGCGACACTCCGTCCGGCCAAGCCCCCAAGCGGCATGAGCATGACCGCCCACTGTTTCTCCATCTGGTTTACGCTTTAGTGAATTCAAACGCCCCAAGGAGACAAGACCATGCCCCTGCAAACCGGCCTCATGATGGACCGCCCGCTGCTGATTTCCGGCGTGCTCGAACACGCGGCCGCACAACATGCCCGCCAGCAAGTCGTCTCGCGCGAGACACATGGCCCACTGCACCGAAGCAGCTATGCCGAAGTGGCACGCCGTGCCCGCCAGCTGGCCAATGCCCTGCAGGCCCTCGGGCTGGAGCCTGGCCAGGCGGTGGCCTCGATCGCCTGGAACAACCACCGGCATCTGGAGGCCTATTACGGCGTCTCAGGCAGTGGCCTGATCATGCACACCTGCAACCCGCGCCTGCACCCGCAGCAGCTCATTTACATCCTCAACCACGCCGAAGACCGCGTGGTGCTGTTTGACAGCACCTTCGCCCCCATCATCCAGGCGATTGCTCCGCACTGCACGCAGGTCAAGGCCTGGGTCTGCCTGAGCGACGCGGCCAACACCCCGCAGATTGAGGGCGTGCAGGTACTCCATTACGAGGACCTGATCGCCCCGCACAGCGACCGTTTTGTCTGGCCCGAGTTTGACGAGCGCACCGGGGCCGTGCTGTGCTACACCAGCGGCACCACCGGCAACCCCAAGGGCGTGCTGTATTCGCACCGGGCCATCGTGCTCAATGCCACCACCGGCTGCATGCCCGATGTACTCAACCTCTCGGCGCGCGAGGTCGCCCTGCCCGTGGTGCCGATGTTCCACATCAACGCCTGGTGCATTCCCTATGCCGCCATGATTGCGGGCAGCAAGCTGGTGCTGCCCGGCCCCAGGCTCGACGGCGCCAGCCTGTACGAACTGATGGAGGCCGAGCAGGTCACGATCAGTGCGGGGGTGCCCACCATCTGGATGGGCCTGATCGGGCATGTCGAGCAAAACGGGCTGCGCTTTTCGACCATGAAGCGCACCGCCGTGGGCGGCACCGCCATGCCCCGCGCCCTGATCGCCAAGTTCAATGACGTGTATGGCGTGTCGGTGCACCACGGCTGGGGCATGACCGAAACCACCGCCGTGGCCACCATGAGCCAGCTCGGCCCCGAAGACATGGCCCGCAGCGCCGAGGAGCGCCACGCCACCGTGGCGCGCCAGGGCAAGGTGGTCTCGGGCATCGAGATCAAGGTCGTAGACGAGCACGGGGCCACCCTGCCACGCGACGGCACGTCCCAGGGCGAGCTGATGGTGCGTGGCCAGTGGATCGTCGAGCGTTACTTCAAGACCGACACCACCGCACTGGTCAATGGCTGGTTCCCCACGGGCGATATCGCCACCATCGACGCCGACGGCGTGATGACCATCCGCGACCGCACCAAGGACGTGATCAAGAGTGGCGGCGAATGGATCAGCTCGATCGACCTCGAAAACGCCGCCATCGGCCACCCCGCCGTGGCCATGGCGGCCGTGATCGGCGTCAAGCACCCCAAGTGGGACGAGCGGCCCCTGCTCTTCATCGTGCGCAAGCCCGGCCAGTCCGTTGAGAAAACCGAGATCCTCGACTTCCTCTCCGGCCGCGTGGCCAAGTGGTGGGTGCCTGAGGACGTGGTGTTCCTGGAGTCCTTGCCGGTGGGCGGCACGGGCAAGGTGCAGAAAAACGAACTGCGGCAAAAGTACGGCGGTGTGTTCAGCGACTGAGCGGGCATCGCGGTCGGAGACCGCTCCTACCCACTGCTGCATGACCGTCCATCCCCATGGCCCAGGAAACCGAACTCAAGCTCAACCTGAGCGCGCAAGACCTGCCGCGCCTGCGGAGCCACCCCTTGCTGGCGGCGCCCGCAGCGCCGCAGCGCCTCCTGAACACCTATTTCGACACGCACGATCTGGCACTCAAGGCCCGCCGCATGGCGGTGCGCGAGCGGCGGGCAGGCGAGCAATGGCTGCTGACCGTCAAGACTGCGGGCAACAGTACTGGCAACAGCACGGGCGGCCTGTCGCGGCGGCAGGAGTGGGAAGGCCCGACCACGACCGGTGCGCTCGACTTTGCCGCGCTGGTGGACGATGCGGCGCTGGCCGCCGAGCTGATGGCTCTGCGCCCCGCCCTGCAGCCGCTGTTTGCCACCGACTTTGAGCGCCAGCGCTGGCTCGTTGAGCATCACGGCGCACGCATCGAAGTCGCCCTTGATCAGGGCCACATCCATGTGCCCGGCACGGCCCTGAGCGAGGCTTTGCTCGAACTGGAACTGGAATTGCTGGAGGGCCCCGAAGCCGCCCTGCTCGCGCTGGCCGAGGCCTTGCGGGCCAGCCCCAGCGGCCCTTTGGCGCTTACGCCTTGCGATGCCAGCAAGGCCCAGCGCGGCCTGGCGCTGTGGCAGCGCGCCCGCGCCTGAACCTCAAAGCGCCTGGGCGCTGGGCCGATCGGCCACCCGGTCGCGCCAGGCCTGCAGCGCGTGCAGACCTTCTGCGCCAGGCGCAAACTTGATCAGGCGTGCAAACTCCACCGCGCAAAAGGCGGTGATGTCGGCAATGGTGAAGCGCTCGCCCGCGATCCAGGGCTGGCTTTGCAGGCTCTGGTCAAACCAGCGGGCGACATCGCGCACCTTCTCGCCCTGCGAACGGCCAAATTCGGGGAACTGCGGTTTTTCCAGCGCGGCCAGCCCGGGGTGGCCGTGCCGGATCGCGTTGGCAATGCCCCCCAGCAGATACAGCTCCACCCGGCGGTCAGCCATCTCGATGAAGGCCCGTTCGTCGGCATCCTCACCCATCAGGTTGGGCTCGGGCCAGCGGCCTTCGAGCCAGGTGCAGATGGCGCGGGTTTCGGTCAGCACCCGGCCATCGTCCAATTGCAGGGCGGGCACCTTGGCCAGCGGGCTTTTGGCCAGATAGTCGGGCTGGCGGTGCTCACCGCCATTGAGGTCGAGGTTGACGACCTCGATGCCGCTGATGGCTTTTTCAGCCATGAACATGAGCACGCGGCGGGGGCTGGGGGCGCGGTGGGCACTAAAGAGCTTCATGGCTTGTCCTTGCGGGCTTGACCCATCTCGACCATCTTGCGGGCTTCTTCGGAAAAACGCCGGGCCGCCTCGTCACCGTCCCGGCTCAGGTGGATGCGGGACGGCGGCGCCTCGATGCCGCGCTGCACCGCCGGACGCTGCCGGATCGCCTCCATCCAGCGCTGCAGGTGCGGCAAGTCGCTCACATCCACGCCCGACCACCGGTGGGTGCGCACCCAGGCCCAATTGGCGATGTCGGCGATCGAATAGTCGCCCACCAGGTACTCGTGGTCCTTGAGCTGGCCGTCGAGCACGGTCAGCAGGCGTTTGCTCTCGCCCTGGTAGCGGTCGATGGCGGGCTGGATCTTTTCGGGAAAGTAGCGAAAGAACACATTGGCCTGGCCCATCATCGGCCCCACCCCACCCATCTGGAACATCAGCCACTGCAGCACGCGCGAGCGGCCCTGCACATCGCTGGGCATCAGGCGGCCGGTTTTTTCGGCCAGGTAAATCAGGATCGCGCCCGACTCGAAGAC
>CAYSIY010000174.1:0-4695 GCA_964431215.1 uncultured Limnohabitans sp.
AGTGCAGACCTGAAATGGACCTTGCGATGGGGTCGGTATTTCAGCAGCCTGCTAATGCCCGCTTCTGACCCGTCATTTCCGAGTCTGTCCCGTCATTCCCGCGAAAGCGGGAATCCATCCCCATCCATGGATCCCCGGGTCAAGCCCGGGGATGACGTTCTTTCGTGGGGATGACGTTCTTCGGCGGGGATGACGTTCTTCGGCGGGGATGACGGAGGAAGCTACACTCTTTGCTATGGAACTCAAAATCGTTGTTTACTCCAAGTCGGCCTGTCCACAATGCGATTCGGTCAAGATGCTGTTGCGCAACAAGGGGCTGGCCTTTGAAGAGGTGAAGATCGACGATGAGGCCGAGCGTCTGGCGTTTTATGCCAAGTGCGGCCCGTCGGTGCGGCAGATGCCTCAGGTGTTCATCAATGACCAGCGCGTGGGCGGTCTGAGCGGTCTGCAGGCCGCGCTGGCACAACTCGGAAAATGACCATGACGCAAGCCACAGTTCGCAAAGCCGTTTTTCCGATCGCGGGCCTGGGCACGCGGTTTTTGCCGGCCACCAAGGCCAGCGCCAAAGAGATGCTGCCTGTGGTGGACAAGCCACTGATCCAGTACGCGGTCGAAGAAGCCTATGCCGCTGGCATCCGGCAGATGATCTTTGTGACCGGGCGCACCAAACGCAGCGTGGAAGACCATTTCGACACCGCCTACGAGCTCGAGACCGAGCTGGAAATGGCCGGCAAGACGGCGCTGCTGGAGGTGGCCCGAGGCATTGCCCCCGACGACATGCTGTGCAGCTATGTGCGCCAGCCCCGTGCGCTGGGCCTGGGCCATGCGGTGCTGTGTGCCAAGGAGCTGGTGGCGGGCGAGCCCTTTGCGGTGCTGCTGGCCGATGACTTGATGGTGGGCCGCACGCCCATCATGGCGCAGATGGTGCAGCAGTTTGCGCACTGGCGCTGCAGCATTCTGGCGGTGCAGGATGTGCCGCGCGAGCACACCCGGCGCTATGGCATTGTGAGCGGCAGCGCGGTTGAAGACGGCGTGGTCGACGTCAGCGGCATCGTCGAGAAACCCGCGCCCGAGGCGGCCCCGAGCACGCTGGCCGTGGCCGGGCGCTACATCCTCACGCCGGGCATCTTCCATGAGCTTGAAAACATTCCGCGCGGCGTGGGCGGAGAGATCCAGTTGACCGATGGCATCGCGCAACTGCTGCGCCGCGAAAAGGTGTTTGCCTACCGCTACGAAGGCACCCGTTACGACTGCGGCAGCAAACTGGGCTTTTTGCAGGCCACGGTGGATCTGGGCGTGCAGCACGCCGAAGTCGGCGCCGAATTTGCCGACTGGCTGCGGACCCGGGGCGCTTGAGCCCTGTGTTGGCTGTTCACAGGCCCAGTGCCAGCTCGGCCGCGACCCGACCTTCGTCGGTGGGGATGACCCAGACCTCGATGGCGCTGCCATGGGCATGAATGGCCATACAGGTTTCGCCCGTGGCGGCCTGGTTGTGCGCCTCATCGAGCTGCACGCCCAGCCAGGCGAGCTGGCCACAGACCTGCTGGCGCAGGGCGGCGTCGTGCTCGCCAATGCCCCCACTGAAGGCGATCAGGTCCAGCCCTTGCAGGCAGGCGGTCATGGCACCGGCTTCACGCATCACGCGGTGGGCGAACAGGTCCGTGGCAAAGTGGGCCGCCTCGCTGCCGTTCTGGCGCAGTGTGCGCATGTCGGCGCTGATGCCCGAGACGCCGAGCAGGCCACTTTGTTTGTAAAGCAGTTGTTCGATGCGGGCGTGGTCCCAGCCTTGCTCCAGCAGGTAGAGCAGCACGCCGGGGTCGAGGTTGCCGCTGCGGGTGCCCATCATCAGGCCATCCAGGGCCGTCATGCCCATGCTGGTGGCGATGCTCTGGCCGCCCCGCGCGGCGCACAGGCTGGCCCCGTTGCCCAGGTGCGCCATGAGCACACGTGCTTGCGCCCGCGTGCTGCGCTGCTGCAACTGGCCCATGATGAACTGGTAGGACAGCCCATGAAAGCCGTAGCGCCGCACGCCTTGGCTGCGCAAGGCCAGGGGCAGCGCAAAGCTGCTGTGCAGCACGGGCAGGGTCGCGTGGAACGCGGTGTCGAAGCAGGCGATTTGCGGCAGCGCTGGAAACGCCTGGGCCATCGCGCGAATGCCCGCCAGATTGTGTGGCTGGTGCAGCGGTGCCAGCGGATTGAGGCGTTCGAGTGCTTCCAGCACGGAGGGCGTCACGCGGACCGGTGCCGTGTAGGCCTCACCGCCATGCACCACCCGGTGGGCAACGGCCTGCAAGGGGGGCAAAGAGGGGGTGTTTTGCAGCAACTGCTGCAGCCGCTCCAGGGCCGTGTCAAAGGGCTTGGCGGTGTTGTCCGGCAGTGCTTCGCGCTGCCTCTGCTGGCCTGCAGACCATTGCAGCATGGCGCTGCCCCCCGGCTCCAGTCCCTCGAAGGCACCGATCAGAAGAGCGTCACCGACCTGCCCGGACTGGACGGGATAAACCGCGAATTTGAGCGAGGATGAACCGGTGTTGACTGACAACAGGGCCATGGGCGTCTCCTGGCTGTCTACAGCCCCAACTGGGCTTTGCGCAGGGGGTCGCGGCGGGCGATGTGGGCGGCCACCAGCGCCAGGACGGCCGAGCCGACGCGGGTGTCGGGGCTGTCGGCACGGCTGGTCAGGGCAATGGGAATGCGGGCACCCAGCACCAGCCCGCAGGCGCTGGCCCCGCCGAGGTATTCGAACTGCTTGGCCAGGATGTTGCCCGACTCGATGTTGGGCACGAGCAGGATGTCCGCATCGCCTGCGACCGGCGAGACAATCTGCTTGATGCGGGCGGCCTCCCTGGAAATCGCATTGTCAAAAGCGAGTGGGCCATCCACCAGACCGCCCCGGATTTGTCCGCGATCAGCCATTTTGGACAGTGCCGCCGCTTCGATGGTGGCCGGCATGTCGGGGTTGACGGTCTCGACCGCAGCCAGAGCCGCCACCTTGGGTTGCGGGGTGCCCATGGCGATCACAAAGTCGATGGCGTTCTGAACGATGTCGACCTTGTCGCGCAGGCTGGGGGCAATGTTGAGCGCCGCATCCGTGACCCACAGGGGTTTGGGGTAGGTGGGCACCACAAAGCGGAAGACATGCGACATGCGCCGCGCGGTGCGCAGACCCGGACGGGCCAGCACCGCGTGCAGCAATTCGTCGGTGTGCAGGCTGCCTTTCATGAGGATCTCGACCTCACCGCGCAAGGCCATGTCGGCCGCCAGGTCGGCGGCGGCGTGGCTGTGGCTGGCATCCACCATGGCCAGGCCCTGCAGGCTCAGACCCGCTTGGGCCGCAGCGCTCTGCATTTTGTGCTGCGGCCCGACCAGCACGGGCTCGATCAGCCCGCATGACGCCGCTTGCAGGGCACCGAGCAGGGAGGGCGCATCGCACGGGTGAACCACGGCGCAGCGCACCGGCTCAAGCGAGCGGGCCTGGTGCAACAGGGCTTGCAAGCCTGTGGCGGATGGAGGTTGCGGCGGGTTGTCGTTCATCGGGCTGGTGTTTCAGGTCAGGAGCGCCAAAGGGCCGGAGGGGGGGGCGCCAATCATCCTCGATCGGCCTCGGTCATGGCTTGATGCGTGTCAAGGGGCTCGGCTCGAAGGGGAGGTCACTGCGCCGCCTGCAGGCCGTTCATGAAATGGGCGGTCATGCGCTGGGCGGCCAGTTCAGGCTCGCGGCGGGTCAGGGCGTCCACAATGTCCCGGTGTTCGGCCAGCGACTGCTCAATGCGGCCGGTCTTGAACAGCGAGTGATGGCGGTTGAGTTTCATCACCTTGCGCAGGTCAGCCACCATCTGGCTGCGCCATTTGTTGTCCGACAGCGCCAGCACTTGCAGATGAAAAGCCTCGTTGATCTCGAAAAAGCGGTCGCGGTTGCCAACGGCGGCTTCGAGCTGGTCCTGCTGGGCCTGCAATGCGGCGAGCTGCTCTTCGCTGGCGTTGCGGGCCACGACGCGTGCGGCGTCGGCTTCGAGCAAAGCCAGCAGGTGGTAGACATCGCGCAGGTCTTTTTCACTGACTTCGGTCACATAGGCGCCACGGCGCACCTTCATCGTCACCAGGCCCTCGGCGGCCAGCACCTTCAGGGCCTCGCGCAGGGGGGTGCGGCTGATGCCCAGTTGCTCGGCAATGCGCAGCTCATCGATCCAGCTACCGGGCTCCAGTTCACGCGCAAAAATGCGCTGGCGCAGCAGCTCGGCGACTTCTTCATACAGGGCGCGGGGGGCGAGGGACAGGGCTGACATGGTGGTTGCAATCGTAAGCCAGTTAGAATATTCTGCATCAATAATTATGAATCACAAAGCCGTCAGCCTCGGTGAGGGGGTGTACTGACACAATCTGCCGGCTGTTGTTGTCCTCACACGCACAAGGTGTCTGTCATGTCGAGCAAGTCCTCCGAATTCACATCCGCCAGTCTGGCCGACTGGCAGAAGGCCGCAGCCAAGTCCCTCAAGGACAAGCCGCTGGAGAGTCTGAACTGGATCACGCCTGACGGCATTTCGGTCAAGCCGCTGTACACGGCCGAAGACACGGCCCATCTGCCGTATGCGAATACGCTGCCGGGCTTTGAGCCCTTTTTGCGTGGCCCACAGGCCACCATGTACGCGGTGCGCCCCTGGACGATCCGCCAGTACGCGGGTTTTTCCACCGCCGAAG
>CAYSIY010000175.1:0-4690 GCA_964431215.1 uncultured Limnohabitans sp.
TGGACAGAGTGGTGGCCAGCACGGCCAAGCCGATCTCGTTCGTGCCGTCCATCGAGGCCTGGTGCGGGCTCTTGCCCATCTGCACATGGCGCACGATGTTCTCGCGCACCACGATGGCGTCGTCGATCAGCAGGCCCACGCACAGGCTCAGCGCCATGAGCGTGACCATGTTGATGGTGAAGCCGAACATCTGCATGAACATGAAGGTGCCGATCAGCGAGATCGGCAGCGTCAGGCCGGTGATGATGGTCGAGCGCCAGGAGTTGAGGAAGAGGAAGACGATCAGTACCGTGAGGATGGCCCCTTCGATCAGGGTCTGCCGCACGTTGTTGACCGAGACGCGGATCTGCCGGGAGCTGTCGGTGATCGGCTGGATCTGCAGGCCGGCCGGCACCTGCGTCTGCAGTTCCTGGACCGTGCGGGTGAGCGCGTCGATCACCTCGATGGTGTTTTCGTCCTGGGCTTTTTGCACCTGCAGCACCAGGGTGCGTTGGCCGTTGTAGAGCGCCAGGCTGCTCTGCTCCTGGGCACCGTCCTGCACCCGCGCCACCTGGGACAGGGTGATGGGGGTGTTGCCCTTGCGTCCAACGATGATGCGGTTGAAGTCTTCCGGGCGCTGCATCCGCGATTCCACCTGGACCACGCGCTCCTGCTCGAGCGAGCGGATGGCACCGGCCGGCAGGTCCTGGTTTTCGTTGCGTACCGCATTGACCACCTGTTCGGCGGTGATGCCCAGGGCCTCCATGGCGGCGGGCTGCAGGTAGAGGTTGATCTCGCGTTGGGTGCCGCCCACCAGGGTCACGGCGCCCACGCCACGCACGTTTTCCAGCCGCTTCTTGAGCACCTGCTCGGACCAGTTGGTGATTTCGACGGCCGACATCGTCTTCTGCTTCTGACCCTCCAGCGGAACCACCGCCAGCGACCAGATGGCCCGGCTGGACGGGTCAAAGCGCAGGACGCGGGGTTCCTTGACTTCGGTGCGCAGCAGGGGCCGCACGGCAGCGACCTTCTCGCGCACATCCTCGGCGGCCTTGCGGCCATCCATGTGCAGCTGGAATTCGACCACCACCACCGACTGGTTTTCGTAGCTGCGCGAGGTCAGGGCATTGATGCCGGCGATTGAATTGACGGCTTCTTCGATCTTTCTGGAGACCTCGCTCTCGACGATTTCAGGGGACGCGCCCGGGTATTCGGTGCTGATCACGACCACCGGAAAGTCGATGTTGGGGAACTGCTCGACCTTCAGGCGCTGAAAGGCAAACAGGCCCAGCACCACCAGGGCCAGCATGACCATGGTGGCGAAGACCGGGTTGTTGAGACTGACGCGGGTGAACCACATGCTGCGGCTTCCTCAGCGCTCGGCCGCTGCGGGCGCGAGCTTGACCTGAACGCCCTCGCGCAGCGCCCCCACCGAGGCGGCCAGCACCGGCGTGCCTTCAGGCAGGCCCGAGACCCGCACCAGCGTCTGGCCATCGAGCTGCACCCGTGCGCCTGGCGTCACGGGCACATGGCGCACGCTGCCCTGGTCCACCACCTGCACATAGGGCTGTGGCTTGTCGGTGCGCACGGCCCCCAGCGGCAAGGCCAGCGCCTGCACCGAGCCCTTGCTCAGGGTTCCCTGCGCAAAAGCGCCGTGGCGCAGGCCTTCGCGACCGCTCAGGCCCAGATAAACCAGCACGCTGCGGCTGCCGGCCTGGGTGCTGGGGTTGATGCGCAGGACGCGGGCGCTGAGGGGGGTGTCCAGCCCCTCGACCTGTAACTGTGCTGACATGCCCGGCTGCACGCCGATCGCGTCCTGCGCGGGCAGGGCCGCTTCGAGCTCGAATGCGCCCAGGTTGACGATCTCCAGCACCCGGGCGTCGATGGCCAGCCGCTCGCCCGGCTGTGCCAGCCGCTGCGACACCTGGCCTGCCATCGGTGCCTTGAGGGTGGCGTCATCCAGCGCTTTGCGCGCCACATCGGCGGCGGCCAGGGCCGCCTGGTGAGAAGCCCGGGCACCCTGCAGGCCCATGAGCGAGGTTTGCAGTGCCGTCTGCGAAATGAAGCCCTGCTTGACCAGCGCCTCGTTGTTGTCGAACTGTTTCTGGGCAATCTCCAGTTGCGCGCGGGCGGCATCGGCCTGTTGCTGCGCCTGACGCCAGCGCGCCTGGTATTCGGTCGGGTCGATGCGGGCCAACACCTGACCCGCCCCGACCGCATCGCCCTCCCGCACCACCAGGTCCAGCAGCTCGCCGGCCACACGGGCCTTGACCAGGGCCGTCCGGGTGGCCTTGAGCGTGCCCGATATCGGCAGCCCCAGGGGCAGGGTTTGCGTGCGGGCCGTCAGCACATCACTGGCCGTCAATTCCAGCACGGTTGCGGGAGCGGAGGGGGCGGGCGCAAGCGCTGGCTGGGGGCCGCGCTGTGAGGTCAGACGCCAGCCCAGCAGCGCCAGCGTGACGAGGGCCAGACCCGAAACGATCCAGAGGCGGCTTTTTTTCATGGGCGTATCAGACGGAAAGTCCGCGCACCAGCAATTGGGCGTGGTGGCGGATGAAGGTTTCAGGAGCAATCTGCTGCGGGTTGGGACAGCAAGGTGCCATGGAGTGCTTCCAGGTCACCAGAAAAAGCAGGGGGGCGAGCACCGAATGCACCGTCAGGTCCAGGTCGATGGGGCGGAATTCACGCCGCTCGATGCCGCGCTGCAGCACGGATCGGATCATGGCATGGCCTGGGGTGACGACCTCGTCCTGAAAGAATCGCGCCAGATCCGGAAAATGGTTCGCTTCGCTCATCACCAGTTTGGAAATGCCCGAAGCCTTGGTGGCCCCATAGCGGCGCCACCATTCGAGCATCAGGTATTCCAGCATTTCGGCAGAAGTGCCGGTGAATCGGGCGATCTCTTCGGCCCCCTCGGTCTGGTGGCGCACGATGTTCTCGCGCACCACCGCCTTGAACAGCTCTTCCTTGCTCTGGAAGTACAGGAACAGCGTGCCTTTGGAGACGCCCGCACGCGCCGCCACCTCTTCGGAACGGGTCGAAGCAAAGCCTTTTTCGACAAACAGATCAAGCGCCGCCTCCAGCAATTCGCCGGGGCGGGCTTCCTTGCGCCGTTCGCGCTTGTGGGAGGGGAGGGGGTCTGGAAGACTCATTTACTGACCATCAGGTTAGTAAATGGAGTTTGCCACAGTTTTCCGGGTCAGGACACCGAAAAGTCAAGAGGGGTCAAGCCGGGCAATGACCCGCAAGCTCAGGGCGGACTGTTATCCTACCCGGCTGGAGTCGAGGATCCCTGCTCAGTTCGCTGACGTCCGAAACGGAGGTGGTCCTGACCACGGGACTTTGCTAGACTGAAACCATGCTGATTCAAGCGCAAGCCCATATTGTGAACAACCGTGTGGTGTGGCTTCACCCGCCGTCCACGCCCTTGCCACCCGACACCCGCGTTTTGCTGGTATGGGAGTCCGGTCCTGCGGTCGCTCCAGTTGAGCAAACCGTTGCCAGTGGCTTTGTGGATATCAGCGATTTGGCTGGGCGGCTGCGTTGGCGCGGCAACGCGCTGGCCGAGCAGCGCGAGCAACGCGATGCCTGGTGAACGGTTGCTGCTGGACACCAATATCTTGGTGGCGGCACTCGCCGGGGAAGCAGGGCTTGCAGACCGTGTAGCACGGGCCGAATGGGTGGGTACTTCCATCGTCTGTGTGCTGGAGTTCTTGGCCTTTCCCCGGCTTGAGGCAGATGACCGCGCGCTCTTCCTGACCCTGGTCGGTCGGCTTCAAGTGGTGGACTTGGCTTGGACCAATGCACCTTTGCTGCAGGCGGTTGAAGTGATGCGCAGCCAGCGTCAGATCAAACTGCCCGACGCCATCGTCGCCGCCAGCGCCTGCGTCAACGGCGCCACGCTGCTTACCCGCGATACCGCCTTGCTCAAGGCCTGCGAGTCCGTGGGATGGCCGGTCCAAACCTTCGGTGAGCCAGGGTGATCACATCTTGAAATACCCCCGTTGCCTGCACTCCTTCAGCGCAATCGCTGATTTCGCCGCAATGGCTGCGTGGGAGTCTTGAAACGAACAGTCGACTTCTCTGCCCTCTGGATGCGCCGCCGCAACGCGCTCAATTGGGTGTTCAGTTCGAGAACGCCGCGATGCCGGTGATGGCGCGGCCCAGAATCAGGGCGTGCACATCGTGGGTGCCTTCGTAGGTGTTGACCACCTCCAGGTTGACCAGGTGGCGGGCCACGCCGTATTCAGCGCTGATGCCGTTGCCGCCCATCATGTCGCGCGCCATGCGGGCGATATCCAGCGCCTTGCCGCAACTGTTGCGCTTGAGGATGGAGGTCACTTCCACCGGTGCGTTGCCCGTGTCCTTCATGCGGCCCAGTGCCAGGCAGCCCTGCAGGCCCAGGCTGATTTCGGTCAGCATGTCGGCCAGCTTTTTCTGGATGAGCTGGTTGGCGGCCAAGGGGCGGCCAAACTGTTGACGGTCCAGCACGTACTGGCGGGCGCGGGCGTAGCAGTCTTCGGCCGCGCCGAGGGCGCCCCAGGCGATGCCGTAGCGGGCGCTGTTGAGGCAGGTGAAGGGACCTTTGAGGCCACGCACTTCGGGGAAGGCGTTTTCTTCAGGGCAGAACACTTCGTCCATGACGATCTCTCCGGTGATCGAGGCGCGCAGACCGATCTTGCCGTGCACGGCCGGGGCCGACAGGCCTTTC
>CAYSIY010000176.1:0-3451 GCA_964431215.1 uncultured Limnohabitans sp.
GTGCGTTCGCCCTCGATCTCGACCACGCAGGCGCGGCAGTTGCCGTCGGGGGTCAGGTCGTCCTTGTGGCACAGATGAGGAATGGCGATGCCCAGGTCCTTGGCGATGTTGAAAATGCTGCGACCCGCAGGAGCCTGAACCGGCTGGCCGTTGAGGGTGAATTCGACGGTGCTCATGCCTTGACCTCCACACCCACTTCCTGCGGGAAGTGTTCGAGCACGCAGCGGATCGGGTTCGGCGCGGCCTGACCCAGTCCACAGATCGAGGCATCGCCCATGACTTGCGCCAGATCTTCCAGCGTCTGGCGGTCCCAGACCTCCTGGTCCATCAGCCGCGCGGCCTTGTCGGTGCCCACACGGCAAGGCGTACACTGGCCACAGCTCTCGTGCGCGAAAAATCGCATGACGTTGAGCGCCGCATCGCGGGCGCGGTCCTGCTGGCTGAGCACCATCACGGCCGCCGAACCGATGAAGCAGCCATAAGGCTGCAGGGTGTCGAAGTCCAGCGGCACATCGGCCAGGCGCGCGGGCAGGATGCCCCCACTGGCACCGCCCGGAAGGTAGGCATACAAGTCGTGCCCTTCGGCCATGCCACCACAGTATTCATCGACCAGTTCACGCAAGGTGATGCCGGCCGGTGCCAGCTTGACGCCGGGCTGCCTCACGCGGCCGCTGACCGAAAAGCGGCGCAGCCCCTTGCGGCCATGACGGCCTTGCGCGGCAAAGCTGTCCGCGCCCTGCTCGAGCAGTTCGCGCACCCAATACAGGGTCTCGAAGTTGTGCTCCAGCGTGGGGCGGCCAAACAGCCCCACCTCGGCAATGTAGGGCGGACGCAGGCGCGGCTCACCCCGCTGGCCTTCGATGCTCTCGATCATGGCCGATTCTTCGCCGCAGATGTAGGCACCCGCGCCCCGGCGCAGTTCAATCTGGGGCAAAGGACACGGCGGCTCGGCCTGCAGGGCGGCCAGTTCGCGCTGCAACAACTGGCGCGCCTCATGGTATTCGTCGCGCAGGTAGATGTAGACCGCATCCACGCCGACCACCTGAGCGGCAATCAGCAGCCCCTCCAGAAAGCGGTGCGGGTCGGATTCGAGCAGCGTGCGGTCCTTGAATGTGCCCGGCTCGCCCTCGTCGATGTTGACGGCCATCAGGCGCGGCGATGGCTGGCTGCGCACGATGCGCCACTTGCGCCCGGCCGGGAAACCGGCCCCCCCCAGACCGCGCAGGCCGGCGTGTTCCAGCACTTCGATGACCGACTCGGGGTTGCGCTGGCCGCTGGCGATCTGCTGAGCCAAGGCGTAACCGCCTGCCGCCCGGTAAGCCTGAAGGCTCAGGGCTTGCGGCAAGGCATTCGGCGTCACATCCTGCGCCGCCACCAGCGCCTTGACCTTCCCGTCCGTAGCACACGCCACGGCCTTTTGCCCCACCTGCGCCGCAGGAGCCTGTTCGCAGCGGCCCAGGCAAGGCGCAGACAGCACCCGCACATCGGTGCCCAGATCGCGCTGCAATTGCTTGAGCAGGCTATCACTGCCCGCCAGCTGACAGCTCAGGCTGTCGCAGACGCGCACCGTGATGGCGGGCGGGACCTCATGGTCCTTGAGGATCTGGAAGTGGTGGTAGAAGCTCGCCACCTCGTACAGCTCCACCACGGACAAGCGCATTTCGGCCGCCAGAGCCACGATGTGGCGCTCAAACAAGGCGTGGTAATGGTCGTTGAGCAGGTGCAGATGCTCGATCAGCAGATCGCGCCGATGGCCATCGATGGGGGCCGGGCCGATCAGCGCACGCACTTCGACGCGGGCCTCGTCGCTGGCTTGCCGGCCCTTGAGCGTGGGCTTGGGACGACGCAACGCGTCCCTGACCTGGTCCAGGCCAATGTGGGCGATGGAAGGGGAAGAGGCCTGCATGGCGAACATGGTTGTGCGTAGGCTCTGGTTCAGTAAGTCTCGAGATGCAGTCGGCCCTGCTTTTTCAGGTCGGTCGCAACGGCTTCCCAGTCCATGCCGGCCCCCTGGACGATGTCGCGCAGGGCCATGACCACGCCCTCTTCCATGCTTTTGAGGCCGCAGACATAAAAAAACGTCTTGCTGTCCCTGATCAGGGCGGCAATGTCGGCGGCACGATCACGCAGGGCGTCTTGCACATAGCGCTTGGGCTTGCCGCTCTCGCGCGAGAAGGCGAATTCAATGTCGATGAAGTCCTTGGGCAGGCTGTTGAGCGGGCCAAAGTATGGCAGCTCAGCCGGGGTGCGGGCGCCGAAGAAGAGCATGAGCTTGCCCCCCTCGAACTCGTTGGCACTGTGCCCCCACGCTCCGCCGCTTCGCGGGTCGCTGCCCCCCGAGGGAGGTGTGCCCTCTTGGGACGGCCCGGCGATGGCACGGGCACGCAGTCGGCGTCGCCACTCGGTCATGGCACGCATGGGCGCACTGCCGGTGCCGGTACAGATCATGATGATATTGGACTTCGGGTGGTTGGGCATCAGGAAGCTGGCGCCGAACGGCCCGATCACCTGCACCTTGTCCCCCACCTGCAAATCGCACATGTAGTTGGAGGCGACACCCCGCACTGGCTGGCCATCGTGGTCTTCGAGCACACGCTTGATGGTCAGTGACAGGTTGTTGTGACCCGGGCGCTCGCCGTTGCGTGGGCTGGCGATCGAGTACTGACGGGCGTGGTGCGGTTTGCCGTTGGCGTCCACTCCGGGCGGGATGATGCCGATCGACTGGCCTTCAAGCACCGGGAAAGGCAGGCTACCGAAGTCCAGCACGATGTGGTGGGTGTCGTAATCCTGTTGCCCCGCCTGCTTGCCGACCTCGGTCACGCGCAGGTTGCCGGTGACGGTGGCGGTGATGGTTTTCTCTGCGGCCTTGGGTCCGTAGAGCTGAGTGTAGGCGTGGGCGGCCGACCAGGGCGGGAGGCTGGCGCCGTACTGGGCCGAGTTGAAGCCGCTGCCTGTGGCAGCCGCAGACACGGAGGCGGCCGAGGTGACCGCAGCGGTCTGCACCACCGCTTGCGCCTGTGCGGCGGCTTCTCCAGCGTCACCGCCCATGGACGAGAGTTGTTCGTCACTGAGTTCGGCGGGCAGTTCGTCCCAGGAGAGCTGGTCTTCGATGCTGTAGGCCTTGACGCGCGGCATCTTGCGCCAGTTGTCGATCGAGCCTGTCGGGCAGGGCGGGACGCAGGCCATGCAGAAGTTGCATTTTTCGGCATCGACCACGTAATTGCGGCTGTCGTGGGTGATGGCACCGACCGGGCAGGTGGCTTCGCAGGTGTTACAGCGGATGCAGATCTCGGGGTCGATGACGTGCTGGTTGATCAGGGTCGATTCGGTGCTCATGATGGCCTCTGTTCGATGGGTCTTGTCTGGCTGGGTCTGTGGTCTGCGGGAGCCGCATCGGGTCAGGGTGAGGCCGGGTTCCTCATGCTGGAGTACCAGAAATCGTCACCCGGCC
>CAYSIY010000176.1:3461-4688 GCA_964431215.1 uncultured Limnohabitans sp.
TGGGGATGGGGTTGGGGCGGTTGCCTCTGGGGGGTGCACCTTAACGGGCCCCCCGCCCCCCCCCCCCCCCGACGCTCAGTGGCTGTATGGACGTGTGCTGTCTACAAGCCTCGTATTCCCATGCAGTCGTCAAAGGCAGGGCGCGGGTGACGATTTACTTTACCCCGTCATGAGGAACCCGCCCCCTGCCTTCGGCGACTGCCGCCCCTCGAAGGAGGCGGCAATCACTCAATACACCATCAGTTGAAGCGGACGTACTCGAAGTCCACCGGCTGACGGTTGATGCCCATGACCGGGGGGGCGATCCAGTTGGCGAACTTGCCCGGCTCGACCACGCGACCCATCAGACTGGCCACATAGGCACGGTCCTGCTCGGTCGGCAGCCACTCGCCCTGCTTGGCACTCCACTCGGCATCCGACACCACGCGACCGTCCGGGCTGACCTTGACGCCAGCGAGCGAACCGATGTTGCGGTGGAACGCCTTGTGCGGCACCTTCAGACGGAAATCGATGCCGGCCTTCTCGATGATACGGTTCCAGCGCTCCACGCCAGCGACCGAATCCTTGATGTAGTCGTCGCGCAGCACTTCGTTCAAGGCGTTGAGCATCGGCACCTCCTTCTCGACCAGGCTGCCGTTCTCGACTTGCAGAATCTTGTAGACGTTGCCCTTGAGCACATGATCGTCGTTGCGCTTGCCTTCTTCGTAGCGACCCTTGAGGCCCGAACTGTAAAAGGTGGCCGCATTGGACGACTGGTCGGCACCGAACAGGTCGATCGTCACCGAGAAGTGGAAATTCAGGTAGCGCTGAATGGTCGGCAAATCGATCACGCCCGCCGCACGCAGCTTGGCCACGTCGTCGGTCTTGAGCTCGTTCATCGCGTTGACGGTGCGCTGGATCACGCGACCCACGCCCGATTCACCCACAAACATGTGGTGCGCCTCTTCGGTCAGCATGAACTTGGTGGTTCGGGCCAACGGGTCAAAGGCCGACTCGGCCAGCGCGCACAGCTGGAACTTGCCGTCGCGGTCGGTGAAGTAGGTGAACATGAAGAAGCTCAACCAGTCCGGCGTCTGCTCGTTGAAGGCTTGCAGAATGCGGGGGTTGTCCTCCTGACCGCTGCGGCGCTCGAGCAGGGCCTCGCCTTCCTCGCGTCCGTCACGGCCAAAGTATTTGTGCAGCAGGTAGACCATGGCCCACAGGTGACGGCCCTCTTCCACGTTCACC
>CAYSIY010000177.1:0-4673 GCA_964431215.1 uncultured Limnohabitans sp.
TTGTCGATATTTTTGAACAAGGCTAAGAACTCCACTTTTCGGGGGCAAGGTCAGTCACTCCGATTCGACATAAGCCGTCAGATTGCCTTGCCTGCGCATCACGATCTGCTTTGCATCAGACATTCGTTTGAGCAAGTGCTTCGCCTGCCCTTCCGTCAACCGGCACAGCTCCATCACCTCTGCCCGCTTGATCTGCCCATGCTGGCGGATGTAGCTCAGCAGCATCTGTTCGTGCTGAATTGGCCCAAAACCCACCTGCCGTGTGTAGGCCGCTTTGTCGCTCACCACCGAATACACCGCCGCCGACAAGGTGTAGCTGCGGCCACGGGTGTTGCCGTGGGCTTCCACCAAACCGGCTTCAGTCAGCGCCTCCAGCGTGCGCCTGGCGCTGGCTGCGTCGCGCTGAATGTGCTTGGCCAGCGCGTCGGCCGACAAGCGCTTGAACTCGCGCAGGGCTGCCAAAGCAATCAATGAATCAATGGGCAGCTCGGCGTTGCGGTTGCGCTCGGCGTCCACCACCATGCGCCTGAAGGCTACATCGGCAGGCACCGTGGGCAGGCTCAGCACCACGTTGTGCAAGTCGGTGCGGCCATAGTCTGGCGCGGGGCGACCAAACTTGAGCATGCCACGGTAAATCGTGTCTACCCCACGCCCAGAACGCTCCACCACGCCAATGCGCTTCATGGCATCGGCAAGGGCACGGTTGCGGGGGCGTGGCTCGGTCACCAGCAAGTTGGCCAGCGTCACGCCGTCCATCAAACCGCCAGGGTTGCTGATCACCAAGGCATCGTCCTCAAGCCGCACATGCACCGCCCCCATGCGGTGGTAGTCGCGGTGAATCAAGGCATTGGCCACCGCCTCGCGAAAGGCGGCCATGTCCACCAAAGGCACAGGCACGCGGAATAGCCCCACCTGCAACTCCTGCTCGGGGTTGTAGGGGCGAAAGTTGGTCTCCAGCCAATCCAGCGCCTTGAGCAATGGAAAACGCCGAAATTCGTTAAATCGCACCGCCTGCTGCGCCAGCACCTGAAAAGCCAGCTCGTGGGTGGCCACCCGCTGCTGCAGTACCGACTCGCGGCCAATCAGCAACAAGCCCGTCAGCGTTGGCACGCGGCTGCCATCGGCCAAGCGCTGCGTCAAGCCCAATGCGCCATCCATGGCCTCGTCGTCCAGCTCCAGCAACACGCGGTCGCCGCCGTATTGCTGCACCGCCTGGCGCAGACGTTCGCGCTCCAGCGGGTCAAAGTCAGCAAGCGTGCAGCCCGCCACCGGCTGGGCCGACACATCCACCAGGCCAAAACTGCTGGCGCGGCTGATGCGCTCGTGCGGCAGCATGGGCACACACTCGGGCATGCCGTCGTGCTTGATGCGGCGGCGCACATACACCCCCGCTTGCGTGGCCACCTCGCCCTGCGCTTTGGGCACGGTGATTTTGGCCACGGGCACACCGCTCACTTGCAGCGCCTCTACCCTCACCTGCAAAGCTGGCGAGGTGCGCGCCGCCACCATGCCTGCCAAACCCGTCAGCACCATGTGCTCGGCATGCAGGCCCGTGGCTTGCCCGTCGTCCTCCACCCCCAGCCACAGCTCGCCGCCCTCGGTGTTGGCAAGGCACACCAAGGCCTCGACCAGCTCGGCATCGGGCAAGCGCTTGCGGTCGCTTTTGAATTCGACGGTGAGGGACTCTGAGTGTGGAATCATGTCAGGCCTTGATAACTTCAGCGGATTGAAATTTCACCATTCCAAAACGCTGAAGGGATGACTTCGCATATTTCTGGCCTCGTTCAGGAAAAAGAACAAGGTTTTTCCCGGTAGTCAGCGCACTGGGGTAGATCAGTCCATCCAAAGGCTTCCCATCGGAGGAAAAGACCTGGGCGAGATATTCGCAAACCAACTGGGTAGGCACGTACTCAATTTCGGGATTTTCTTTCTTACCCAAAGGCTTACGGATGTCTTGGACGAAATGCGACAGAAAAATCACCTGATCTTGTGTTGTGTCGCGCCCTTCGAAGATGGACATACATTGCGGCAGGTGTGTCAAGTCCAACACCCGAAGCTCTCGGTTGGCCTGCCAGCGACTGAGCGTCACGTCTTCGGCTATCACTGCCCGAGCTTCGGCCAACGCTGTGCGCTCGTCAAACGCCAAATACAAATACGGGATGCCCGCAGGATTCATCCGCCCGGCGGTGGCTTTGGTATGCGGCGGCGGACCAGTCTCTTCTGCAGTGAGTGCACGTCTCCCGCGTCGCACACGAAACCATTCCGTGTTGACTGGAATGCTCTGAACCATATTGTTCGCGTTAAACACATCGCCCAAAAAACCGAGCATCTGCGAAGGCCCCACAAGATGGTCTCCATAATTTCTTTGGGTATCGGCCACGTTATGGAAATGAAAACGGCTTTGGTGCTTCACTGTCTTGGCAAATGCCTCCCACGACCAGAAATAAAGCTCATGCCCATGACTGCCCATCCATTCACCACACGCTGCTTCGACCCACCCTGTATTCACAAACGAAGCTGCGACATCGGAAATCAAGTTATCCGACCAATCCAAACCCTCCGAATCCAAAACTGCCCGAAGAACATCATTTGAGCATTGATAGTCAATGGGGTACTCGCTGTCCCAAGGATGACCTGCATGTGTTGGGTTTTCAAAACTGTATTTGACTGCTCGCAACAACGCATCCATCAGAGCAGACAGTGGTGCCGCTGCACGTGTGCGGCATTGGCAATATGAGCAAGTGGACGAAGTGGTGTTTTTCTGAATCAATCGTCGCAAGAAGTCTTGGTCTCCAACGCACTCACAACAAATCCATTTGCCAGGATCGTGCCATCCACGTTCCTCTTGCGCAAAAACTTCATCGTCGATACCCATCGGTCTGTCTCTTATCAATTGCCAGTTAACGCCACCGCCAACCGATTCCACTCGTCCCGCCTTCGGCTCCAGTGCTCGTCTATCGCCTGTGTGAAGTCGGAGCGCACCAGCTTGGCGCGGGCTTCGCACCAGTTCTCTGAATCGTGACGAATCACCACGCCTTCAAGCGAACCGCTGCGGTAGCGGCTGGGCGTTTCCTGGAGCATGGCTTTGAGCTGGTCCAGTGTTGCCAAGCCTTCGTACAACCTGGGCACAGTCGCAAAACCATAGGTCTCGGCCAGCGCGTTGCGGCGCTGCACGCTCCAAAAGCGCCCTTGGGTTTTGTCGTACACATCGAACAGCAAGAACCAATCGGGCAAATGGTCGTAGCCCAATGAATGACGGGCGGCGCACCACTCGCCAAACAAAATCACGGGTGTTGCAGCAAGGCCCAGCAACGCCAGCTCAACGCGATCCCCCGCCCGGGCCAGCCAGTCTGGCAAGCGGGCGAATTGCCCAGCAAACGGTGCCTGCAAATACTGGCCACGGTTTTGAGTCTGCAGTTGACCTTGGGCATCAAGTGAAAAGCCAAGGTTGGCACCATCGAGCTTTTCTTCGACCACGACCACTTGCGACAACAGCGACTGCGCCTCGGGGGGTGACAGCACCTTGTCGTCACGCGGCTCGCCTTTTGCAAGCCAAGCTATGTGTGGGGTGTGAGGAAAACGGAAGAAGGTAGATGTCATGAAGCGCCAACCTTTGACTGATACCACGCATCGGGTAGCAGCCTCTGAAAAGAAAGGCCTATCCCTCTCAACTCTGATTCCGCGATAAACCAATCCGTCTCTGCGCCATAAACAATTGGCGGAACTTGACTGAACAGAATCTGGGCAGCTAGTGCACATGCCACCCATTTGCGGTCTTCCCGATCTGTGACCAATGCTTCGTGGGCAGGATCAAGCACTGCAATATGTTCGCCGTTGGCCTTCATTGAATCGATAGGTACGTAATCGATCAAATTTCTATCGATCTTGGACTGTAAGACCTGCATGCCGTATTCCTGCTCGCGAAAGTTGAAAGGCATATTTCGCTCGTACTCATCCCGAACAAGCCCTTCTTCATCCAACACGATGCGTCGATCCGACAGATCAAATTCAGCAAGCCAGTTGTAAATGATTTCGCGCAGCTCAATCTCTCGCGGCATAGCCCGTACTGCTCGGTTCGATAGCCCTGAAACAGCGCTAGCCGCCAGCATGACATTGGTATCAACTAGGTATATTGCCATCCCTCGCTCTCAATTCTTTTGCGCGCTGAATGGCCAAAGCCGTTTGCTCCCGCGTCTCACCCAGGGCATCTCCAAAAAAACCTTCAGGCCAGTTTTTGACGCGGCCAAGATCATCAATCTCCAGGGCACGTAGTTTTGCCCCCACACCATCGCGTTCAACAAAATACAGCGCTGTGCCTCGGACATGCGATCTTTTTGCAATCAGTGTTTGCATGCGACGGAACAAATGCTCAGAGTGGGTCTCAACGATGAATTGAACACCCCGCAAATTGCTGATCTCTGAAAAAAGATTCGCCAGCTCCCTCTGTGCCAATGGATGCAAATGACTTTCAGGTTCTTCGACAATGACGATATGGCCGCGCTTCGCAAAAAGTGCAGCAACAACGACAGGTAAGACTTGCGATACCCCAACACCGACATCCTTCAAATTAGATTTTTCTTCACCATTAACAATCAACAGCTCATACCGAGACGAAGTGCCTAGCAGGCTGCTGAAATACCGACCCCATCGCAAGGTCCATTTCAGGTCTGCAC
>CAYSIY010000178.1:0-4672 GCA_964431215.1 uncultured Limnohabitans sp.
GAGCCTCAACACCCCCTCGGCAAACCGCCCCAACCTGCAAGTCAGCCCCCCCCCCGAAATGGCCGCCAACGCCGTCCGCGACATCGCGCAGATTGAAACCAGCTTGTGGGACGCCGCCGATCAGCTCCGGGCCAACTCCAACCTCACGGCCACGGAATATTCCATGCCGGTGCTGGGCGTGATCTTTTTGCGGCACGCCACCAACCGTTACCAGACCGCCCTGCAAGCCATTGAGGCCGACCAGGCGGCGGGCACCATGCCCAAGCGGCCTTTGGTCAAGGCCGACTTCATCAAACGCCGCGCCTTGCTGCTGCCCGAAGCGGCGCGTTACGACACGCTGCTCAACTTGCCCTCTGGGGCCAGCCTGGGCAGTGCGCTGGTGGCCGCCATGAATGCGATTGAGGCCGACTTTGCGCCGCTGCAAGGCAGCCTGCCCAAAGACTACGACCGCTTTGACAACAAGCTGCTCGAAAACCTGCTGCGCTGCTTTGACAGCGAGGCTCTGCGCAACGCCACGGGCGATGTGTTTGGCCGCATTTACGAATATTTCTTGATGAAGTTCGCCATGCAGGGCGCGCAAGACAATGGCGAGTTTTTCACGCCCCCGTCTTTGGTGCAAACGCTGGTCAACGTCATCGAGCCCACCCACGGCGTGGTGGCCGACCTGGCCTGCGGCTCGGGCGGCATGTTTGTGCAAAGCAGCCACTTCATCGAACAGTCTGGCCAGGAGACCATGAAAAAGGTCACCTTTTACGGCCAGGAAAAAACCCCCACCACCATCCGCTTGGCCAAGATGAACCTGGCCGTGCACGGGCTGGAAGGCGACATCCAGGAAGCCAACACCTTCTATGCCGACCCACACCGCCTCAAAGACGGCAAGCCGCTGTGGGGCAACGTTGACTTCATGATGGCCAACCCGCCTTTCAACGTCGACAAGGTCGATGCCGAAGCCATCAAGACCGACCGCCGCCTGCCTTTTGGCCTGCCCGGCGTGAACAAAGAAAAACACGTCTCCAACGGCAACTACCTGTGGATCTCGTACTTTCACAGCTACTTGTCGCCCACGGGCCGTGCCGGGTTCGTCATGTCGTCGCAAGCCAGCAGCGCAGGCCATGGCGAAAAAGAAGTGCGCCGCAAGCTGGTCGAAACCGGCGACGTGGACGTGATGATCGCTATCCGATCCAACTTCTTCTACACCCGCACCGTGCCCTGCGAGCTGTGGCACTTTGACCGCGCAAAACCCGAGGCACTCAAAGACAAAGTGCTGATGCTGGACGCCCGCAACATCTACCGCAAAGTCACCCGCAAGATTTACGACTTCTCGCCCGAGCAACAAGCCCACCTGGCCGCCATCGTCTGGCTGTATCGGGGCCAGCAAAGCCGCTACCTGGGGCTGGTGCACAGTTACATCACCCGCCTGAACACCGAGGCCCAAGGCGTGGACGCCGCCCTGGCCCCGCTGCTGACCCAACTGACCGAATCGCAGGCGGCGCTGCAAACCTTCAGCCAAGCCATCAGCGCATTGAATAACGCGCCTCAGCCTGTGCATGAAAGTTTGCAAGCCCTGCAAGCCGCGCTGGCCGAGCAAGGCCAAGCTGCCCAAGCCTTCATGACCGACCGCGCCAGCCTCGTCACGGGCCTGCAGGCGTTTGGCCAACAGGTAGCGGCTAGCGGCGCCCAAGCCAGCACCGACAACGCGACACAAATCCAGCTGCGCCAAAGCTTTGACCCACACGCCGAAGCCGCCAAGGGCTTGGTCAAGCAAATCGACCTGCTCTACAAACTGGCCACCCGCAGTACACAGCAGGCGCAAGCCCTGGCCACGCTGCTAAGCCAACACGAAGGCAAGGCCGCCCAAGACGCCGCCACCCGCGCCGCTGCTGACCTGCTCGACCGCCGCGCCGTCAACAAAAGCCTCAAGCAGCTTGACGAGGCCCGCCACAGCGCCGTGGAACAACTCAAAGCCTGCGCCTACACCCACCGCCAGATGGTCTGGCTGCAAGAGCGCTTTCCCAAGGCCGAGATGCAAGATGTGCCCGGCCTGTGCAAAGTTGTCAGCCGCACCGACATCGAGGCCGCCGACTGGAGCCTGACCCCCGGCCGCTACGTGGGCGTGGCCCCGGCCGAAGTGGACGAAGACTTCGACTTTGAACAAACCCTGCGCGACATCCATGTGGAGCTGGCGGACTTGAACCGAGAGGCGGTGGAACTGGCGGTGAAGATTGCAGCCAACTTTGAGGGCTTGGGGATATGAGCTGGCAAGACTCAACGCTAGGAGCGTTGACCAAGCTGGATGGCGGTTTGATCCAGACGGGGCCATTTGGATCACAGCTGCACCAAGCAGAGTACGAAGCCGAGGGTGTACCCGTCGTCATGCCCAAAGACATTACGGACGGCGGCATTTCTAGCGAAACGGTTGCCAGGGTGTCAGAGGAAACGGCCACACGACTTGAACGCCACAAGCTCAAACCACGGTCGATTGTGCTGCCAAGGCGCGGCGAAATCACCAAACGTGCGTTCATCAGCGATGCGCAGGACGGCTGGCTTTGCGGTACTGGCTGCTTGAAGATTGAACTGAATGGCGACCACCTGCTTCCAGAGTACCTCTATTACTTTATGGAGCAAGAGCATGTCACCAAGTGGCTCTTGCAGCATGCGGTGGGTTCAACCATGCTCAACTTGAGCGCGGGCATCGTCGCGGCAATGCCTGTCCGCTATCCCGCAATCAATGTGCAGCAAGCGATTGCGGAAACACTCTCTGCGTACGACGACCTCATCGAAAACAACCGCCGCCGCATGGCCCTGCTCGAAGACTCGGCCCGACAGCTCTACCGCGAATGGTTTGTGCGCCTGCGCTTTCCCGGCCATGAGCACACCCCCATCGTGGACGGCGTGCCGCAGGGATGGGCGCGCAAGACTTTGGGTGAGTCCGTCACGCTCAACTACGGCAAAGCCCTCAAAGCAGAATTTCGCGTCGAAGGCGATTACCCTGTTTACGGCTCCAGTGGCATCGTTGGCACCCACGAAAAACCACTGGTCCAAGGACCTGCCATCGTGCTGGGCCGCAAAGGCAATGTGGGCAGCGTTTACTGGTCCAGCAAAAGCTTCTTCCCCATCGACACCGTGTATTTCGTCAGTGCCGAAAGCAGCAGCTTGTACCTCTACTACGCGCTCAAACACATGCACTTCATCAGCACCGACGTTGCCGTTCCTGGCCTGAATCGCGATTTTGCGTATAGCCGCACGATGCTTCATCCGCCAGAAACTTTGCTGCGCTCGTTTCACGAGACGGTTGAGTCGATTCATGCGCAACTGGACAAGCTGGACGAAACAAACCAAAAACTCCGCCAAGCCCGCGACCTGTTGCTGCCGCGCCTGATGAACGGAGAATTGGCCGTATGACCCGTGAAGACCAGCACACCGACCTGAAATCCCTGCGCACCATCGTGGGCAAGTCGGCGGACTGGACTGCGTTGGCGCAAGACTGTGTGTGCTTTGCCAATGGGGCGGGTGGGCGGCTGTTGATCGGCATCGAAGACGGGCAGACGCTGCCGCCTGCGGAGCAGGTGGTGCCGCCCGAGTTGCTGGACCGTTTGCGCAAGCGCATGGGCGAGCTGACGGTGAATGTGCAGGCGCTGCCCAGCGTGCGGCAGGCCGCCAACGGCGGGCAGTTCATCGAGCTGGTGATTGAGCGCTCGGCCGCCGTAGCCTCCACCCGCGATGGGCGCTACTTTTTGCGGGTGGGCGACACCTGCCAGCCGGTGCTGGGCGACGATGTGCTGCGCCTGGCCAATGAGCGCCCGGGCAAATCGTGGGAGGCCATGGACAGCGGCGTGCCGCGCAGTGCGGTGGACGCCGACAAACTGGCGGCATTCGTTCAGGGCATTGCCGCGTCAGGCCGGGTGAAAGACTCGGTGAAAGAAAAAGGGGCCGATGCGCTGTTGACGCATTACGGCTTGGCCGCCGACACCCCGCAAGGCAAGCACCTGACCCACCTGGGCGTGCTGCTGCTGGGCCGCACGCAAGACCGCCGCGCCTTGGGCACCGCGCCACTGGTGCAGGCCATCAAATACGACGAGCAGGGCCAGAAGATCAACAAATGGGTGTGGGACGACGCCACCTTGTCGCCCGTGGAACTGGTGGACGCCATCTGGCGCGAGCTGCCGGATTTTCGCGAGAGCTACGAGGTAGCCGAAGGCCTGTACCGCCGCCAGGTGCCCGCCTATGACGAAAAGGTGGTGCGCGAGTTGCTGGTCAATGCCTTGGTCCACAGGCCTTACACCCAGCAAGGCGACATCTACCTGAACCTGCACCCGCAGCGCCTGGCGGTGGTGAACCCCGGCAGGCTGCCGCTGGGCGTGACGCCGCGCAACCTGCTGCACGCCAGCCGCCGCCGCAACGAGGGGCTGGCCCGGGTGTTCCACGACCTGGGGCTGATGGAGCGCGAGGGCAGCGGTTTTGACCTGATGTATGACCGCCTGCTGTCGCAAGGCCGCCCAGCCCCATTGCCTGAAGAGGGTACGGATTGGTTCAAGGTGACGATTGAGCGGCGCATTGCCAAGCCCGAGGTCATGCGCCTGCTGACGCAGGCCGATGAGCGGTTTCAGCTCACGCAGCGCGAACGCATCACGCTGGGCATCCTGGCGCAAAGCGAAGGCATGACGGCGCGTGA
>CAYSIY010000179.1:0-4670 GCA_964431215.1 uncultured Limnohabitans sp.
AACATCAGCAGCAGCGGCAGCATGCTCATCAGGGTGGACTGCATGTCGCCACCGGATGCGGCGGCAGGAGCGGTTTGGGCCAAAGCGGAAGAAATGAACATGGAAACTCCACGAAAATCGTCAAAAGGAAAGCTGCGCTGCGCGGCACAAACCGGCGTGCAGACCAACGGGCGATTGTATGCGGCGCTATCATGCCTGCGGTCATGCCCCCGAGCGGTGCAGGCTTTGCCCCCCTCCAACCCCTGCCGAGTGCGCTTTTGAGCTTTCCCATTCGTCCCGTGGCCGCCCTGATGGGCTCTCTGGTGTGCCTGTGCGTGGGCACCTCCTTTGCCAAAACCTTGTTCCCGCAAATGGGGGCCACCGGCATCTCGGCCTACCGCATCGGGCTGGCCGCCCTGTTGCTGCTGCTGGTGCTGCGGCCCTGGCGACGGCGCTGGCAGCTCGCCGACCTGCCCCCGCTGGCGCTCTATGGCGTGACGCTGGGCACCATGAACCTGTTGTTCTACCTCTCGATCGCGCGCATCCCGCTGGGGCTGGCCATCGCCATCGAGTTCACCGGACCGCTGGCGGTGGCGCTGTGGAACTCGCACCGACGCCTGGACCTGCTATGGGTGGCGCTGGCCACGGCCGGGCTGCTGCTCATCCTGCCCATGAAGGGTCTGGACAGCCCGGGTGCCCTGGACCCCCTGGGCATCGCCTTTGCGCTGGCGGCAGGAGCCTGCTGGGCCTTGTACATCGTCATTGGCCAGCATGTGGCGCTGCGCTACGGCAAACAGGCCACCCCCATGGGCATGCTGGCCGGCGCCCTGGTGGTGGTGCCGGTGGCGTTGATGAATTCGGGCCCCGCCCTTTTCCGGATGGACTGGCTCTGGCCCGGACTCATGGTGGCGGCCCTCTCCAGTGCGCTGCCCTATGCGCTGGAGATGTACGCACTCAAGCACCTGCCCAAACGCAGCTTCAGCATTTTGCTGAGCCTGGAGCCGGCAGTGGGTGCGGTGGCCGGCTGGGTCATGCTCTCGGAGGGGCTGACACTGCAGCAATGGCTGGCCATCGCCCTGGTGATGACGGCCTCGATGGGCAGTGCGGCGTCCATCAAGGGGGCGGCGGGTCCTCGAAACGGTAATCCGATGCCGCCATGAGCCGCCAGCGGCCCTCGCCATGGAGCTCAAGCACCCAGGCGTGGTAGCGCAACAGGCTGGCGCGATGGCCCACACTGATGGGGGTGGTCTGTGTCGCCATGAGCTGGCGGTACAAGCGCGCTTCGTTGGCCAGGTCCAGGGCGCTGGTGGCCTCGTCCAGAAAGGCAAAACGCGGGGCCGAGAGCAACAGACGCGCAAAGGCCAGCCGCTGCTGCTCACCGACCGACAAGGTCCGCTCCCAATCGAGCTCGGCCGTCAAGCCGCCGGCGCGTTCGGCCAGATCCGGCAGATTGACCTGCTCGAGCACGGCCAGCAATGCCTGGTCGGGAATCGGCCGATCCGGCTGCGGGTACAGCAACTGGCTGCGCAAGCCCCCACCCTGCAGCATGTAGGGTTGCTGGGGCAGGAACAGCATTTGCTGCGGTGCCGGACGCAGGATGCGTCCACTGCCGGCGGGCCACAAACCGGTGATGGTGCGCAACAGGGCGCTCTTGCCACTGCCGCTGGCACCCACGATGAGCAGACCTTCACCGGCACCCACGGTCAGTGACAGGTGCTGCACCAGCGTGCGCTCGGGTGCCGGCGTTTGCACCGTCAGGTTTTCGAGCCGCAGTTCGTCGACCCCTTCCAGCACTTCAGGCGGTGTGCTGCCGTGGCCGGTGCGCGGCGGTGCCTGCAAGGTCTGGTAGAAGGCATCCAGCCGATCCACCCCGGCGGCAAAGCGGGTCAGGCTTTCAAAGTTGTCGACCACCAGCGAAATGGCCGCCAGCACTGCGGTGAAGGCCCCGGCGGCCTGCACCGCACGCCCGACCTCCATCTCGCCCGAGAGCACCCGCGTCGCAATGATGGCGCTGGGCAACACCAGCGTGAGCATGGTGTAGCTGTACTGAAAGAGGTTGAGGAAGAATTGCCGGTGAATCAGCAAATTGAAGTTCTCGAAGACCCCGGCAAAGCGCTGACGCACCTGGCGCTGTTCCTGGTCTTCACCGCGATAGAGGGCAATCGGTTCGGCGTTCTCGCGCACACGGATGAGGGAAAAGCGCAGATCGGCTTCGCGCCGCAACTGGCTGAAGTTGAGCAAGGTCAGCGGCTTGCCAAACACCCACAGGGTCACCAGGGTGCCGACCACGGCGTACAGCAGCAAAAAAAACACCAGCTCATGCGATATGGACCACAGCACCTTGCTGAACGCCGTGAGCTGGATCAGGGAGCCCATCAGGATCAAACCAAAAAACAGCGACTTCTGGGTGAAGGTGTTGATGTCCTCGGCGATGCGCTGGTCAGGGTTGTCGATGGCGAGCTGGGCATTGAGCTCATAGAACTTCTGATGGCTGAAATACCGCTCCAGAAAGCGGTGTGTGAGCCAGCGCCGCCAGTGGTTGCCCAGCCGGTCGCGCACCAGATAAAACAAGGCATAGGTGGGCACCGCGCCACACACCCACAGCAGGCACCAGCGCACCGCCGACCAGAATCGCGCAGCGTCGCCCGCGGCCAGCGCCGAGGTGAACTCACCCGTTTCCCGGTTGATCAGGACCGCAAAGCCGGTTTGCACCAGCAACAGGCCCGCCAGCAGCAGCAAGAAGCCACGGGCCTGCCACTTTTCTTCGGAGCGCCAATAAGGGGCCGCAATGCCAAGGTAGCGGCCCCACAGTCGTGGGGAGGGGCTGGGGTTCATGCGGGTCTGTCAAACGGTCAAAACGAAGGGGGCTTCAGCGCCAGCGCAGCGGCTCGATGTGCACGCCACCCGCGTCGCCGCTGATCGTCACCGCGCCGTCCTGCACCGTGGCCTGCAACTGCATGCTGCGCTCGGCCATGCGGGCCAGCTCCTGCGAGGCTTCGGTGGGCACCCGAAACACCTGCAGCTTGTCCAGGCGGGTGAGCTTGTTTTCGATGCCCTTCCACCAGACTTCGGCAGAGTGGCTGAAGCAGTACAGGCGCACCGCGTCGGCTTTCTGGCAAGCCTTGGCGATGGGCTTTTCCTCGGGCTGGCCGACCTCGACCCACAGCCGGGTCTGGCCGGTGAAGTCCTTGAGCCAGAGGTCCGGATCGTCCGGGTCGGACAGGCCCGCGCCAAAGGCCAGCGTGCCGTCGCCGCCGCAGGTGTCCTGCAGCTCGTGGGCATTGAGGGCCAGCGCCAGCAGGCGGACCATCATGCGCTCGTCGGTCTCGCTGGGGTGCCGGGCCAGGGTGAGCGCATGGTCGGCGTAGTAGCCGTGGTCAATGTCGGCGATCGAGAGATTCGCCTTGTAGATGGTGGATTTAAGGGCCATGTGGAGTTTCTTCGGTCTTTTGCTTCTGTCATGCAGGACTTGATCCGGCATCCCTGGCAAAAAAGATGGACCCCGGATCAGGTCCGGGGTGACAGACAAAAGGCGAGGGCAAGCACGCTCAGACCCGGCGCGCCAGCTCGGCGGCCTTGCCCACATAGCTGGCGGGCGTCAGGGCCAGCAGGCGGTCCTTGTCGGCCTGCGGGATCTCCAGGCTTTCAATCAGGCGGTGCAGATCGGCAGCGGTGACGCTCTTGCCGCGCGTGACTTCCTTGAGCTTTTCGTAGGCACCCTGCACGCCATAGCGACGCATCACCGTCTGGATCGGTTCGGCCAGCACTTCCCACGAGGCGTCCAGGTCGGCGGCCAGGGCTTCTTCATTGAGTTCGAGCTTGTTCAGGCCGGTCATGAGCGAAGCGTGGGCCAGCGCGGTGTAGCCCAGGCCCACGCCGATGTTGCGCAGCACGGTGGAGTCGGTCAGGTCGCGCTGCCAGCGGGAGATCGGCAGCTTCTCACTCAGGTGCTTGAGCACCGCATTGGCCAGCCCGAGATTGCCCTCGGCGTTTTCGAAATCGATCGGGTTGACCTTGTGCGGCATGGTGGAGGAGCCAATTTCGCCCTCCTTGAGCTTTTGCCTGAAGTAACCCAGGCTCACATAGCCCCAGATGTCGCGCGCCAGATCGATCAGGATGGTGTTGCTGCGGGCCACGGCGTCAAACAGCTCGGCCATGTAGTCGTGCGGCTCAATCTGGATGCTGTAGGGCTGAAAGGTCAGGCCCAGGCCCCAGACCGAGCTCTGGGTTTCACCCAGCTCGGGCGTTTCCACGACCTTGCGGGCAAAGGCCTCCCAGTCGAAGTCGGGCCAGGCGGAGAGGTGCGCGTTGTAGTTGCCCACGGCGCCGTTCATCTTGCCCATGAGCTTGACGGCGGCGATCTTCTCGCGGCAGCCACTCAGGCGCACCACCACATTGGCCAGCTCCTTGCCCACGGTGGTGGGGCTGGCGGTCTGGCCATGGGTGCGGCTGAGCATGGGCACATCGGCAAAGGCGTGTGCCATGCTGCGCAGCTTGGCGATGAGGCCATCGAGCCCGGGCAAAAGCACCTGAGCGCGGGCGTGCTTGATCTGCAGGGCGTGGCTGGTGTTGTTGATGTCTTCGCTGGTGCAGGCAAAGTGCACGAACTCGGCGTTTTTTTCGAGCTCGGGACGGTCCTTGAACTTGGACTTGATCCAGTATTCGACGGCCTTGACGTCGTGGTTGGTGGT
>CAYSIY010000180.1:0-4645 GCA_964431215.1 uncultured Limnohabitans sp.
TTCGCCAGCCCGCCAGCTTTTGCGGCATCACCGGCATCAAGCCCACCTATGGCCGGGCCAGTCGTTACGGCATGATCGCCTTTGCCTCCAGCCTCGACCAGGGCGGCCCCATGGCCCGCACCGCTCAGGACTGTGCGCTGCTGCTGAGCGCCATGTGCGGCCCGGACCCGGACCGCGACTCGACCTCGCTGGACGTGACGGCCGAAGACTTCACCGCTTCGCTGAATGCCGACCTCAAGGGCCTGCGCATCGGCATCCCGAAAGAGTTCTTTGGCGAAGGGCTGGCCGCCGATGTGCGCGCTGCCGTTGATGGCGCACTGGCCGAGCTGACCCGGCTGGGCGCGACCTTGGTCCCCATCAGCCTGCCGCGCACCGAGCTGTCGATCCCGGTCTACTACATCATCGCCCCGGCCGAAGCCAGCTCCAACCTCAGCCGCTTCGACGGAGTGAAGTTTGGCCACCGCGCCAAGGACTACACCGACCTGGAGAGCATGTACAAACGCACCCGCGCCGAAGGCTTTGGCAGCGAAGTCAAGCGCCGCATCATGACCGGCACCTATGTGCTGAGCCACGGTTACTACGACGCCTACTACCTGCAGGCGCAAAAAATCCGCCGCATGATCGCGGGCGACTTCCAAGACGCCTTCAAGCAGTGCGACGTGATCGCCGGCCCGGTCGCCCCCAAGGTGGCCTGGAAGCTGGGCGAAAACGCGGGCGATCCGGTGGCCGACTACCTGGCCGACATCTTCACGCTGCCCGCTTCGCTGGCCGGCCTGCCCGGCATGAGCGTGCCCGCAGGCTTTGGCACGCACGGCATGCCCGTGGGGTTGCAGCTGATTGGCAACTACTTCAAGGAAGCGCAATTGCTGAACGTGGCGCACCGCCTGCAGCAATCCACCGATTTCCACCTTCGCAAGCCGGAGGGTGTCTGACATGAACGACTATGTGGACGCGGCAGAGCGGCATTTTCTAAGTGCAGAGGCAATGCATGCAGCATACTCTGCGACTGCAAGCCATTGTTACGGGATTGCTGCGGAATGCGTTCTCAAGGCTTTGATGAGCAATCTTCAATCCCAAGTCAAACCGGTGTCTGGAAAGCATATTGGAGCCAGCCTGTGGGCCGAGTTCAAGATCCACCAAACACTACAAACGCATCCCAGCCGTGTCACGGGGGCCATCAAGTATCAAAGTGGATTTAATGGCTGGGACATTGGCCAGCGCTACCTGAACAGGACGAGTGCTGAGTTCGCTGCAGTAAAGGTCTCTGACCAGCAAAAAAGTGCCCGGGGCTTGTTGGGTCTGTTGCAGTTGGTGCAGAGGGGGTTGGCATGACTGTAGATCTTTACCTCAAGACACAAGATCGGATTGATGCTATTCGAGGGGCACTCGAAGCACACAAAAACGATTGGTGCCAGTACCTCCAGCTCTTTAGCGAACCGTTCAACACGCTTCTCATCGTTCGTGATTGGCAAGGGCGGATTCATTTCGGAGTGCCTGGGAACAAGAAATTCGACAAGCTTTCAGAAAGTTTGCGACCTGCAATGCGCGATGCGAGAAGTGCATTGGAAGCTGCAGCGGGAGATCTTCTGTTCGAACCGAACGGGTTTGTATACAAAGATGAACTGTTCGACGCAGAAGCTCTGTGGGCCAGTGCTGACAAGGTGCTATGGGACGAGCTTGAGCCACTTCCTGCATATTGGATTGAGCGGCAAGCGAAAGAAAAGATATGGACTCAGTCTCCATCACCTGCCATTGGGGCTCACCCCCTTCGTATCGTTTATTTCGGCATCAAAGGGGGCGTGGGACGTAGTAGCGCGCTGCTCGCGTCAGCCTATCACTTGCTGGATCAGGGCAAAAAAGTGTTGGTGTTAGATGCTGACTTCGAGTCACCAGGTGTTTCGGCGACCCTGTTGGCTGAAGAATTGCGGCCTGACTATGGCTTGCTGGATTGGTTTGCGCTTGATGCCCTGCGTCCTGATCTCGCGGAAGAACTTATCTCGACTGGACGTTTGTATGAGAGAAGCGGGCTTGACTCCATGGTGTCCGGTGAAGGGACTGTATGGGTGGCACCCTCTTTCGGGCGAGAGACCCAAGACTATGTGGGCAAGTTAGGGCGTCTTTATCAGGATGTTGCAGAACAAGGGTATGTCCAACGATTTAAGAGGCTTTTGGAGACCCTAGAGGCTCGCCTAACTCCAGATGTGGTTTTGATTGATTCTCGTGCCGGAATCGACGACACAGCGGCAGTTGCGCTGACGCAGTTGGACGCGCACGCACTTTTGTTTGCCACCCACGGACGCGCCACGTGGACTGCCTACGAACATTTGTTTAAACACTGGCAGCTCTTTGCCCAATTGAAGGATGGGGGCGAAGACTTCCGTTCAAGGTTGCATATGGTCAGTGCTTTGACGCCTGTGGATACACCGTATGACCAAGCGTTTCTAGATGCCAGTTACCGCTTGTTTCTCGAACATCTTTATGAGGAACTGGCACCCGAGCAGATGGAGGGAGAGGGATTCAACTTCGGAGCAGAAGACCCTGAAGCACCTCACCGCCCTTGGCGCGTTCGCTGGGATGATGTTCTGCGGCACTTCGACCCCATACAAAACCCAGCTCAGCTGGATGCCGCCGTGTTCGATAAGGCGTTCGGCGAACTGAAACAACTTTTGGATCAATTGCTCGCAGATGAGGACGCCGATCATGAGTAGTCAAGAAGCTGCTCTGCTGAGAGCCGAGTTGTTGGCAGTTACTCAGAACTGGCAGCCTGATGAGAAGCCGACACAGCCAACAGACGTTTTTTTTCCGGCGGCGCATGTTCGTGCTTTAGCCCTGGATCGCCCATTGGTGATCGGGATGCGTGGGGCTGGAAAATCTTTTTGGAGCGAGGTGCTGACCAACCCCGACTTGCGACCTGCCATGGGCAGGTTCGTCAAAGGCTACGACCGGTTGCGTTTTGTCGGATCTATTCGTTGGGATGTTGACGGCGGAGAGTTTTCAACACGACTGCCAAGTAGGACGCATTTGGAGAATCTGCATGAGGCGGTGAAGCCACGTGAACTTTGGCTTGCCTTGGTGCTGAATGAGTTGCGGCCTTTGTGTGAGAAGCTGGGCGTCACAGTTGACATGCCCGACCCGAGTGCCGTCGGCGGCTGGACTGAGGTACTTCGCTGGGCAGGTCAAAACCCCGATGCACTCCGGCGTGCGCTAGAGCAGATCAACTTGGCCTTGGCTCAATCTGGTGAAGTGGCTTTGGTTGTTTTTGATGCGCTTGACCGTATGCAAGGGCAACTTGCGCAAAGCGTGAGTTATCTACGTGGGTTGCTGGAACTCCTTCTGGATGCTCGTCAGCTCAAAGGTTTAAGGTTCAAAGTTTTCTTGCGGGAAGACATGACCAACATGCCAAGTGTGCTGTCATTTCCAGACGCCTCAAAGTTGGTTAACGAGGCGGTCCAACTCAAGTGGAGCAGAGAAGATATCTACGCATTGCATTGGCACAAGTTGGCGCAAGGTAGCGACCGACTCCAAACTTTGCTGAGCAATACGTTTGGTCCGCCGCAACTGCAATTGGGCAACGGATATTGGCACGAGGTGCTGGTGCAGTCGCCTCCGGATTCAGGAAAGTTGACGGATCTCCTGAAGCTTTTGGCTCCCCCGTACATGGGGAGTAGCCCAACTAAAGGGCACGTTTACACGTGGTGGTATAAGCATTTAGCGGACGGCAAGGACCGAGTCAGTCCGCGTACCTTTGCCGCTTCACTTAAAGAGGCATTGCAAGCATCTCAAAGACCGAATTCGCCTTCAGTGCTGATACCGACCGGCATTCAAAACGGTGTCCGTGCCGCAAGCGACGCACGGGTTGAAGAGTTGAAAGAAGACTACTTCTGGGTGGGCACTGCGCTGGCCGCGTTCAATGACCGATCAACCCCGATTTCCCTTAAGGAAATTTACGGAGTGTGGAGCATTGGTGTAGACGGAACGCCGACACCTCGTTTGATCAGTGAGCAGTGTTCCGCCAAGAATGTGTTCGTGCCTTGGGATGAGGGTGACAGACTCACATCCAACAGCCAGAAGCTCCGGGACACCTTGGTGGAGCTTGGCATCTTGATCCTCCGCGATGAGGACACCAGACTGGATATGCCCGATATCTATCGTCTTGGGTATCGCATACGTAAGCGTGGTGGTGTATCTCCACGCAGATGAAGATAGTTGAATTTCAAGCATGACAAAACCATTACTCATCCAGGGCTACGAAGTCGTGATTGGCTTCGAAACCCACACCCAGCTGTCGACCAGCAGCAAGATCTTCAGCCGCGCCAGCGTGGCCTTTGGTGCCGAGCCCAACACCCAGGCCTGCGCCCTGGACATGGCCCTGCCTGGCACACTGCCCGTGATGAACAAAGGGGCGGTGGAGCGCGCCATCCAGTTCGGTCTGGCCGTCAATGCCCATGTGGCCGAGCGCAGCATTTTTGCGCGCAAGAACTACTTCTACCCTGATCTGCCCAAGGGGTACCAGATCAGCCAGTTCGAGATCCCGGTGGTGCAGGGCGGCGAGGTGTCGTTCTACCTCGAAGAAGGTAAAGAAACCGTGCGCAAAACCGTCCGTCTCGTGCGTGCACATCTGGAAGAAGACGCCGGCAAATCGCTG
>CAYSIY010000181.1:0-4585 GCA_964431215.1 uncultured Limnohabitans sp.
ACACGCGCAAGATGGTGTCAAAGCGCTGCTGGATGTTCTTGATGAACCAGCGCGCTTCCTGCAGGCGCTGCTGCAGGCCTGCGGCGTGGTTGCCCTTGCTGCCGCGCAGGGCATTGGCATAAATGTCATGTACGCGCAGTCTGGGCATCACGTCGGGGTTGAGCTGGACCCTGAACTGCGGCGGACTTGCGCGGCGTACCGGGGTGACGATGACGTCGGGCACGACGATGTTCTGTTCGACCTGCACGAAGCGTCGCCCGGGCTTGGGCTCCAGTCGGGCCACGAACTGCAGGGCCGCACGCAGTTGGGCGTCGCTCAGTCCGGTCAGGGCCATCAAGCGCCTGAAGTCGCGCCTGGCCAGCAACTCCATGGGCTGAGCACACAGCAGCAAGGCGTGTGCAGCAACCGGGTTGCCAGGCTCACGTTCAAGCCAGTCACGGCACTGCAACTGCAGGCATTCGCCCAGATGCCGGGCTCCTACGCCAACCGGCTCGAGGGATTGCAGCAGCCGCAGCGCCACCGTGAAACGGTGCACCAGTTCATCGAGCTGCTCCAGATCGTCGATGCCGGCCAGGCTGGCGGCCAGTGATTCCAGGCTGTCTTCGAGGTAACCGTCGTCGTTGAGCGAACCCATCAGGAACTGCAGCGCTGCACGGTCGAGCGGTGACAGACGCAGCGACAGCACTTGGCGCTGCAGGTGCTCGTCGAGCGAGCCCTGGCTGCGGGCCAGCTCAACGGCGTCGGCCGTCTCATCGTCGTTGTGGCTCATGCAGGCCCTGGCCTCGCCGCCCCACTCATCCTCGTGCGGGGCCATGTCCAGGCTGCCGTCGCCCTCCCAGCTTTCGGCCACGCCTTCGACGGCTTCTTCACGAAAGTCCGGCGCATCGTCAGGCGCCGTGCTGTCCTGCGCGGCTTCGCTCACACGGTCACCCAGACTCACGCGTGCGTCCAGCGCAGCCAGCCCCAGGGAGTCCGCCGGCAACTCGTCATCGGCCCGCTCCAGGAAGGGGTTTTCATCGAGCATCTGGTCGACTTCCTGCGACAGCTCCAGGGTCGAGAGCTGGAGCAGGCGGATCGATTGCTGCAACTGGGGCGTGAGCACCAGATGCTGCGACATCTTCAGCGAGAGGCTGGCTTTCATGCCCTCACATCCTGAAGTGTTCGCCCAGATACACCCTTCGCACGTCCGGGTTCTCGATGATGACCTCCGGCGTGCCCTGCGCCAGCACGCGCCCATCGCTGATGATGTAGGCGTGGTCACAAATGCCCAGCGTTTCGCGCACATTGTGGTCAGTGATCAGCACCCCAATGCCCCGCTGCTTGAGGAAGGCGATGATGCGCTGGATCTCGATCACCGCGATCGGATCGATACCGGCAAACGGTTCGTCGAGCAGGATGAAGCGCGGTTGCGAGGCGAGTGCGCGTGCGATCTCGACGCGTCGGCGCTCGCCACCCGAGAGCGCCAGGGCGGGCGAGTCGCGCAGGTGATCCACCCGGAGGTCCGCCAGCAACTGCGCCAGCTGCTGCTCGATGGCCGCATGGCCCAGCGGGCGGCCATGGTCATCGTGCTGCAACTCCAGAATGGCCCGCACGTTGTCGGCCACCGACAGCTTGCGAAACACCGAGGCCTCCTGGGGCAGGTAAGACAGCCCCAGGCGGGCACGCTGGTGCATCGGTGAGCGGGTCACGTCGTGGCCATCGATCAGGATCTGCCCGCCGTCTGCACGCACCAGGCCCACGATCATGTAGAAAGAGGTGGTCTTGCCGGCACCGTTGGGACCCAGCAGCCCCACCACTTCGCCCTTGTTGACCTTCATCGAGACATCGTGCACGACCTTGCGGCTGCCGTAGGCCTTGCGCAGGTGATGGGCTTGCAGGCAGGATGTCTCGCTCATGGCCTGGCCTTTTGCAGGTCGGGGCTGCTGCGCAGCTCGGGCTGTGACGCTCTGGGTGCCGATGCATCGGCCTTGGGCGCGAGCACCGCCCGAACGCGGGATCGTCCCGAACCCGCTGCTTCCTGGAGCTTGCCGTCGACGCTCAGCACTTCGGTGCTGTTGTTGTAAACGATGCGCTGGCCTTCGAGCCGGTCAGCGGTGGCACCGTTGCGCAGGATGCGGGCTTCGGCGCGCTCGGTCAGGGTCATCAGGTCCTGGCGGCTGTCGTAGACGGCCTGCAAGGCTTCGCCTTCCACAAACTCGTCCAGCCCTTCGCGCTTCTGTCTGAAATACACCCGCTGTCCAGGCTCGGCCCAGAAACGCACCACCTGCTGGCCCTGCGTGTCCTGCTGCACCTCCATGCGGGCTGCGCGCATGAGGAGCGTGCCCTTGACCGCCTGCACCCGACCGGTGAGCAGCGTGAGTTGCCGGATTTCGTCGTGCTGCATGTGATCGGCTTCCACCTGCATGGGCTTGAAGCGGTCCGCCCGCTCTGCCCGGACCACCCCGCCCTGCACCAGCAACAGTGCAGCCAGGGAAATGAGGAAAGGAAACTTCATGGGGCACGAATCTTGCTGTTGTGCGCATTGTAGGCGGTGACCATGACCCGCCCGGGCGCAAACGAAAAAAAGCCCGCAGTGGGCTGCGGGCGCAGGGAGCGGATCGACGGGCTCAGCGCGAGGCTCTGGCCTGCATCAGCAGGGACTCGGCCACCTTGAGGGCGCGCTCCATATTGCCCGCAAGCGAGCCGTCGGTGTAGAAGCGGCCCGCGATGCCCAGCGAGGGCACGCCCTCGACCCTGAACTCGTTTTGCAACTGAACCGCCCGCTTGACCTTGCCGGCCACACCAAAGGATTTGTAGGTGTCGGCAAACTTCTTGCCATCCACGCCCTGCTTTTCGATCCAGGACTGGATCAGGGCGTCGCTGTTGAGCGGCAGACGCTCCACATGGATGGCATGGAACACCTTGGGGTGCACCGTCTCAATCAGGTCCATCGCCTCAAGTGTGTAGTACAGGCGCTGCTGGGGCGCGAAATCATCGCGGAAGGCCACCGGCACGCGGCGCACCACCACGTCCTTGGGTGCGTTCCGGATCCACTGCACAAAGGTGGGCTCGAAGGCGTTGCAGTGCGGGCAGCTGTACCAGAAGAATTCGATCAGCTCGACCTTGCCTGGCCCGACATCGGTGGGCACAGGGCGCTCGAGGCTGAGGTAATCCTTGCCGGCACGAAAAGCCTGCTGCGCGTTGGCCAGGGTCTGCCCGAGCCCAGCGGAGACGGCCAGCAGGCCGGTGGCGAATGAACGGCGTTTCATGTCAATGCTCCTTGAGGTTCAGCGCTGGGTGCGCACGATGGTGTTGTCGATCTGGGCACCGTCCAGCCGGGCATGCAGGCGCTCGGCAGAGGCCTTGTCATCAAACGGCCCCAGACGCACGCGGTAGACGGTGCGACCGGCCTGCTCGCGTTCGGAGACCCTGGCGTCCAGCCCCATCAGGGCCATGCGGGCCTTCTGGGCGTCGGCCTCGGCCTGGCTGCGGTAGGCCCCGACCTGCACAAAATACTGGAAGGGTTCGGCCGGAACATCGTTGGCGGCACCGGCAGCCCTGGACTTGGCCAGATCGCCCAGCGGATCGGCATTGACGGCCGGCTTGGCCGCTTTGTGCGGCACCTCCACCGCGCCCGGCAGGGCAGGTGCAGCAACCGGCGCCGACGCCGGAGCAAGGACTGCGTCTGCGGGCGCAGAGACGGAGGGTGTCGCCGCTGAAGAAGCCGATGCTTTGGGCTGCAGGGCACCGTTGGGGTTCCAGTCCTTGTTCTTCTGGTTTTCGACTGCGTCCTGATCGGACGAGCGCGTCTGGTTTTTGTTGAAAAAAGGCGTGGGGACCTTGGTCACGTACATGGCCACGCCCAGGGCCACCCCCAGACCGATGACCAGGCCGAGAATGAAACCGAGAAAGGTGCCGCCGCGCTGGCGTTGGGGGTTGTTCATGTTGTGCATCACATCTTGCTCGGTGCCGAAACGCCCAGCACCTTCAGGCCATTGTGCAGCACCTGCGCCGTGGCGGCCACCAGCGCCAGACGGGCCCTGCGCACCGGCAGATCGTCCACCAGAATGCGCTCGGCATCGTAGTAGGAGTGGTAGAGGGAAGCCAGCTCGCGCAGGTAAAAGGTAAGGTCGTGCGGGGCAAAGTCCTGTGCGGCAGCACTCAGCATTTGCGGGTATTGCGCCAGCTTGAGCATCAGGGCCTGGGCCTGCGGGCCTTGCAGTGGCGACAGATCGGCCTGCGCCAGCGTGCTCAGCTCCCCCCCCCAGGACGCCAGCACCGAACAGATGCGCGCATGCGCATACTGCACGTAATAGACCGGGTTGTCGTTGTTCTGGGCCAGCGCCAGGTCGATGTCGAACACGTATTCGGTGTCGGGCTTGCGGCTGAGCAAAAAGAAGCGCACCGCGTCCTTGCTGGTCCACTCGATCAGGTCGCGCAGCGTGACATAGCTGCCCGCCCGCTTGGAAATCTTGACCTCCTGGCCCCCGCGCATCACCCGCACCATCGTGTGCAACACATAGTCGGGGTAGCCCTGGGGGATGCCCACCTAGGCCGCCTGCAGACCAGCGCGCACACGCGCAATGGTGCCGTGGTGGTCGGTGCC
>CAYSIY010000182.1:0-4577 GCA_964431215.1 uncultured Limnohabitans sp.
AAGGACGAAGGCCAGACGATTGTCTTCATTGACGAGCTGCACACCATGGTGGGTGCGGGCAAGGCCGAAGGTGCCATGGACGCGGGCAATATGCTCAAGCCGGCGCTGGCACGTGGCGAGCTGCACTGCGTGGGGGCGACCACCCTGGACGAATACCGCAAGTACATTGAAAAGGACGCTGCACTCGAGCGCCGCTTCCAGAAGATCCTGGTGGAAGAGCCCAGCGTGGAGGCGACGATCGCCATCCTGCGCGGCTTGCAGGAAAAATACGAAGTCCACCACGGGGTGGACATTACCGATCCGGCCATCGTCGCTGCCGCTGAACTCAGCCACCGCTACATCACCGACCGCTTCCTGCCCGACAAGGCGATTGATTTGATTGACGAGGCGGCCGCCAAGATCAAGATCGAGATCGACTCCAAGCCCGAGGTCATGGACAAGCTCGACCGCCGCCTGATCCAGTTGCAGATCGAGCGCGAGGCGATGCGCAAGGAAACCGACGAGGCCTCGCAAAAGCGTTTGACCTTGATCGAGGAAGAAATCGTCAAATTGCAAAAAGAGGCTGCGGATCTGGAGGAAGTCTGGCGCGCCGAAAAAGCCCAGGCCCAGGGCAGTCAGCAGGTGCGCGAGCAGATCGACCAGCTGCGCCAGCAGATTGAGGAACTCACCCGAAAGGGTGACTTCAACAAGGTGGCCGAGCTGCAATACGGCAAGCTGCCCGAGCTGGAAAAGCACCTCAAGGAAGCGCAGGCCAAGGAGTCGGACGCCAATGTCCAGACACCGCGCCTGTTGCGGACCCTGGTCGGGGCCGAAGAGATTGCCGAGGTGGTTTCGCGGGCGACCGGCATCCCGGTCTCCAGGATGATGCAGGGCGAGCGCGAAAAGCTGCTGCAGATGGAGGACAGGCTGCACGAGCGGGTGGTGGGTCAGGACGAGGCGATTGAAGCCGTGGCCAACGCCATTCGCCGCTCGCGCTCGGGCCTCTCGGATCCGAATCGGCCGACGGGCTCCTTTCTCTTTCTGGGCCCCACCGGTGTGGGCAAGACCGAGCTGTGCAAATCGCTGGCCAACTTCCTGTTCGATTCGCCCGAGCACCTGGTGCGCATCGATATGAGCGAGTTCATGGAAAAACACTCGGTGGCCCGCCTGATCGGTGCCCCTCCCGGTTATGTGGGCTACGAGGAGGGCGGCTATTTGACCGAAGCGGTTCGGCGCAAACCCTATTCGGTGCTGCTGCTCGATGAGGTGGAAAAGGCCCATCCGGATGTGTTCAACATCCTGCTGCAGGTGCTCGACGATGGTCGTCTGACCGACGGCCAGGGGCGCACGGTGGACTTCAAGAACACGGTGATCGTCATGACCTCCAACATCGGCTCGCACCTGATCCAGTCCATGGTGGGGCAGTCGTATGAGGACATCAAGGACGCGGTGTGGGATGAGCTCAAGGGCCATTTCCGGCCCGAGTTCCTCAACCGCATCGACGAGACGGTGGTGTTTCATGGCCTGGATGCCCAGCACATTGCCGCGATTGCCAGGATTCAGCTGCAGGCCCTGCGAGAGCGCCTGGCCCGGATGGATCTGGAACTGGACGTCAGTGACTCTGCGCTGGCTGAACTGGCCAAGGTCGGTTTTGATCCGGTCTTTGGCGCGCGGCCGCTCAAGCGTGCCATTCAGCAGCGCATCGAGAACCCGCTGTCCAGGTTGCTCCTTCAGGGCCAGTTTCCGCCCAAGACCCGCATCGCAGTGTCGGTGGATCCGGTGCGCAACCCGGGCGTATTCGACTTCGCAGGCAGCCCCATGGCTGACTGAAGAGGCGGGCTGCGCCTTCTCGCCTGCGGGCCGTGGGCCGGATGTGGGCCGGAATGTGGGGACGTATGATCCCGCATTCCGGCCAGCGGCCTTTTTGTTTTGCAGGTGAGTCAATGACCAGCGCCACGCTTGAAACCCCTGTGCCCCTTCGACAGGACGCCTCTGTCATGGGCATGGTAGGACTGGCCCACGCCAGTTCGCATTTCTCGCATTTGCTGCTGCCGGTCATGTTTCCTGTATTCATCCAGGAGTTCGGCTGGTCCTACTCGGAGCTGGGTCTGATGACGACACTGTTTTTCGTCGTCTCTGGCGTGGGGCAGGCTTCGGCGGGTTTCGTGGTGGACCGTTTGGGAGCCCGTCCCGTCATGTGGGCTTCGGTGGCGATGTTTGTGTTGGCCTGTCTGGTCGCGGCAAGTGCCACCGGCTACAGCGGCATGCTCCTGGCCGCAGTTCTGGCAGGCTTGGGCAACTGTGCTTTCCATCCAGTCGACTTCACCATCCTCAACCAACGGGTCTCCACCCCCCGACTGGGTTATGCCTTCAGCGTGCATGGCCTCACAGGCAACCTGGGCTGGGCTGCAGCGCCGGTCTTTCTCCTGGGCGTCACCGCGCTGGCCGGTTGGCGCTCAGCCTACCTGGCCGCTGCGCTGCTTTATGCCGGTATCCTGCTGCTGCTGGTGCTGCGCAAGGACCTGCTGCTGACCACGCCGCGGCCCAGCACACAGCCGGGGCAGGGCGCTTCATCCGATCTGGCCTTCATGCGCTTGCCGGTGGTCTGGTGGTGTTTTGCATTTTTCCTGCTGTCCACCATGACCCTGGCTGTGGTGCAAAACTTCTCGGTGCCCATCCTCAAGGCGCTGCAGGCCGTGAGCCTGGAAAAGGCCTCAATGACGCTTACGGCCTACATGCTCTGCGGTGCGTTGGGCATGGTGGTTGGCGGTTTTGTGGCAGCGCGCTATCCCCGCTGGAGTGATCGTGTGGTCGCCGCATGCATGACGGTGGCGGCCCTGTGCATGGCCCTGTGCGCGAGCAGTGTTTTCGGTGCGAACGGCACCCTGGCGGTGTTGGCTGCCACCGGCTTTGCTGTCGGTGTGGGTGGACCCAGCCGCGATCTGATGATCAAGAAGGCCACACCCAAGGGCGCGACCGGGCGCGTCTACGGTCTGGTCTATTCGGGTCTGGATGTCGGCTTTGCCATCTCGCCACTGATCTTCGGCGTCTTCATGGACCGTGGCTGGTATGCGGCCACATTGATGGGGGCAGCAATGGTGCTCCTGCTCAGCGTGGGTGCGGCGTTGGGGGTGGGCCGTCGCACGGCTGCGGCCTGAACCCCGGCACACGGCTGGCTGTCATGGTGCGATCCGCCAGACCGCTTTGCAAAAGCGTTGAATCCACCCCAAGGCAACCGGCCACAAAAAAACCCGCCTTGGCGGGTTTTTGGTGGGGCGATCAAAACCTCATTTGAGGTGCTTGCCAATCAGACCAGCCATTTCGAACATGGTGACCTGGGCCTTGTTGAAGATGGCCTTGAGCTTCTCGTCGGCGTTGATGGCACGCTTGTTGATTTCGTCCTGCAGACCGTGTTTCTTGATGTAAGCCCACATTTTGCTGACGACTTCGGTGCGGGGCAGCGGGGATGCGCCGACAACAGCAGCCAGAGCGGCACTCGGGGTCAGTGCCTTCATGAAGGCAGCGTTGGGGGTGCGCTTCTTGGCCGGGGCCGCTTTCTTGGCGGGTGCGGCCTTTTTGGCGGCTACTTTCTTGGCGGGAGCAGCAGCTTTTTGGGCTGCAGGTTTTTTGGCCGGTGCTGCTTTCTTGGCGGGAGCAGCTTTTTTGGCCGGGGTTTTCTTTGCAGTTGCCATGGATGTTTCCTTTGTTCGGAAGGGTTTCGACGCCGGAAACCTTGCGTCTCCGGCTTCGCGCATGCTAATTGAGAAGCCAGGTGTTTCCAAGCGGGAGGCCCCTATTTTTTGAGTTCGATGTTGCGCATTTGCAGTGTTTGCCCCTTTTCGCGGGAGTTGTCCGCCGGTTTTTCTGCAGACCCATCCAATTTGCAGGATCGCAGCTGGATACAGCTCGATGGTCTGCGTAGCCTTCGCGATACGTGACCCACTTGGCCGTCTGCCGCGGTTCGCTGCAGGACGCGTCATTCAAGCTGTCCTGGGCTGTCCCAGACTTCGCAAAATGTCCCGCACCATCTGTGCCCGCATTTTGGGGTCGGGCAGTTCGCGCTCGATGCGCAGTTTGTCGTTGCCCGCCAGCTTGATGTGCTTGTTTTTCTGGATCAGGCCGATGATGGCCATGGGGTCGATGGGGGGGTTGGGCTTGAAGCTGATCTGGATGACGCCCGGGGCGGCGTCCACCTTGATGACGCCATAGGGCTGGGTCAGCACGCGCAGGCGGTGCACGTCCACCAGGGTCTGCGCCTGTGGGGGCAGCTTGCCAAAGCGGTCAACCAGCTCTTCGAGCAGGGCGTCGAGCTGGTCGCTGGTTTTGGCGGTGGCCAGCTTCTTGTAAAACGACAGGCGCAGGTGCACATCGCCGCAGTAGTCGCCCGGCAGCAGGGCGGGGGCGTGCAAGTTGATGTCGGTGGTGGCCGTCAGGGGATTGAGCAGATCGGGCTCCTTGCCGTTTTTCAGGCTGCGCACCGCTTCGGACAGCATCTCGTTGTAGAGCTGGAAACCGATTTCCATCATATTGCCGCTCTGGTTTTCGCCCAGCACCTCGCCCGCACCGCGAATCTCCAGGTCGTGCATGGCCAGGTAGAA
>CAYSIY010000183.1:0-4534 GCA_964431215.1 uncultured Limnohabitans sp.
TCTCGCCGTCGCCGCAGAACACCCAGACCTTGCGGTTTTCGGTGTTGGCGATGCCACGGGCATGAAGGTACTTGAGGAAACGCGCCTGGTAAATCGCCATGAGGGGCCCCAGGCCCATGGACACGGTGGGGAATTGCCAGAACTCCGGCATCAGTTTGGGGTGCGGATAGCTCGACAGGCCTTTGCCATCGACTTCCTGGCGGAAGTTGAGCAACTGCTCTTCGGTCAAGCGGCCTTCCAGATAAGCGCGGGCATAGACACCCGGCGACACATGCCCCTGGATAAAGAGGCAATCACCACCATGGTTTTCACTCTCGGCATGCCAGAAATGGTTGAAACCGGCACCGAACAGGTGGGCCAGCGACGCAAACGAGCCGATGTGGCCACCGAGGTCCCCCCCGTCTTCGGGGTTATGACGGTTGGCCTTGACCACCATGGCCATGGCATTCCAGCGCATGTAGGCGCGCAGGCGTTCTTCGATTTCAATGTTGCCTGGGCAACGGGCCTCTTGTGTGGGCTCGATGGTGTTGACGTAACCGGTGGTGGCCGAAAACGGCATGTCGATGCTGTTTTCGCGGGCGTGTTCCAGAAGTTGTTCCAGCAGAAAGTGGGCGCGTTCGCCACCTTCCTTTTCGATCACGGCGGACAGGGCATCCATCCATTCGCGTGTTTCCTGGGTGTCCAGATCCTGGACGGGCTGGTTGGGATTGGCGGCGCTCATGCACGGTCTCCTGCTCTGTTATTGAAAAGACATGAGGCAGCAGTTTCGCACATATTTTGCAAATTTTCAAATAGTGCCTACACGTTTCGCATTACGATATAGGGCATGCCGTGATGTGGTACGAACTCACCTAAACTGGAAGGCTCATGAACGCAGGCCGTGAATCAAGCTCCACCAACGCCAGCAGCGCCGCCAAGCCATGGCGGCAATGGTGGCAAAAACAGACGCCCGGTCGGCAGGATCGCTTCGCGAACCTGGCACCGGTCGCCGCTGTGGTGCTGTTCATGGCGGCCATTGCCAGTGCTTTCTGGTACTTGCGGGGAGAAGAGCTCGCGCGCGAACAAGAAGCCGTGCGTCGCGACGTCGAATACGCCCAGCAAAGGCTGAGACTGCGTCTGCTCGAACGCCAGGAGCAGATCATGCGCATAGCGCGTGACATTTCCAGTCAGGAAATGCGTAGGGACCAGTTCTCGGTGAGGGCTGACGCACTGGTCCAGCAGTACCCTGAATACCAGGCCTTGTCATGGGTCGATGAGCGTCGCCAGATTCTCTCGACCCACAGCGTCTCCAACCTGTTGCACCACTCGCCGCTGCGCGTGGGGGATGCCTTGCCACTGGGCGACACCGAGACGCACTACAGCCTCGCGCGCGATCTGATGCAGCCTATTTATGGCGTGATCGAGCCCGAAACACAACGGGAAAGCGTACTGCCCATGCTGCAGCTGCATACGCCTCTGACCAACGAAAAGGGACAGTTCAATGGCGTGCTGATGGCCGAGTACACGCTGGAGGGCTTGTTGCGATACGGCATCCCCACAGAAATCCTGGCCAAGTACGCCATTTCACTGGTCAATTCGGAGGGGCAGCTTCTTGCCGGTCAGACCATCCCTGAACGCGGCCAATCCATGAGCCCACTGCCATGGCCTGCAACGGCAGCGAACGAATACCAGGTGCCGGTCTCACCGGTGGGCAACGGCCTGCTGCTGCGCGCCCAGACCTGGCGAACATCGACCGGCGTGGTGGGCAATGCACAGTTCTGGCTGGTGGCCGCACTGAGCATGATGACCGCCTGGATGTTGATCGCCAACTGGCGGCACAGCCGACGCAGGCAGCAGGCACAAAAAGCACTGATCGCCGAGACCAACTTCCGCCGGGCGATGGAAAACTCCATGTTGACCGGTATGCGCGCGCTCGACCTTCAGGGGCGCATCACCTATGTGAACGCGGCCTTTTGCGAAATGACCGGCTGGAGCGAAGCCGAGCTCGTAGGGTCCACCGCGCCCTTCCCTTACTGGCCCGAGCAGGACCATGAGCTGCTCACGAAACGCCTGGAAGATGAGCTCAGAGGCTTGCAAAGCCCCGGCGGATTCCAGGTCAGGGTCAAACGCCGGGACGGCAGCCTGTTTGATGCCCGCATGTACGTGTCTCCGCTGATCGACGCCACTGGCAAACAGACAGGCTGGATGACCTCGATGACCGACATCACCGAGCCCAATCGGATCCGGGAACAACTGGCCAGCTCGCATGAGCGCTTTACCATCGTGCTGGAAGCGCTGGATGCGTCGGTGTCGGTGGCACCGCTGGGCAGCAAGGAGCTTCTGTTTGCCAACAAGCTCTACCGTCAATGGTTCAATCAGGACACCGAGGGGCATCTGCAACTGGTGGCACAGGCGGGCGCCTACACGGCCGCCGACAGTGCAGAAGACGTCGATGCTCTGGCCGGCCTGCCCACCGAACCTCTGACCGCTGCCCTGGCGGAAAATGCCGAGGTTTTTGTCCCGGCACTGGGAAAATGGCTGGAAGTGCGCTCGCGCTATCTCAACTGGGCCGATGGACGATTGGCGCAGATGGTCATTGCCACCGACATCACGCCGCGCCGCAAGGCCGAAGAGCTGGCCGCACAGCAGGCCGAGCGTGCCCAGACCGCGAGCCGCCTGATCACCATGGGTGAGATGGCCTCGAGCGTGGCCCATGAGCTCAACCAGCCCCTGACGGCCATCAGCAATTACTGCACCGGAATGATCTCGCGCATCCGCAACCAACAGATCGGGCAAGAGGATCTGCTCTGGGCTCTGGATAAAACCGCACATCAGGCACAACGAGCCGGTCAGATCATTCAGCGCATCCGCAGCTTCGTCAAACGCAGCGAACCCAACCGCACGCCCTCCGAGGTGATGTCCATCGTGTCCGAAGCGATTGAACTCGCAGAAATCGAGCTCCGCCGTCGCCATGTTCGCCTGTCGCATTACGTGGCTGCCCGCCTGCCCCATCTCATGGTCGACCCCATCCTGATCGAACAGGTGCTGATCAACCTGATGAAGAACGCGGCCGAGTCCATCGACAACGCCAACCGCCCTGCCGACCGTCGCCAAGTGGAGTTGCGGGTGGTGCCCAGGCGACACGAAGGTGAGGAGGTGGTCGAATTTTCGGTGACCGACTCCGGCAAGGGACTGCCCCCAGAAACCCTGGATCGACTCTATGAAGCCTTCTTCTCCACCAAGGCCGAAGGCATGGGCATCGGCCTGAACCTCTGCCGCAGCATCATCGAGTCCCACGCCGGCAGGATCGAAGCGCAGAACCTCTACAATGCCGACGAAATCATCGGTTGCCGGTTCTCGTTCTGGATTCCCGTCCATGCCGCTGCCCTGACTGAAAAACCCTCAGAGGTCCGTCCATGAGTTTGATTCCCAAAAAAGGCAGCGTCTATGTCGTCGATGACGACGAAGCCGTGCGAGATTCGCTGCAATGGCTGCTCGAAGGCAAGGACTATCGGGTGCGCTGCTTCGAGTCGGCAGAAGCCTTTCTGGCCCGTTTCGATCCGCGCGAGGTGGCCTGTCTCATCGTCGATGTGCGGATGGGCGGCATGACCGGGCTCGAACTGCAGGACCGCTTGATCGAGCGCAAGTCGCCATTGCCCATTGTCTTCATCACGGGCCACGGTGATGTGCCGATGGCGGTGAACACCATGAAGAAAGGCGCGATGGATTTCATCCAGAAGCCCTTCAAGGAAGAGGAACTCCTGGCCCTCGTCGAGCGCATGCTTGACCAGGCCAGAGATGCCTTTGCCGAATCCCAGCAAGCCGCCAGCCGTGACGCCCTCTTGTCCAAGCTCACTGGTCGCGAATCCCAGGTGCTCGAACGCATCGTCGCCGGGCGGCTCAACAAGCAAATCGCTGATGACCTGGGCATCAGCATCAAAACGGTAGAAGCGCATCGCGCCAACATCATGGAAAAGCTCAATGCCAATACCGTGGCCGACCTGCTCAAGATTGCCTTGGGCAAGGACGCGACCAAAGCCTGACTCTGCCTCAGCCCTGACGAACGCCCGCGACTGTCGGGCGTTTTGCATGGATTGATCTTTTCGAGAACCGAACATGACCGCCCAACTGATCGATGGAAATGCCCTGTCCAGACAACTGCGCACCGAAGTCGCCGCCCGCGCCCAGGCCCTCAAGGCCCGGGGTGTCACGCCAGGGCTCGCCGTGGTGCTGGTGGGCGACAACCCCGCCAGCCAGGTCTATGTGCGCAACAAGGTCAAGGCCTGCGAAGACAGCGGTTTGCATTCGGTGCTTGAAAAGTACGACGCCAGCATGACCGAAGCCGCCCTGCTGGCGCGTGTGCACGCCCTCAACAACGACCCGTCCATCCATGGCATCCTGGTGCAGTTGCCCCTGCCCGAGCACATCGACGCGCAAAAGGTCATCGAGGCCATCAGCCCCGCCAAAGATGTGGACGGATTTCACATCGCCAGCGCAGGGGCGTTGATGACCGGCATGCCCGGCTTTTGGCCCTGCACGCCCTACGGCTGCATGA
>CAYSIY010000184.1:0-4469 GCA_964431215.1 uncultured Limnohabitans sp.
ATGAATCGAACATCATCAACGAGTACATCGACGAGCGCTTCCCGCATCCGCAGCTGATGCCTGGTGACCCTGTCGACCGTGCCCGAGTGCGTCTGTTCCTGCTCAACTTCGAGAAGGAACTGTTCACGCATGTCTCCACCCTGGAAAACCGTGCCCTCAAAGGCAACGACAAGGCGCTGGAAAAGGCCCGCTCTCACATCCGTGACCGTCTGACGCAGCTCGCCCCGGTCTTCCTCAAGAACAAGTACATGCTGGGCGAGAGTTTCTCCATGCTCGACGTGGCCATTGCGCCGCTGCTCTGGCGTCTTGACTACTACGGCATTGATCTTTCCAAGAACGCCGCTCCTCTGCTCAAGTACGCCGAGCGCATCTTCTCCCGTCCGGCTTACATCGAGGCGCTGACGCCTTCCGAAAAGGTCATGCGCAAATAACTGTGGCTTGCCATGATGGACGCAGATCTTCCTTCGACGCGACCCTACCTGATTCGGGCACTCTATGAGTGGTGCACCGACAACGGTTTCACGCCTTATGTGGCCGTGAAGGTCGATCAGACAGTCCAGGTGCCACGCGAATACGTGCAAAGTGGCGAGATCGTGCTCAACATCAGCTATGACGCGACCAGCTCGCTCAAGCTGGGCAATGAGTTCATCGAGTTCAAGGCCCGTTTTGGCGGAAAGCCGCGGGACATCATGGTGCCGCTGGGCCGTGTCATGGCCATCTACGCCCGCGAAAACGGGCAGGGCATGGCCTTTCCGGTTCAGGACGGCGTGTTCACAGGGTCTGCGACCCCCGATGCATCGGCAGCGCCGGATGATGAACCACCGACAAGCCCGACGCCGCCTGCAGGGCAGCGACCTGCACTCAAGCGTGTGAAATGAGCAGGCGTTTTCAAAAGCAAAAGACCTGAACGGTTAGAATTCCCATCGCGCCGGTTTAGCTCAGTTGGTAGAGCACCCGCCTTGTAAGCGGTAGGTCGTCAGTTCGAATCCGACAACCGGCACCACATCCCATGACCTGAAGCCTCAGGTCATTTTTTTGCCCGTCGCTTTCCCCAATCAACACAAGGGCTTACGCAAAGCTGCGTGTGCCGGCCTCCCCTCCCTGGTTTTTCGCCACAACAGCCCTTTTCCGGCCTCAAAACGTTCTTTGTTCTCACTGAATGCGGTGGTCGTCATCGGCCAAGAATTCGGCATTCACAATCAGTCAATCCAGGCGCTTTTCCGTAAAAATATGCTGACGACGTATATACTTTGCAAGCACAGTGCAGGAGTACACCATGCCCAAAGAAGCGGTCTTCACCATGAAACTGGAGTCCGATCTGCGCGAAGCCTTCATGGCAGAGGCGGAAGCTTGTCACCGCCCTGCGTCGCAAATTCTGCGAGAGATGATGCGGGATTTTGTGCAGCGCCAGCGTGAATCGCGCGAGTATGACGACTACTTGCGCGGTAAAGTCACCCAGGCGCGCAACGAGATCGCTGCTGGGCATTACGCCAGTGCCGATGCGGTAGAAGCACGAGCAGCTGAACGTCGTGTCCGCCTGTTGGCCAGCGCAAGCAATGCCAAGGCATGAAGGTTCACTGGGCCTCGTCTGCCGAACAGGACCGTGCGGACATCGCCGACTACATTGCGCAAGACAATCCGATCGCCGCTGCTGACATGGATGAGGTGTTCGGCAAGGCGGCGAATCGTTTGGCTGAACACCCACTGATGGGCAGGCAGGGGCAAGTGCCTGGCACACGAGAAATCTTTCCGAATGCAAACTATCGATGGGTTTACGAGGTGGTGCGTGATCAGGTGTGGGTACTGGCGTTGGTCCATACCGCACGGACTTGGCCTCCGCAACGGGGCTAGTTAATGAGTCACCGCTGACAGGTTCAGGAAACCAAAAAGTGTTTGGAAGGGGTGTTTGCAAAAGCAAAGGTGCGACGTCTCAGCCCTTGCGCGCCTGGACCTTGATGCGGATGCCCGTGACAGGCAGTCCGCGCGACGCCAGGTGTGCTTGCAGGGCCGGGAGCAGTTGACGCATCTTGGCGGCCACCGCGTTGGAGCTGACCAGCAGACACCAATGCCCGTCTTCGATAGGACCGGCCTGTACCGAGGAAAGCAAAGGACGCGGCAGCAGCGACCGAATGGCCTCAAGACGGCGGCTTGACGCCTGCATGCGCTCGACGAGTCCTGCCCAGTTTGGCGACTCGCCGGCAGCTTCCAGCAGCGGTATGGCAATGTGGCGGCGTTGTGCTTGTGTCACGGTCGCTGGATTATCCGGCAGCGCGATCCGGCCCGGACGGGATCGTCCGGGGCCAGGCCGTCCTGCCGCTAAAATGTCGCGCTGGTTGCCGCTGCCCTGCAGGGGCGGCCAGCAAGACTCAACAACCCGACAGGACAACGGTTGCGTCGTGCGGTGTAGGCTGCACGGGCTTCGCATCCGTGAAGACATGGCCATTCAATTCCTCACCAAAATCTTCGGCAGCCGCAACGACCGTTTGCTCAAGCAGTACCGCAAAACGGTCGAACGCATCAATGCCCTGGAGCCGAGCCTGGAGGGGCTCAGCGATGAGGCCCTGAAGGCCAAGACTCAGGAGTTCCGTGACCGGCTGACGGCGGGGACCACCCTCGATGCGCTGCTGCCCGAGGCCTTTGCCGTGGTGCGCGAAGCCTCCAAACGTGTCATGAAAATGCGCCATTTCGATGTGCAGATGGTCGGCGGCATTGCCCTGCACAACGGCAAGATCGCGGAGATGCGCACCGGCGAAGGCAAGACCCTGACCGCCACGCTGCCGGTGTATCTGAATGCACTGACGGGCAGGGGCGTGCATGTGGTGACCGTCAACGATTACCTGGCCAACCGCGATGCCCAGTGGATGGGGCGGCTCTACAACTTTCTGGGGCTCACGGTCGGCATCAACCTGCCGCAGCTGCAGCGGTCTGACAAGCAGGCCGCCTACAACGCCGACATCACCTACGGCACCAACAACGAATATGGCTTCGACTATTTGCGCGACAACATGGTCTACGAGCCGCAGGACCGTGTGCAGCGTCAGCTCCATTACGCCATCGTGGACGAGGTCGACTCCATCCTGATCGATGAGGCCCGCACGCCCCTGATCATCAGCGGTCAGGCCGAAGACCACACCGCCATGTACCTGGCGATCCGGCAGGTGGTACCGCAGTTGACGGTTCAGATCGGTGAGGCCGATCCGCGCACCGGCGAAGGCATCATCACCCCGGGTGACTTCACCGTGGACGAAAAATCCCGCCAGGTGTTCCTGACCGAGCAGGGGCATGAAAAAGCCGAGCAGGTGCTCGCCCAGATGGGTCTCATTCCCGAGGGGGCCAGTCTCTACGATCCGGCCAACATCACATTGATGCACCACCTCAATGCGGCGCTGCGTGCACAGCACCTCTATCACCGCGATCAGCATTACGTTTTGCAAAACGGTGAGATTGTCATCGTCGACGAATTCACCGGACGCCTGATGTCCGGCCGCCGCTGGAGCGATGGCTTGCATCAGGCGGTAGAGGCCAAGGAGGGCGTGCAGATTCAGGCCGAAAACCAGACCCTGGCCTCGATCACTTTCCAGAACTACTTCCGCCTCTACAGCAAGCTCGGTGGCATGACCGGCACAGCCGACACCGAGGCCTATGAATTCCAGGAAATCTACGGCCTCGAAACCGTGGTGATCCCGCCCAATCGCAAGAGCCTGCGTGAAGACCAGCTTGATCGGGTCTACAAGACGGCTCAGGAGAAATACACCGCAGCCATTGCCGACATCCGCGAGTGCCACGAGCGCGGTCAGCCGGTGCTGGTGGGCACCAGCTCCATCGAAAACTCCGAGCTGATCTCGCAGTTGCTCACCCAGGCCAAGCTCGAACACCAGGTGCTCAACGCCAAGCAACACGCACGCGAAGCCGACATCGTGGCCCAGGCCGGGCGCCCCGGCATGATCACCATCGCCACCAACATGGCCGGCCGTGGCACCGACATTGTGCTCGGCGGCAACATCGAGAAAGACGTGCAGGCCATCGAGGCCGATGAGTCCCTCAGTGAGGAGCAGCGTGAGCTGCGCATTGCTGCATTGCGTGAGGAATGGAAAAAAACCCATGAGCAGGTCAAGGCTGCGGGCGGTCTGCGCATCATCGCCACAGAGCGTCACGAATCCCGCCGCATCGATAACCAGCTCCGCGGTCGCTCCGGTCGCCAGGGCGATCCGGGTTCTTCGCGCTTTTATCTGAGCCTGGACGATCCGCTCATGCGCATTTTTGCGGGTGACCGTGTGCGTGCCATCATGGATCGCCTCAAGATGCCCGAAGGCGAGGCCATCGAGGCCGGGATCGTGACCCGCAGCATCGAAAGTGCACAGCGCAAGGTCGAGGCGCGCAACTTTGACATCCGCAAACAGCTGCTGGAATACGACGATGTCTCCAACGACCAGCGCAAGGTCATTTACCAGCAGCGCAATGACATCCTG
>CAYSIY010000185.1:0-4445 GCA_964431215.1 uncultured Limnohabitans sp.
CACCGACCCATCACAGTCAGGCCACATGCAGGATGGGGTTCGCCGGACGGATACGCAGCACTTGCTGAACACTGCTACCCAGGAGGTGTGTCTTATCCAATTCTTGAAAAAGCATACCAAAACGCTGGCCTTAATGATCAACTGGAATTGGACTGCCCGCTGCCATTAACCTATGCGGATGATGGTGATTATGTTTTGCCATTGAACCCTGTGATTGCAGATAGATTGCTGCATATGCTAGCAAGGGAAAAACAAGCGCTCCTCTTGGAGATATTCTCGATGCTCGCCGTGGCACTCTCTCCGTATGTTAATAGGCGTGCAACAATTTCGAGAACCCCTGAGGCGAAGCTCGCTGCGCGCCTATTCAGCGCAGAACAAGTCGCAAGACCATTGCTAGGCACATTTGCAGGAACATTCTTCAGTCAAGCCCGCGAGGCTTGGCAATGGAATTCTCGGTACTGGGAGCAGAGAGCATTGCTGACGCAGGCGGAAAATATTGATTTGGCGATTCAGTATGCTCGACACGCGGTCGCTATTGAAGAGCATCCATTCCCATGGACCACCCTCGCCTCACTCCTTTCAAAGAAGCTAGAGCTAACAAATGTTGGCGTCGACACAATCTATGGCGAGATTTATGAAATTCTAAATCAGGTTGTACGGCACGAAACAACAACGAAAGCATGGCGACCCACACCGCACCCTTATGCTACGTTGTTCCATGCTACTAATATTTTCATTTCCAAGGGGGGGGGGAAATACCACCAAGGAAGCGCGATTGGATGCTTCAACAGATTGAATTTTGTTCAAAGGTATTCTCGCGCGACAAGATGCTGAATGAGGCTGCCGAGCGCATCTTGGCAAGTATTAAAACAGCCTGACTATCGTAACCGTTCGCATCGATTTGGCAAAGAAGGTTTTTGCTGTTCATGGTTTGGATGAAGCTGGTTAGCCCGCCTAGGTTCGCCCTAAACTTGATAGCGATCCCACATCATGTTGCTCATGCGAGCTGCGCCAAGTGTTTTGCGTAGTTTTCGCAATGTCTGCACATTCGGATAGGCCTGCTCGAATTGTTGTTGTGTTGCGTGAGGCTGGTAAGGCAAGTAATAAGTGCCGCCATACCGCAGTGCCAAGCCAATCATGGCACGTGTCCATTGCTGTACGGATATTTCAGAATTTGAATTCATCCGTTGCTTGTAATAAACGACAAAGCAAAAGACATCTTCATGCGCCCAAGACATCAGCGAGTTTTTATCCGCTTTGCTATGGCGAATGGAAATATTCAACGTGTCACGCCCTACCTGTTGCATCAGTTTAGAAAGTTCACGCACGTAGGGTGAAAAATTTGAAACTGGCACAAAGTATTCTTGCAAAACGTAAGTCGAAAAACGTCTTGTTCTGGGCTCCAATTCGTTGACATCAAGACTTGCTTCGTAATTGCGCCATACAACTATTGGTGATTTTTGAGATTCCTGAGCAATGGATCTCAGTCGGTGCCCCTGAGGCAATTCAGTCATCGCCCAGATACCCGTTTGCATTACGGCATCCTTTTTTCCTTGAGACCTTAAGTGCTGAGGCACGTTCACAGATTTTGGGGTTCTTCGCCAAGTCACAGCAAAAGGGCGATCGAAGTACGGTAACGTCAAATCTGCGTTATGCAATAAAACCGTTTCGTCATTTTGAATTTTCTCTTGGAACCAATCGGCGTAGTCATGGATCGGAATACTTTGGCTGTTCCGTTCAATTGCAAAATTTTCATCGACAAACAACTCCACTTCTGTGATCACACCAACTGCGCCATAGCCCCCCACCGCTGCATGAAAAAGCTCAGTGTTGTTGTTGCGATTGACCTCCAATACTTGTCCATCAGGCAATACCAGTTGCATTGAACGAATGGAGTTGATGATTGGGCCGTGACCAACGTACCGCCCATGGCAGTTGACTGATACCGATCCCCCAACCGTGAAATTGGCGTAGCTTTGCATGGTTTGCACAGATAAATCCAGAGGATCAAGGATCTCTTGCAAATCCCGCCAGCGCATCCCTGCCTGAACACGAACTAATTTTTGAGGAGCATTCAGCCATACCAACTGATTCAGGCTTCTCATATCTACTTGAACACCGCCAGTGATGGCCGTTTGCCCGCCCATGCTGTACCGTCCACCACCAATGCTGATCTTGGATAAACCTGACTTCAGGACTCGCTGAAGATCCTGAATGTCTCGAATCACAACCAAATCTTTCATCTGCGCGCTGTACAAACGAGTGACGTTACATACCTCATTCACACGATCAGTACAGACGGGAAAACCAAAACCAGTAGTTCCGGTCATCCCACTTGCAAATGCAACTAAAACATTCCTGCGTTTCATGTCCCAGCTCCCCGTTGTATTTTTTTCTGAGTGCCTGAATCCATCACCTTAACCTCGATCCAGTTTTTCAGATCAAAGCAATTTGATTTCATCAATATGTGCACGTACTACCCACTCCCCAAACTCATCCGTCATCTGCTGTGCCGCGCTGGCCGCCGCGTTCCACGCCTTCACCCTCCCCGCCAAATCGCGGTCATAGCTCATGAAGTCCGTGCGGTCGGGCAGTTTGCCGCCTGGCAAGGTTTTGACCCACTCGGGGTTGGGGGCCAGCACGATGGTGTGGTCCAAGAACGCGGTCGCGCGGTGTCGCCACTTGAGCGCTTTGTCGAGCCAGCCGGGCACCACCTTGTGCTGAAAGTGTGGGTACAGCACGATGGCGCGTTCAGGGCCTTGGCCATTTTCGGGGTGGGTATTCTCGGGCGCGGTCCAGTTCAGGTGCAGGTGGTAGTCGGTGATGCCGCCGTCCCAATACGCGCCAGCGGGTGCGCCGGGGATGTCGTGCACGGCTTTCAGGGCAAACGGGATGGCGCAGCTGGCCTGCAAGGCGGGCATGAAATTGCCCTCGGTCAAGACCACGGCGCGGGTGCGAAAGTCTTGCGCGTCAAAAGGCAAGGCCGCGCCTTGTGCAGAAAACACCACCCGCTCCAGCCAGCCGCCCAAGGCCCGGCGGCTTAGGGCGTTGCTGAGGTAGGCCCCGGCATAGCCCAGCGGCGTCGCCACAGGGTGCTCGCGGTGCAGGATGTGCCGCCCGCGCGAGGTGACGATGTGCAGGCGGTAGCGCGGGTGGCTGAGGGCCTGCTGCACACGCCCGCCATAAAAGGCCTGCAGGCTTTGGCCAAAGGCCTCGCTCACCTGCTCTGCCGTGACGCGCTTTTTGCCCGGCAGCACTTCGTAGTGCTGGTGAATGTAGTCGTGCTCCAGCCGCTCAAACGCGGCCACCGGGTCATTCAGGCAGGCGGTGGCCATGCGCCACGCGCCAATCGATGCGCCCACCAGGTCCACAGGCTGCTGGCTTTGGGTCAGCCACTGGCCAAAGATGAAGCGGTCCAGTGGCCCCAGGATCAGCCCCTTGGGGCCGCCGGCGGCACCAGGAATCACGCCAATGTGCTCGGGTCGCAAGCCATGCTCGCGGATGTGGGCCAGGGCTTTGGGGCCGGCGTGGATGTGGAGGGCTTTGAGGCTTGGGGTCATGGCGTCAGTGTCTCAGGCTGCCAAAGGCACGCCCAAAGCGTTGGGCCAGGGCGTCAAGGCGCTGGTCCAAGGTCCAGAGCTGGCAGTTGGGGGTCAGGCAAGTGGCCGTGAGCAGATGCATATCGACCCAGCCACAGCCCAGGCCAAACAGATGTTCGCGTTCAACAAAGTCCAGCACCTCGGAGGGGCTGGCTTGTGTGGCGGGCGCAAGCGAGGCCAGATCGGCCAAGGTTGTACTGCGCCTGGGGGGTGTGCCGCAGGCGATTTCACCGATCACCCAGGGGTGGATCAGCACCCGATCTTTGTGCAGAAGGTCAACCAGAACGGCATTGCGACGACGAAAGTGGTCCACCCAGACGGAGGTGTCCACCAGCACCCCGCTCATTGGGCGGGCTCGGGTTGACGTCGTGCAATGTCTGCCATGTCGGCTTGTTCCCCCCCCAAGGCCGCCAGGCGATGGGCGGCCTGGATACGGACAAAGGCCTTGATGGCTTCGCGGAACAGGTCGGCCTTGTCCATGCTGGGTTCGGCCAACTCCAGCGCCCGTTGGTAGAGCGCATCGTCAATGGTCACGGTGGTACGCATCCGGGTCTCCAGTCATCAAAATCGGATTCATTATGGATCGAATTTGATGACAAGTGAGCGTCAGCGCTTGAGGCCTTGGAGCTTGGCAAAAGCACTGGCCATGGCCGAGCCTGTGCTGGCTGCCGGGGGGGAGGTGTATCCACCGCCGCCCCGCTGGCGCTGGCCTGGCCCTGCCCCTTCAAACTTGTTGTCGCGGGGGCCATCGCGTCTGGCCGGCGCAGCGTCGGTGCGCATGCTCAGGCTGATGCGCTTGCGGGCCACGTCGATTTCGAGCACCTTGACCTTGACGATGTCACCCGT
>CAYSIY010000186.1:0-4440 GCA_964431215.1 uncultured Limnohabitans sp.
TGTGGGCCTGATCGCCTGCCAGTGGGCCAAGGCCCTGGGCCTGCGCCTGATCGGCACGGCCGGCAGCGATGCCAAATGCCAGCTCGCGCGCGACAACGGCGCGGAGTTCTGCATCAACTACAGCACCGAAGACTTTGCCGCCAGGGTCAAGGAGATCACGGGCGGTGCCGGTGTGAAGGTGGTCTACGACTCGGTGGGCAAGGACACCTGGGACAAATCACTCGATTGCCTGCGCCCCTTTGGCCTGATGGCCAGCTTTGGCAATGCCTCGGGCGCGGTGGCCCCGTTTGCGCCCGGCATTCTCGGCCCCAAGGGCTCGATTTATGTCACGCGCCAGACCCTGTTTTCCCACATCACCACCCGCGAGCGCACACAGGCCATGGCCGATGAATTGTTTGAGGTGGTGTTGTCCGGGAAGGTCAAGATCCACATCGACCAGACCTTCCCGCTGGCGCAGGTGCAGGAGGCGCACCGTGCACTCGAAGCCCGCAAGACCACCGGCTGCACCGTCCTGACGCTCTGAGGCCGGCCCCCTCAACGGTTCGGGTACAGGCCGGGATTGACGTCCCTGAGCAGGCGGCCCGACTCGTCGTTGGCCGGCAGATTGCCGGTGCGCACGGCTTCACGCAATTCCTGCTGAACCTGCTGCCTGCTTTTTCCGGGGGCCTCGGGTGCGGCCGGATAGCGTGAGGGATTGACCTCGCGTTCAAGCATGCCGCTGTCGTTGTTGCACTGAACATTGCCCGTGCGGATCGCTTCCTGCAACTCCTGCTGGACCTGTTCGCGGGTCTTGGCGTCTGCGGCGGGCGATTGGGGGTAGTTCGAGGGATAGACCTCGCGCATCAATCGGCCTGAATCGTCGTTGCAGGGGATGTTGCCGGTGCGCACGGCGTCCATCAGTTCCTGCCGGACCTGTTCACGTGTCTTGGCGGGTGGGTTTTGTGCCATGAGGGAGGTGCTGAGGCTGCAGGCCAGTGTGGTCAGGGCGGCCGTGAAGAGGAGGTGTGGCGTTTTCATGCTGACTTTCCGAGAGTTGAAAGCCCGGATCCGCAACCATCACGGGAGCCCCGTCGGGTTGCGCCCTGTCCGGGCGGAAAGTCAATGTAGGCAAAACGCACTTTTGCCTCAGTGAACTGCCGCACCGCTTGCCCCTGGGGGATGTGCGGTTGCGCACGGCGGTGTTCAGGCGGCCAGTTTTTGCCTCGGGGCGACGACCTCCAGGGCAGAGCGCAGATGCCCCAGGGTGCGCTCGATGTGGTGCCACTTCTCCAGTCCAAAGAGGCCGATGCGGAAGGTGGAGAAATCGGCGGGCTCGTCGCATTGCAGTGGCACGCCGGCAGCGGTTTGCAGGCCCTGGGCCAGAAACTTCTTGCTGTTCTGGAGCTCGGGGTCGGTGGTGTAGCTCACCACCACGCCCGGGGCTTCGAAGCCCGGCCCCGCCACGCTGGCAAAACCGTATTCGCGCAGCAGACGGCGCACCGCCTGGCCCAGGGCGATCTGCTCATCGCGCACCTTGTCAAAGCCGTAGGCCTCGGTCTCCAGCATGGCCTGTTGCAGCCGCTGCAGGGCGTCGGTGGGCAAGGTGGTGTGGTACATGTGGCCACCGCCCTCGTAGGTTTCCATCACCTGCAGCCACTTCTTGAGGTCCATCGCAAAGGTGGTGCTGGTGGTGGCGTCGATGGCTTGGCGCGCGCGTTCGCTCATCATCACCATGGCGCAGGCGGGCGAGCTGCTCCAGCCCTTTTGCGGTGCGGAAATCAGCACGTCCACGCCGGTGGCCCGCATGTCCACCCACATCGCACCCGACGCAATGCAGTCGAGCACGAACAGGCCGCCCACCGCATGCACCGCATCGGCCACGGCCTGGAGGTAGTCGTCGGGCAGCATCATGCCGGCGGCCGTCTCCACATGCGGGGCAAAGACCACGGCGGGTTTTTCGCGGGCAATGGCGGCCGTCACTTCGTCGATCGGGGCGGGGGTCCAGGGCGCTTCGCGGCCTTCGCCGGTGCGCCGCGCCTTGAGCACGGTGTGGCTTTTCGGGATCTGGCCCATCTCGAAGATCTGCGTCCAGCGGAAGCTGAACCAGCCGTTGCGCAGCACCATGACGTGCTGGCCGGTGGCGAACTGGCGTGCCACCGATTCCATGCCAAAGGTGCCGCTGCCGGGCACCAGCACCACCGAGCGGGCCTTGTAAACCTGCTTGAGCATGCGCGAGATGTCGGTCATTACGCCACCGAAGCGCCTGGACATGTGGTTGAGCGCCCGGTCGGTGTAGACCACCGAAAATTCGAGCAGGCCGTCGGGGTCGATGTTGTTCAGCAGTCCGGGCATGGGGTATCTCCGCGAATGGGATAGGCAGGGGCAAGAGCTTACCCGAGTTGACCCAATGGGGCAGGGGACGGCTCCATGGGCAAGGGCAAGCTGTGTTCGGCAATGTGCCGCTGGAATTCGGGTGCGGTGCTGGCCCAGTCCACCAGATCGACACGCCAGGGCAGGTCGGATTCGGCAAATGCTTCCTTGAGCAAACCCAGTGTGGTCAGAGGCAAAGGGCTTGCACCCATGAGCACCAGATCCAGATCGGAATAGGGCTTGGCGTGCCCTCGGGCTCGTGAGCCGAACACGCGAACCTCTCGCCCGGGCACATGCTGCGCCAGGATGTGGTGCACTGTGGCTAATTCCTGCGGGCTCAGGTCCACAAGAGTGTCAGTGTTGGGCATCTTCGAGTTTGGCCAGAAGGGCGCGGGCGTCTTGCATGAAGGCTTGCGTACCTTCATAGACTTGCTGTGCCTTTTGGTGATCGTAGGTGTGCGCTGTGATGTTGCGCATTTGCCGGTAGCCAAACCAGGCTTGTACGTTCTGGATAAGCCCTTTTTCGGCGGCCATCCGCAGCACATCCCGAAAGTTGGCGAAGTCGACTTCAGCGGGATTCAGAGCGTCCATTTCCAGCCGCCTGCGCAGCATCTTGGTGCTGATCTCGTAGACGAACTCAAAGTTCTGGATCACGCCCGCAATCAGGGTGTTGCGGACCTTCTCGTTTTGCCGGTTGAACCAGTCGGTATCGCGCACTACTTCCAGTCCATCCTCGAGCGAGCTGAGGGCCTGCCGCAAGGAGGTGAGGTCGAGTGTTGGGTTGTTCATGAGCGCATTGTCCGCAGGCCTGGGGTGGGGGTCAACGCCCGCGCCGCACCCGCAGCAGTTCGTCCAGGATCAGCAGGATCGCGCCCAGCGTGATGGCGCTGTCGGCCAGATTGAAAGCCGGAAAATGCCAGCGACCCCAGTAAAAGTCCAGGAAGTCGACCACATAACCGTGCAGCAGCCGGTCGATCACATTGCCCACGGCACCCCCCAGGATGAAGCTGATGGCGGTGCAGAACAGGCGCTGGCCCGTGTGCGCCCGCAGCATCCAGACCATGAAGAGCGCCGCTACGATGCCCAGCCCGGTAAAAAACCAGCGTTGCCAGCCGCCCGCATCGGCCAGAAACGAAAACGCTGCCCCCGGGTTGTGCACCCGCACCAGGTTGAAGAACGAGGTGATGGGCAGGCTCTCGCCGTAACGGAAGCTGCCCAGGATCAGCACCTTGGTGAACTGGTCCAGCACCGCGATCAGCGCCGCGATGCTGATCCACAGCAGCCAGCTGCTGCCCGACGAATGGATTTTGCCTCGGCGCATGTTCAGGCCACCGTGCGGGTTTCACCCGCGCCAAAAAGGTTGCTGGTGCAGCGGCCGCACAGCGTGGGGTGGCTCGCGTCATGGCCCACATCGTCGCGGTAGTGCCAGCAACGCTCGCACTTGAGCGCCTCGCTCACGGCCACCTGCACGGTCAGGGCGTCACCGGCCTGCAGCGTGACTTGCGAGGTGATGAACACGAACTTCAGGTCATCGCCCAGGCTGGCCAGGAGCGCATGGTCGGCGGCAGGGGCCGTGACGGTGATGTGGGCCTGCAGGGAGGCACCGATCCGGCCCTCTGCACGCACGGTCTCGATGTCCTTGTTGACCTGGTCCCGGATTTCGCGAATGCGTGACCATTTGGCCAGCAAGTCAGCATCGGGCGTTCCCGGATCGCTGAAGGTCTCGAAGAAGATGGATTCCGACGTGCCGAAACTCTTCCAGGCTTCCTCGGCGGTGAAAGAGAGGAAGGGCGCCATCCAGCGCAGCATGGCGTGGGTGATGTGCCACAAGGCGGTCTGTGCGCTGCGTCGGGCCAGGCTCTTGGGCGCGGTGGTGTAGAGGCGGTCCTTGAGCACATCCAGATAAAACGCGCCCAGATCTTCGGAGCAGTAGACCTGCAGCTTGCCCACCACCGGGTGGAACTCGTAGACCTCAAAGTGGCGCAGGATCTCGGCTTGCAGTTCAGCGGCGCGGGCCAGGGCGTAGCGGTCGATCTCCAGCAGTTGCGCGTCGGGCACGGCATCCTGGGCCGGGTCGAAGTCGCTCACGTT
>CAYSIY010000187.1:0-4434 GCA_964431215.1 uncultured Limnohabitans sp.
ATACCGATCACGTCTTCGATCTCGGCCTTGGCCGTCTCGGGATCGGCCTGTGGCAAGTCCATCTTGTTGAGCACCGGCAGCACTTCGACGCCCAGGTCGAGCGCGGTGTAGCAGTTGGCCACCGTTTGCGCCTCCACGCCCTGGCTGGCATCGACCACGAGCAATGCCCCTTCGCAGGCCGACAGCGAGCGGCTCACTTCATACGAGAAGTCCACATGCCCGGGGGTGTCGATCAGGTTGAGGTTGTAGACCTGCCCGTCCTTGGCGGTGTATTGCAGTGCAGCCGTCTGCGCCTTGATGGTGATGCCCCGCTCTTTTTCGATGTCCATCGAATCGAGCACCTGGGCCTCCATCTCGCGTTCGGCCAGACCGCCACAGCGCTGGATCAGGCGGTCGGCAAGCGTCGACTTGCCATGGTCGATGTGCGCAATGATCGAAAAATTCCGGATGTGATTCATCAACGAGGTCTTGCAAGTGCTTGTGAATGCCTGATTCACACAAGAAAAAAGGGCGCGTCGGATGATGACGCGCCCTGAACCAACAATCTATGGCAACTGCGATGGTTGGGACTTCATTGTAGGCAAATTGCCCACTTCCAGCAGCCCCGAAATCGCCAGGCGCAGGTCGTTGCGAGTTCACAACAGGATTGTTTTCAACAACTTATCCACAATTCCGCAACAAGCTCATGGAACAACTTGTGAGGTATCTGTGGATCAGCGGTGGACGATACAGGCATATCCCACATCGTGAATCCAGACCTGCCTCCGGTGCCATCAATCATTGATCAAGGTGTCCAATTTTAACTAAATATGCACTCTGCCAGGATTGATGTGAGCGTATACAAACTTCAAAAAAGCAGGGCATGTGCCGAAAATTATTTTTGCGTGGGGCTGTTGGACCCGCCAATCGATCAAAAGCCCCCTGAGCCTGCAGGGGGTATTGACAAATGACGATCAGCGCGCCGGGCGCACCAGAACGTACTGGGCCACATCGCCACGGCGGATCAGCAGACTGACCGGACGGCTCTTGTCCACGCGCGCCATGATGGCCTCGAAATCACGCACACCCAACACCTCGGTGTTCGCGATGGCGAGGATGACATCGCCTTCGCGCAGCCCTGCCCGGGCAGCAGACTCGGCGGCAGATTCGATGCGCACCCCCCCACGCACACGCATCTCGCGCTTTTGCGCGTCGGTCAACTCGCCGACCACCAGGCCCAGCGGCGCCGTTGCAGTGTTCTTGCGTTCCTCGGCCGTCTTTTGAGCCACGGTCCTCTCGGCCGGGACCTCGGCCACAGTGATGCTCAGGTCCTTGCTGGCGCCTCGGCGGAACACGGTCACACCCACACGGCTACCCGGCTTGGTGTTGCCCACCAGGCGAGGCAAATCCGAGGCTTTCTCAATGGCCTTGCCATCAAAGCGGGTGATGATGTCTCCGGCTTCAATGCCTGCTTTTTCGGCTGGCGAGCCCTCTTCCACCCCGCGGATGAGCGCACCTTGCGGTTTGCCCAGACCGATCGATTCGGCCACTTCCTTGGTCACCTGGTCGATCTGCACCCCGATGCGCCCTCGTGTCACACGGCCATTGGCACGAAGCTGCTCACTCACCCGGGTGGCCTCGTCCATCGGGATCGCAAAGGAAATGCCCATGAAGCCGCCGGAACGTGAATAAATCTGGCTGTTGATGCCCACGACTTCTCCACGCATATTGATCAGGGGCCCGCCCGAGTTGCCGGGGTTGATCGCTACATCGGTCTGGATGAAGGGCAAGTAATCGCCCGTGTCGCGTTGCTTGGCGCTGACAATCCCGGCGGTCACGGTGTTCTCCAGGCCAAAGGGTGAGCCAATCGCCATGACCCACTCACCGACCCGCAGCCGGCTCACATCGCCGATTTTCACAGCGGGCAAACCCGTGGCATTGATCTTGACCACCGCCACATCGGTACGCTTGTCGGCACCGACGATCCTGGCCTTGAACTCGCGCTTGTCGGTCAGCGTGACCACCACTTCATCGGCCCCGTCCACCACATGGGCATTGGTCATGATGAAACCGTCCGAGGTGAGAATGAACCCGGAGCCCACTCCGCGTGGCTGCGCTTCTTCGGGCTGGGGACGGTTCTGCCGGGGTGCCTGCCTCGGCATGTTGGGCAACGGCACGCCAAAGAAGCGGCGAAAGAACTCCTGCATTTCTTCGTCGGGACCGCCACTGCCGGGCTCGGCCTGGCGGACCTTTTCGAGAGTGCGGATGTTCACCACCGAGGGGCCGACTTGCTCGACCAACTCGGTAAAGTCCGGCAAACCACGCACCAGCGCTGCCGCTGACGACGGGGTCTGCTGGGCATGGACGGGCGAGGGCTGCAGCAACAAAGCGCCCCCAGTGCCCAGCAGCACCATCAGGCCAGCAAGCACTGCGCTTTTTTTCAGGATGTGTTGAACCACGGAAAACTCCTTCATCGGCACAAGCAATCCATGAAAGATAAGGCCAACGGGCTGCGACTCAAGATAACCCCAAGCGCTGGCCGGTTAAATCGTTTCACCAACATGCACGGCACAGCGCAAACCGTGCCACTGCAAAGGCATTTCCGATGCCTGCAGCCATGTGTAGCGCTCGAACGGCCACTTGGGCTGCTCTGCCGATACGCCCAGCAACATGGCACGACCCGCATCCCAGCGCAGCCGCACATGCACGGGTTCAGGAGCTCCGCCGTTGCCACGAAAACACCAGGCCTCGCCGTCCCAACCCAGCTCGCCCTCGGGCAACACCTCAAGCGGAGCCACCCGCCAGACCAGCAGCACCACCAGCAACCAGGTGAGCCAAAGCGCCAACAAGCCCTGCAGGGCCAAACCCGAGTGCCAGGCCAGAAAGCCGATCAGCAAGATGGCCAGCAAAGCCAGCAGCATGAGCAGGCGATAGCCCCCAGCAAAACGCCCCACCGGGACATGCACGGGTGGGGCGCTTGGCACGGGGCGGCTCCGGCTTCAGGCGCGCTTGAAGACCAGTGTGCCGTTGGTCCCGCCAAAACCAAAGTTGTTCTTGACGGCGACGTCGATCTTCAGATCGCGCGCGGTGTTGGCGCAATAGTCCAGATCGCAGTCGGGGTCCGGGTTGACCAGGTTGATGGTGGGCGGCACCTTCTGGTGGTGCAGCGCCAGCACAGTGAACACGCTTTCGATGCCGCCCGCACCGCCAAGCAGGTGGCCCGTCATGGATTTGGTCGAACTGACCACCATGCGTTTGGCGTGATCGCCCAGCGCGGCCTTGATGGCATTGGTCTCGTTCACGTCACCCAGCGGGGTGGAGGTGCCGTGCGCGTTCAGGTAGTTGACCTGATCGGCATTGACGCCGGCATTGCGCAAGGCATTGAGCATGGCGCGGCGCGGACCGTCCATGTTGGGGGCCGTCATGTGGCCGGCATCGGCACTCATGCCGTAGCCCGCCAGTTCAGCGTAGATTTTGGCGCCGCGGGCCTTGGCGTGCTCATACTCCTCGAGCACCAGAACACCAGCGCCCTCACCCAGCACAAAACCGTCGCGGTCCTTGTCCCAGGGGCGCGAAGCCGCAGCCGGGTCATCATTTCGGGTGGACAGGGCGCGCATGGCAGCAAAGCCCCCCACGCCCAGCGGTGACACGGTGGATTCGGCACCACCGGCGACCACCACATCGGCGTCGCCGTATTCGATCAGGCGGCCGGCCTCGCCAATGCTGTGCAGGCCGGTCGTGCAGGCAGTAACCACGGCCAGGTTCGGGCCTTTGAAGCCAAAGCGCATGGACACATGGCCAGAGATCATGTTGATGATCGAAGCCGGCACAAAAAATGGGGAAATGCGACGCGGACCGCGGTTGACGTACTCGGTGTGGGTCTCTTCGATCATCGGCAGACCGCCGATGCCGGAGCCGATCACCACACCGATGCGGGTCGCCTCTTCTTCACCCAGGGCCTCGCCCGTGGCCAGACCTGCGTCCTGCACAGCCTGAGCTGCGGCAGCGATGCCGTAATGGATGAAGGTGTCCATGGTCCGCGCCTCTTTGGCACTGATATAGGACTCCAGATCAAAGTTTTTGACCTCGCCCGCGATCTTGCACGACAGGGCCGAAGCGTCAAACTTGCTGATCAGACCGATGCCGGACTGGCCGGCAAGGAGGTTGGACCAGGCATCGGCCACCGTGTTGCCCACGGGGCTGATGCATCCCAAACCCGTGACAACAACGCGGCGCCGGGTCATCGTCTGTCAGGCCTTCTTGCTGTTGGCGTAGTCGATCGCAGCTTGCACCGTGGTGATCTTCTCGGCGTCTTCGTCGGGAATCTCGATGCCGAACTCGTCTTCGAGAGCCATCACCAGTTCCACCGTGTCCAGGGAGTCAGCACCCAGATCGGCCACAAAGGCTTTTTCATTGGTGACTTGTGACTCTTCCACGCCAAGTTGTTCGGCAATG
>CAYSIY010000188.1:0-4412 GCA_964431215.1 uncultured Limnohabitans sp.
CCGGCATACGCGGAATAGGATTTGAGGACCCCCACCGGCAAAGCCGCACTGTTGACCACATGCAGCAGCGCCACGGCGATGATGAAAGCACCGAAGAACCAGTTGGCCACATAAATGTGGCGCACCTTGCGTGTCCCCAAAGTACCGAAAAACACCACTGCGAAAGCGACCCAGACCAGAGTGATCAGGATGTCGATGGGCCACTCGAGCTCGGCGTACTCCTTGCCACTGGTGATACCCAGGGGCAAGGAAATGGCCGCCAGCACGATCACCAGTTGCCAGCCCCAGAAAGTGAAGGCCGCCAGCTTGTCACTGAACAGGCGGACATGGCAGGTGCGCTGGACCACATAGTAGGCGGCGGCAAACAGACCGCATCCCCCAAACGCAAAAATCACGGCATTGGTGTGCAGCGGCCGCAGACGCCCATAGCTGAGCCATGGAATGCCCAGGTTGAGCTCAGGCCAGGTGAGCTGGGCGGCGATGATCACGCCGACCAGCATGCCGACCACGCCCCACACCACCGTCATGATGGCGAACTGTCGTACAACTTTGTCGTTGTAGACAGAGGCTTGCATGTTGGCAAAGTTCATTTCTTCCTCTTGCTGATGATTGACGCTTTGAGTTTCGGGTTTTCCCGACAAGGTCGACTTGATGAAAATCAATCGTTGCGAAGAATGCGTTCACCCTCGGCTTCGATGTCTTCGAATTGCCCTCGATGTACGGCCCACCACAAGGCACCAAGAATTACAAACACCAGTGCCACCGAAAGTGGAATGAGCAGAAAAAGAATGTCCACAGGTATCGGTCCTCAGTTCTTCGCAAGGTTCGATGGCAGGGCCGAAGACAGCCGCAACGCGTTGAGCACGACCAGCAGGGAGCTCAGGGCCATGCCCAAACCAGCCGCCCAGGCCGGCAGCCAGCCTGCCAGGGCCAGCGGAATGCAGGCCACGTTGTAGCTGAGCGACCACGCCAGGTTCTGGCGCACCACGCGCAGGGTCTGGTGGCTGCGCTCCAGGGTTTGCGTCAGCGCATGCAGGCGTCCGGACATCAGTACCATGTCGGCCTGCGATTGGGTCAAGGCCAGCGCCTGCCCCAACGCAAACGACACATCGGCCCCGGCCAACACCGGGCCGTCGTTCAGGCCATCACCCACCATGGCCACGCGATGGCCTTGCCTTTGCAGCGACTGAAGTGCTTCCAGCTTGTCCTGTGGCGAACAGCCTCCCCGGTGCTCGTGCAGGCCCAAAGACGCTGCCACCCGGGCCACGGCCAATGGCGCGTCACCCGAAAGCACCTGCACATTCAGACCGCGCTGCTGCAGGACACGCACCACGGCGGCAGCTTCAGGTCGCAAAGTCTCCTGCAGTTCAAAGCTGGCCAGCCAGCCGCTCTCGTCGGCCAGACTGACCTGGAGACGTTCATGTGCTCGCGCAGGTGCCTGACAAAACCGCGCAGAACCCCAGCGAAACTGGTGCTGACCCTCTTGAGCGGCAGGTGCCTGCACGCTCACCCCCCTGCCCGGGTGCTCGGCAACAGTCCAGCCTTGGGGCCATGCAGGCAAATCACGGTCGTCCCCCCAGGCTGCGCGACGCTGGCGGGCCTGGGCCACCATCGCGCGCGAAACCGGATGCAGCGACTGCATGGCCATGCGCTCAGCCAGAAGCCAGATGTCGTGCTCGGAGACCCCTGGACGCGTGTGCAAGGCCGCCACACTGAAACTGTCGAGCGTGAGCGTCCCGGTCTTGTCAAACACCACCGTATCGACCTCGGTGAGGCTCTGCAAGGCCTGCAGTCTGCGGACCAGCACACCGCTTCTGGCGAGCGCACCCGCAGCGGCCAGCATGGCCGCCGGGGTGGCCAAAGACAGCGCACAGGGACAAGTCACCACCAAGACGGCCACCGCCACCATGATGGCGTGTCCCGGCCCTTGCGGCCACCACGCCATCGCGGCAGCGGCTGCCGCCAGCAGGACGCCCAAGAGGAAAGGCTTGGCCAGTCGATCGGCCAGCTCGGCGACAGCGGGCTTGTGGATGGAGGCGCTTTCCATCAAGGCCACGATACGGGCATAGCGTGTCGCTGCCCCCACCTGGTCCACCCGCACCTCGACGCGCCCACCCAGGTTATGGCTGCCCGCAATCACGGCATCGCCTGCCCGACGATCGAGGGGCCGGGACTCCCCGGTCAGTAGCGCCTCATCCACCTGTGTCTGACCGGCCAGCACGGTACCGTCGCCGGGGAAGGCCTCGCCAGGCAGCACTTGCACCACATCACCCACAGTCAGACGGCGGATCGACACCCGTTCCCATCCCCCTTCGGCGGTGCGTCTGCGGACGCTGTCAGGCAGTCGATTGAGCACCGCTTCCAGGGCACCTGCCGTGCAATCACGCATGCGCAACTCCATCCAGCGCCCCATCAGCAGGAAGAAGACGAACATCGTCAGCGAATCGAAATACACCTCGGCACCAAAGGGCCCCTGCGGCTCAAAAGTCCCCAGGCTGCTGACCACAAAGGTGCCCAGCATGCCAATGGCCACCGGCATGTCCATACCGATGCGCCGATGGCGCAGGTCCTGCCATGCCGCCGCGAAAAACGGCCGACATGAAAAGAGCATGACCGGCAAGGAGAGCACCCAACTGGCCCAGCGCAGCAACTGCAACATGTCGGGCGTGATGTCACCGGGCTCGGCCACATAGACCGGTGTGGCGTACATCATCACCTGCATCATGCACAGGCCCGCCACGGCAACACGCCAGAGCATTCGGCGTGCCTCTTTGCGGCGCAGTTCGTGGGCCTGGGCGTCGTTGGCGGGCAGTGCCCTATAGCCTGCCGTGGCGCTGGCCTGCATCCACTGTGAAGGTCGGGTCTCTTGTGCCGACCAGACCACCTTTGCCCGGTGGCTGGCCGCACTGACCTGCACCGACCGAACGCCGGGCAGACGCAACAAGGTGTCTTCGATGGTGATCGCACACGCCGCACAGTGCATGCCCTCGAACACCACACTGGAGGTCCAGCACCCCTCATGCTGCGGGTCGATCTGGCTAAATCGCGACCACTCCAGCGGATCATCGAGCAAACCCAGGCGCTCTTCATCGGCAGCGACAAGATTCATCCCGGGAGACAAGGCATGAGAAAGATTGACGGAAGTCATGTCTCGAAGATAGGCGATGAGGCGCAAGACCTTCTTGACCTGCATCAAGCCCTCGAACAGCCGATCAACCTAAGCTGGCATCACCCCATCACTTTCGAGGAAAGCATCATGTACAAACGCATCCTTGTCGCCACCGATGGCTCCAGCCTGTCCAGGAAAGCGGTCACCAGCGCCATCGAGCTGGCCGCCACCTGCGGTGCCGAATTGTTCGCACTCAAGGTGGTTCCACGCTATCCCCAAACCTATTTTGAGGGCAGCATCCCCCTGAGCGCCGAAGAGATCGGCCGCATCGAAAAGCAGTGGTCCGATGCCGCGATCGACAACTTGGCAGCGGTGCAAAAGTCGGCCACAGCCAAGGGCGTACGCTGCAAGACGCTCACGGCCAAATCGGATGTCGTCTCAGAAGCCATCATTTCAGTCGCCAAAAAACACAAGGCCGACCTGGTGGTCATGGCTTCGCATGGCCGAAGGGGCGTCAAGCGCCTGCTGCTGGGCAGCGAAACCCAGCAGGTCCTCACCCATTGCCACACGCCAGTGCTGGTGCTGCGCTGAAGGCTCCCAAAGACAAAAGACCGCACAAGCGGTCTTTTGTCATGGCCACTTGTCACGGGTTGATCAGGTGAATTCGCCCTTGTATTGCTCGCGCAGCAGATTTTTCTGGACCTTGCCCATGGTGTTGCGTGGCAGCTCGGCCACCACGTAGCACTTCTTCGGAATCTTGAAGTTGGCAAGCTTGGCCTTGAGCGCGGCGATGATGGCTTGCGGCTGCAGGGTGGCGCCTGGCTTGGCGGTCACAACCGCCACCCCCACCTCGCCAAAGTCCGGATGCGGCACGCCCACCAGGGCGCTTTCGGCCACGCCCTGCATATCGTTGATGTAGCCCTCGATCTCGGCCGGATAGACGTTGTAGCCGCCGCTGATGATCAGGTCCTTGCTGCGGCCCACAATGGTCACATAGCCGCGCTCATCGACCTTGCCCACGTCACCGGTCTGGAAGAAACCGTCTGCGGTAAATTCCTCGGCGGTTTTTTCGGGCATGCGCCAGTAACCGCTGAAAACGTTCGGGCCCTTGACCTCAATGCCACCGATCTCACCTACAGGCAAGTCATGGCCGTCCTCACCGCGCACGCGCAGTGAGACGCCGGGCAAGGGGAATCCGACGGTCCCTCCCCGGCGTTCGCTCTGCTGACCATGGCGCGGGTCAGCGCCATAGGGATTGGAGGTCAGCATCACGGTCTCGCTCATACCGTACCGCTCCAAAATG
>CAYSIY010000189.1:0-4398 GCA_964431215.1 uncultured Limnohabitans sp.
GATCTTTGACAAAGACAAGGCCCGAGCCGAAGTCAATGCGCAAATGGCGATCACGAGCGAGTTTGGCAAGCAGGCGAGCAAGGCGGTGGGGGACTATGCCGCCACGCAGTTGAAGAAAGCCCAGGACGAGGGAGACCAAGCCGGCATTGAGGCTTGGAAGGAAGGTGGTGCCAACCGCGTGGCCCTGCATACGGTGGTGGGGGGCCTGACGGGCGGCGTGCAAGGAGCGGTGGGGGCAGGCACCAGCCAGGCCGTGATTGACCAAGTGGGCCAAGCCCTCAAAGAAACCAACCTGCCTACAGAATTCAAACAAGCGCTGGTGTTGGCAGCGGGTACTGCCGTGGGGGCGGCCACTGGTGGCACAGCTGGGGCGGCGACAGCGTTCAATGCAACGGCGAACAACTATTTGAGCGCCACAGACCTACGAAACCGCGATCAGCGACTGGCGGCTGCACGCAAGAGTGGCAACGTGCAAGAAGAGCTGAACATCCTGAAGGAGTACGACTCTAAGAGCGCCAAGAACACAGGCGCAATCAATTACAACAGTGTGCTGACCGAAGGCTCATTGCAAGCGGAAAAAGCGCAATTGGAGCAATTGGTCAAAGACCCGACTACCAGCGCAGAAACCAAGGCCCAAGCACAGCGCAGCATCAACGAGCTGAACACGGCGATCAACGTGATTCAGAAATCACCTGTGCTCAAGGACGCGGCGGAGCTGGGTTTGATTGCAGCGGATGTGCTCACGCTCGGTGAGCTTGCAGCGGCCAAGGCACTCACCAGCACAGTAATTAAGGAGTTTGTAGCGGCAAAGACTGGCAAGACCATCACGGATGATGCGGCTGTAGCCATAACGAATAATTTTTATAGAGATGGGGCACAGTTCAGTTCAAATTTCGTCAACGGAAAACCAGTTGCGAATTTGAGGCTCGAATATGAGCAGACAGTGCAGAATCTCAGAACACAGGCAGACAGACTGATTGCAAATGGAGCATCAGAGGAGCAGGCAGCACGCTGGGCTGTAGAGCAGCGAAACACAACAATTAAAAATACATATCGTAATTTGACATCGCCGGACCAAGTTGCGATTTATGAGGCTAGAAACATGGAGAAATACGGAAATCCACTTGGACCATCTGTGGATCAGTTGAGGGCCCAAGGAAAAACATGGCAAGAAATCATTAACAGCGCATCTAGACCTGGCGGTGGAGATTTGAATTTCGCCCCTGCTGGCTTCAATGGAGGGGCGAAATGATTGATATTAAAATTTCCAAGTTTCAATTAAATCAAAAATTCTCTGTCGAACTAGAAGGTTTTGAGCCACGGGACGGACTTGAGGCCTTCGTGAAAGCATTTACCGAATATTTGAGGGAAGCGCTATTGGAGTGGAACAGAAATTGGGAATTTGGTGTCGGACGCATCACATTTATGGGCAGTGAGGTCATCTTGATTCAATCTGAATTCCCACAAGTCCTTAGTTTTGATTGCCCAGATGAAACCGTGGCGAAAGAATTGAGGCACAGATTGGTTAGATTTTTCGAATCGGAAATTGGGCATCACTTTGTATGAAAGTGCCATGCTGATCAACCTGCTGGCCGCCAGCAACACCACGCAGGAAAGCAGCGCCAGCAAAAGCAGCAGCGCCAGCATCGGCCTGGCCATCAGTACCCAGGGCGTGGGCGTGACGGCCAGTGCCAGCAAAGCCACAGGCCAGGGCGCAGGCAACGGCACCACCTGCACCAACACGCAAGTCGAAGGTGGCCAGCAAGTGACCATCCAGTCAGGCTCAGACACCACCCTCAAAGGCGCTACCGTCACAGGCAACCAGGTCACGGCCAACGTGGGCGGCAATCTGACTATCGAAAGCCTGCAAGACCAAAGCCAGTACAACGAGAGCAGCAAGAGCGCAAGCGGCTCGGTGATGGTGGGCGTGACGGGCACCGGGCCAGCGGGCGGCAACGTGAACCTGGGTCAGAGCCGGATCAACAGCCAGTTTGCCAGCGTCAATGAACAAAGCGCGATCCGCGCAGGCGATGGTGGTTTCAATGTCAATGTGCAAGGCAAGACCGAGCTGACTGGCGGGCAGATCACCAGCACGCAAGCGGCCATCGACCACAACAAGAACAGCTTCAGCAGCGCGGGGGGAACGACAACGACCGACCTGCAAAACCGTGCCAGCTACGAGGCCAAGAGCGTGAGTGTGGGGCTGGGCACAGGAACGCCATCCCCCGGCGCTGCTTTGAGCGCGGGTTTGTCGGGGGTGGGCGTTGGATCGGACAAAGGATCAGCCAGCAGCGTGACCACCGCAGGCATCACGGGCGTGGCGGGCAAGCAGCAGGCCAGAACGGGAGACAAAGAAACTGGCCTGGTGCCGATCTTTGACAAAGACAAGGCCCGAGCCGAAGTCAATGCGCAAATGGCGATCACGAGCGAGTTTGGCAAGCAGGCGAGCAAGGCGGTGGGGGACTATGCACAGAAGCAATACGACCAAGCGCTGGCAGCAGGCGACAAAGCGGGCATTGAGGCCTGGAAGGAAGGTGGTGCCAACCGTGTGGCGCTGCATACGGTGGTGGGGGGCCTGACCGGCGGCGTGCAAGGCGCAGTGGGCGCAGGAGCCGCCAGCGCAGCAGCCCCTGCGATAGACCAACTGCAAGGCCAGTTGCAAGAGGGCTTGCAAAAGGCTGGCTTGGGCGAGAGCGCCAGCAAAGTGATCGCTGGTCTGGCCAGTGGCGCTACAGCAGCAGGCATCGGCGCAGCCGCCAGTGGCGGATCAACAGCCGGCGCAGCAACGGCGTTCAATGCGGACATGAACAACCGGCAGATTGGCGCACAAGAAAGAAATCTGGCCAAAAGGCTAAGCGATAAAGCCAAGGCCTCGGGCCTGACCAAAGCGGACGGAACGGCTTACACGCAAGCGGACATAGAAAACGCCATGCGCAACAGTGGCAAAGGCAACGAACCTGTGACCACTGGCATGCTGGCTGATCCGAACAACCCCAAGGCCATCACAGATAAAGGGGCCAGCTTTACCAGCAACGATGGCAAGACACTGGTGCAGGTCAACAAAGATGGCAGCAACCTGAACCCTGCCAGCATCGATCCGAAACTGGCCGCCTACATCGTGCAGGAAACGGGTGGAGCGAACACGCCATACAAAGACTTGCTCAACCAACTGGAGGCAGCAAAGAAAGGGCCGGGGGTTGATCCGAATGCCAGCATCAAAATGCAGTTGTCCCCTGGATGGAATGCTGGCGCAAATTCGGCGGGCCTGTCTTCGAACTTGCCCACTGATACACGGACACAGTCTGAGGTTGACAAATCGCTCAATGACACGACCAAAGCCATCATCCTTGCGCCCTACGCAGCCGGTGCAGCTGTTGCGTCACCAGCTGCAGCTGCCATTGGCGCTGGTGTCAATTTAGGCGCCCAGATCATCAAGGGGGAAGGTGTTAGCCCTACAGAGGTCATGACTTCAACCATCATGGGTCCGTTGGGTACTGCGGTCACAGAAGCAACTGCTGTTAAAGCTATCGTGGAGGCTGGTGGTCCTGCAGCCATCGCAACAAAGGCGGGGATTGGTGCTGGAACAAACGTGACCAGCGATTCTGGTGCCAAGGTCATCAAAGGTGAAGATGTCACGAGTGGCGATGTTTTAAAAGCAGGCGTGTCGGGAGCAGTAGGTGCATTACCAAAATCGCAGGTGATGCAGAACGTCATAACGGAAGGTGTTAACGCATTGATTGATGGTGCAACCAAAACTGCGAGTGATAAATGAGACAAATAAGCGATAAAGACAACAAACCCAGTTCGTGCGCTTCGTGGTGGTCTTTCTTTTTGAACGATCTTTACGACCGGTTAATCATATTTCCCGTGATCTTAGGGTGTGTTGTCATTTTTGTTGTGGCAACTCACTACTCTGACCCTGATTTTGGGGGGTTTACGATTATTCGATGGCTTCTATCACCAACAGGCCTTAAGGGAATACCCGTACAATTCGACCCGCCTGCGTTTGTTTTCCTTGGCGCATGTGTGTTTCTGGATGCTGTTTTCTCTTCGCTTTATCGGTACATCAAATATCGACAAGTACAAAAAAACAGGGCGCCATGACCACTTGCGGGCATCTGATTCATGAACCCCCAAACCCACAGCCTGATCTTCAACAAGCGCCGGGGCTGCCTGATGGCTGTTGGAGAAAACGCCCGCAGCGGCGGCGGAGGCTGTTCAGGTGCCCGGCATGTGCGCTGGGCATCAGGTGCAGCAGTGCTGCACATGCCCCCTGGCGGGGGCACCAGAAAAGGGGTCAGAGCCCGAGTTGTGCTGCGCACAATCGGGGTCCGACCCCTTTTCTGGCTGGGCTCAGACTACATGCTGCAAGCGCTCAGTCTGGACCCGGCGGCCACA
>CAYSIY010000190.1:0-4397 GCA_964431215.1 uncultured Limnohabitans sp.
CCGGCACGGGCGACGGCATGCTGCACCGCATGCCCCCCCAGGGTCGCGCCGTGGGTCATGTTGAAGGCGCCCTTCCAGCTCTTGGCCAGTGGGGTGCGGGCGGTGGAAACGATGACTGCGTTCGTCATGATGAAAACCCTTTCATGTTGGGGACAGAGCTGAAGATCTGTCCCACAAAGTCATTCAGATGGGGACAGAGCTGAAGATCTGTCCCCAAGAAAATTATTTAATTGAACGTCTTGCCTTCGGCCACCAGGCGCTGCAGCAGCGGCGCGGGTTGCCAGAAGGCGGCATCGTCCATCGGGTTGCGGGCAAAGCGTTTCATCGCCTCAGCCACATTGAACAGCCCCACCGTGTCGGCGTAGAGCATGGGGCCGCCACGCCAGAACGGGAAGCCGTAACCCATGATGTAGACCATGTCGATGTCGCTGGCCTTGTTGGCAATGCCCTCTTCGAGGATGTGGCAGGCCTCGTTGACCAGGCTGAACACCAGACGTTGCACGATTTCTTCATCGGAAATCTTGCGCGGCGTGATGCCCTGGTCCTGCCGGTGCTTGACGATCATGTCTTCCACCAGCTTGCTGGGGATGGCATCACGCTGGCCGGCCTGGTAGTCGTACCAGCCCGCGCCGGTCTTCTGGCCAAAGCGGCCCATTTCGCACAGCAGGTCGGCGGTCTTGCTGTATTTCATGCCGGGTTGTTCGATGTAGCGGCGCTTGCGGATCGCCCAGCCGATGTCGTTACCGGCCAGATCACCCATGCGGAAGGGGCCCATGGCAAAGCCGAATTTTTCAATCGCCTTGTCAACCTGGGCCGGGGTGCAGCCCTCTTCGAGCAGGAAGCCTGCCTGACGGCCGTATTGCTCGATCATGCGGTTGCCGATGAAGCCGTCGCAGACCCCGGAAACCACGGCGGTTTTCTTGATCTTCTTGCCAATCGCCATCACGGTGGCCAGCACGTCCTTGCCGGTTTTTTCGCCGCGCACCACTTCGAGCAGCTTCATGACGTTGGCCGGACTGAAAAAGTGCATGCCCACCACGTCCTGCGGACGCCCGGTGAAGGCGGCAATCTGGTTGAGGTCCAGCGTGGAAGTGTTGGAGGCCAGAATCGCACCGGCCTTCATGGTCTTGTCGAGCTGCTTGAACACGGTTTGCTTGACGCCCATGTCCTCGAATACGGCTTCAATCACCAGATCGGCCTGGCCGATGTCCTCATAGCTCAGCGTGGTACTCAGCAGGGCGATGCGCTGTTCGTACTTGTCCTGTTTGAGCTTGCCTTTCTTGACCTGGGCTTCGTAGTTCTTGCGAATGGTGGCCACGCCACGGTCGAGTGCCTCCTGCTTGGTCTCCAGCATCTTGACCGGGATGCCTGCGTTCAGGAAGTTCATGGCGATGCCGCCCCCCATGGTGCCGGCACCGATCACGGCCACGCTCCGGATGTCGCGCTTGGGGGTGTCTTCGGGCACGTCCGGGATCTTGGAGGCCGCACGGTCGGCCATGAAAATATGGCGCAACGCGCGACTCTCGGGTGTCCACATCAGGTTGATGAAGATCTCTCGCTCGGCGGCCAGGCCGTCTTCAAACTTCCTGGTGGTGGCCAGCTCCACCGCGTCCACGCACTTGACCGGGGCCGGCAGGTTCTTGGCCTGGGCCTTGACCATGTTGCGGGTGAACTGGAAGTAGGCCGCGCCTTGCGGATGCTTGCAAGGCAGGTTGCGAACCAGCGGCAGCGGGCTGCCATCGGCGTGGGCAGCCGCCACCTTGCGGGCCAGGGCTTGCGCCTCGTCCATCAGGCTTTCGGGCGACTGGGCCATGGCGTCCCAGAGCTTCTGGCCGGGCAGCATGGCCAGCATCTCGGCCTTGACGCCTTCACCGCTGACGATCATGTTGAGGGCGGCTTCAACGCCAATCACGCGCGGCAGGCGCTGCGTGCCCCCGGCACCAGGAATCAGGCCCAGCTTGACTTCGGGCAAAGCCACATTGGTGCCGGGCGCGGCAATCCGGTAGTGGCAACCCAGGGCGAGCTCCAGACCGCCGCCCATGGCCACGCTGTGCACTGCAGCCACCACCGGCTTTTGCGAGTTTTCGCAGGCGCGGATCACGCTCAGCAGGTTGGGCTCCTGGATGGCCTTGGGCGAGCCGAATTCCTTGATGTCGGCACCGCCCGAGAAGGCCTTGCCGGCTCCGGTGATGACGATGGCCTTGACGGCCGGATCCTGATTGGCCTGCTCCAGGCCGCTGGTGATGCCGATGCGGGTGGCCAGACCCAGACCATTGACGGGCGGATTCACCAGGGTGATGACCGCCACGTCGCCGTGGACTTTGTACTCTGCTGTCATGCTGAACCTTTGCTGAACAAAAGACGGGAGGGCCGCTTCCGGGCTCTGCCCCGCCTCAAATAGAACGACCGTTCGTTTTTACCACATACCGGCCGCAAGCGAGGCCATGGAAACCCTGAAGAGTCCCGCTGGCGACGGATTCAAACCTCCAGCCATTCCTTGCGGATGTAGCTGTTGGCCCGAAGCTCGTCGGGGGTCCCCTCGAACACGATGCTGCCGTGGCCCATGACCAGGGCGCGGTCGGAGATGTTCATGGCGATGGTGAGCTTTTGCTCGATGAGCAGCACCGAAATACCCCGGTTCTTGAGTTCCTTGAGGTATTGCCCCACCAGTTCGACGATCTTGGGGGCCAGGCCTTCGGTGGGCTCGTCGATGATGATCAGGTCAGGATCGCCCATGAGGGTGCGGCAGAGGGTGAGCATCTGCTGCTCGCCGCCCGAGAGCACCCCGGCTTCGGTGTGTTCGCGCTCCTTGAGGCGTGGAAACAGGGCGTACATGTCGTCAAACGACCAGCGTGAGCCCTTGCCTGAGCCTTTTTGTCCCAGCAGCAGGTTCTGGTGCACCGTGAGCTTGGGAAAAATGTCACGGTTCTCGGGCACATAGCCCAGGCCAAGATGGGCAATTTCATAGGCCTTCTTGCCCTGGATGGCTTGCCCCTTCCAGTCCACGGTGCCCTGGCAGTCGACCAGCCCCATCACGGCTTTGGCCGTGGTGGAGCGGCCCGAGCCATTGCGCCCCAGGAGGGCGACGATTTCGCCCTGCCCGACCTGGAAATTGACGCCATGCAGCACATGGCTCTTGCCGTAATAGGCATGAAGATTGTCTACACGCAGCATGTTAGTGGCCTCCTGCCTGGGTGTCGGCCACGGGTGAGCCCAGGTAGGCTTCCTGGACGCGGGCATTGGATCGGACGGCCTCGGGGGTATCGAAGGCAATGACCTCGCCATAAACCACCACGGCGATCTTGTCGGCCAAGCCAAAAACCACGCCCATGTCGTGCTCGACGGTCAGCAGCGTGCGTCCTTCGGTGACCTTGCGGATGAGGGAGATGAAGCGGGACGTTTCACTCTTGCTCATGCCGGCGGTGGGTTCGTCGAGGAGGATGACCTGCGCCCCCCCGGCAATGGTGATGCCGATCTCGAGGGCCCGCTGCTCGGCGTAGGTCAGGTTCATGGCCAGGGTGTCGCGGCGCTTTTCCAGGCCAATCATTTCCAGCAGTTCGTCGGCGCGCTCGTTGGCGTCCTTGAGACCCGAGAGCGCCTTGAGGAAGGTGTACTTGTAGCCCAGGCTCCAGAGCACGCTGCAGCGAAGGTTTTCAAATACGCTGAGCTTGGGGAAGATGTTGGTGATCTGAAAGCTGCGCGAGAGCCCCATGCGATTGATCTCGTAGGGCTTTTTGTGGTCAATGCGCTGGCCACCGAGCAGGATTTCTCCGCTGCTGGGACCAAAGCGACCGCTGATCAGGTTGAACAGCGTGGACTTGCCCGCGCCGTTGGGGCCGATCACGGCAATCCGCTCACCGGCCTGGACGGTGAGGTTGACGCCCCGGATGATTTCGGTCTTGCCGAAACTCTTGCGCACGTCTTTGAGTTCAAGGGCGTAGGCACTCATACTGCAGTCTCCCGACGCTTGATTTCCTTCTCGATCTCTTCCTGGATCTTGCCCCATTCGAGCACGTATTGGCGGCGCGCCAGTTCAAACAGACCCATGCCCGTCAGGAGCACGAACATCGCCCCGACCCAGCTGTCGGCGTCCTTGGCATGCAGGGGAATGCCCATGAACCGGACCACATCGCCCAGGGCCGAATTGAGCTGCAGGTGGTAGACCATCTCGATCATGGCCCCGGCACCGGCGAGCATGACCATGGCCGTCAGGCCCAGACCGAGGTAGCTGGTCCAGATCTGCCGCAGCTTGCCGAACTTGGCCACACGCAGGTTCATCATGATCAGGCTGGCAATGCCCCCCGGGGCGTACATGACCATGAACAGGAAGATCAGCCCCAGGTAGAGCAGCCAGGCCTTGGTCAGCTCCGACAGCAGCACAAAGGCAATGATCATCA
>CAYSIY010000191.1:0-4386 GCA_964431215.1 uncultured Limnohabitans sp.
AAAAGCCGCTCACGCCCAGCAGGCCCAGACCCACCACCAGCATGCCGGTGATGGCACCGCCGCGAAAGGCCACGTCGAGTGCCGGGCCGATGCCCTGGGTGGCCGCCTGGGCGGTGCGCACATTGGCCCGCACCGACACATTCATGCCGATGAAGCCGCAGGCCCCCGAAAGCACGGCGCCGATCACAAAGCCAATGGCCGTGATGCTGTCCAGAAAAATACCCATCAGCACCGCCAGCACCGCGCCGACGATGGCAATGGTTTTGTATTGACGGGCCAGATAGGCCGCCGCGCCGGCCTGGATGGCGGCGGCGATTTCCTGCATGCGTGCGTTGCCCGCATCTTTCGCCAGAATCCAGCCTCTGGCCCAAACGCCATAGGCCACGGCCAGCAGGCCACAAACGAGCGCCAGCATGAGCGCCGAGTTGCTTGTCATCGTGTTCTCCTCGAAGGTTGTCGCAGATCAGAGGCGCAACGCTGTGGCTGGCACCCCCACGGCGTTGCTTCCTCGTCCTGCCCGATCAGGGAACGATTGGCCAACAAGAGCATTAAAAAAGCCAATCGGCCAGTGCGCAAGTCCTGTGAAAGTAAAATCAGGGTTAATCCTGACCAACCTGATTTCCCTCAACTTTGCAAGAGACAAAAACCATGTCCCTCGACAACGTCACCCCTGGCAGCAAGGCCCCCGAAGCGTTCAACGTCATCATCGAGATCCCGATGAATGCCGACCCGGTCAAATATGAAGTGGACAAGGAAACCGGCGCCCTGTTCGTGGACCGTTTCATGACCACCGCCATGCACTACCCGACCAACTACGGTTATGTGCCTCAGACCCTCTCGGGCGACGGTGACCCGGTGGACGTGCTGGTCATCACCCCTTACGCCCTGCACCCTGGCGTGGTCGTGCCCTGCCGCCCGCTGGGCATCCTGATGATGGAAGACGAGGCCGGTGTGGATGGCAAGGTGATTGCCGTGCCGACCAGCAAGATCCTGCCCATGTACGACCACTGGAAGAGCATTGACGATGTGAATTCCATGCGCCGCAACGCCATTGCCCATTTCTTCGAGCACTACAAAGACCTCGAAAAAGGCAAATGGGTCAAGGTGCTGGGCTGGGAAGGCGTCGACGCGGCCAAGAAGGAAGTCACGGACGGCATCGCCGCCTACAACGCCGCCAAGAAGTGATTCTGTAGCCCCGCCCGCGCGGGGTGGACAGAGAGAGCGGCCTCCTCTGACCTCAATCATGGTCATCCTCGGGCTTGACCCGGGGATCCGGCGCTCACCGCCAGCGCTGCCGGATCAGTCGCGGAAGTTGTTGAAGGACAGGGGCAGCTCGGCCATGTCCTTGCGCAGCAGGGCCATCGCGGCCTGCAGGTCGTCGCGCTTGGCACCTGTGATGCGCACCGCATCGCCCTGGATCGAGGCCTGCACCTTCATCTTGGAGTCCTTGATGATCCGGGTGATCTTCTTGGCGTCTTCGGTGGCAATGCCCTCGCGCACCTTGACCACCTGCTTGACTTTGTCGCCGCCGATTTTCTCGACCTTGCCGATGTCCAGAAAACGCACATCCACATTGCGTTTGGTCAGCTTGTTGCGCAGGATGTCCTCGACCTGGGTGAGCTGGAACTCGGCGTCACCGTAGAGGGTGATTTCCTTGTCCTTGAGCTCGATGGCGGCAGATGTCCCCTTGAAGTCGAAACGGGTGCCGATTTCCTTGGCCGAAGTGTCCACGGCGTTGCGGACTTCGACCATATTGGGTTCGCAAACGGTGTCAAACGAAGGCATGTCAGTCAAAGTGGAGGGTTGTCGATGCGACAATTCTCCCATGATCCTGGAGCAAAACGTCCCCCTGCAGCCTTACAACACCTTTGGCATCGCGGCCCGTGCGCAGGCCCTGGTGCGGGTGCGCAGCGAGGCCGATGTCCAGGCGGTCCTCAAAGACCCGCACCTGGTGTCGCTGCCCCGCCAGGTGCTGGGCGGCGGCAGCAACATCGTGCTGACCGGCGATGTCAGGGGGCTGGTGCTCAAGATCGAGGTGCCCGGCCTGCGTCTGGCCGGCGAGACCGACAAGGCCTGGATCGTCGAGGCCGGTGCCGGTGAGTCGTGGCACCGGCTGGTGTCCTGGACGCTGGACCAGGGCTACCCCGGGCTGGAAAACATGGCCCTGATCCCGGGCACGGTGGGGGCTTCGCCCGTGCAGAACATCGGTGCCTACGGCGTGGAGCTGCAGGACCGCTTTCAGGAGCTGGACGCGATCGACCTGTTCACCGGCGAAGTGTTCACGCTCAACGCCGCCCAATGCGGCTTTGGCTACCGCGATTCGGTCTTCAAGCATGCCAGCCACGGCCCCGATGACCTGGGCCTGGCCGGTCGCGCCGTGATTTTGCGGGTGCGTCTGACCCTGCCCAAGCACTGGAAGCCCGAGCTGGGTTACCTCGACCTGGAGCGCAAAAGGGCCGAGACCGGCATCGCCCAACCGGACGCCCGCACCATTTTTGACTGGGTCTGCGCCATCCGCAGTGCCAAGCTGCCCGACCCGGCCGTCATTGGCAATGCCGGCAGCTTCTTCAAGAACCCGACCGTCACCCCCGAACAATGCGCCGACATCATCGCCCGCGAGCCCAAGGTGGTGCATTACCACATGCCCGACGGCACGGTGAAACTGGCGGCGGGCTGGCTGATCGACGCCTGCGGCTGGAAAGGCAAGACCGTGGGCCATGCCGGGGTGTACGACAAACAGGCCCTGGTGCTGGTCAACCGAGGCACACCCGAGCGCCCCTGCACGGGCGGCGAGGTGATGACCCTGGCCCGCGCCATCCAGACCAGCGTGTACGAGCGCTTTGGCATCCGGCTGGAGCCGGAGCCGGTGGTGATTTGATCGGGGATGATCTGTCTCATGCGTGCAGGGTGTATGTCAGTCAGTGAATCGGCACTCAAATACTTGCTGCGCTTGACCATGTACTTCTTCTGTAACAAGTGAGGTCTTGCGGACACCGATAGCATCGTGCAGTGGATCGGTTTGTGTTGACGACAGATACACATCCACCTAACATTCGTGTATCTATTGTGTTGACACTGAAAATGAGCCATGCGAGCTGCTGCCATCAATCTTCGCGCCCTGCCTGAGCAGCGTGACCTCATCGATCACGCGGCTCAGTTGCTGGGCAAAAACCGTTCGGACTTCATGCTGGAGGCCGCCTGCGACCGTGCGCAAGCGGTGTTGCTCGACCAGGTGTTTTTTGGTCTGGACGCCGACAAGTTCGCGCAGTTCACCGCCTTGCTCGATGCGCCACCTGCCCCGAACGTCGGACTCGATCGGCTCATGGCTGTCAGGAAACCCTGGGACCGCAGCGCGGCATGAGCTTGCGGCTCACAGCCCCGCAGCCACTGACTGCTGAGCATCTGCTCAGCGACTTCTCTTGTGGCGAAACCGTACTGGACGAGTGGCTTAAACGCCGCGCGATGAACAATCAGGCCGCTGGTGCCAGCCGCACCTTTGTGGTGGCAGATGATGCGAACCGTGTGCTCGGCTACTACGCCCTAGCAGCTGGCGCAGTCGCTCACTTGCAGGCCACAAGTGCAGTGCGTCGCAACATGCCCGATCCGGTGCCCGTCTTGGTGCTTGGGCGACTCGCCGTTGATCAAACGGCCCAAGGCATGTCTTTGGGTTCAGCCTTGCTCAAGGACGCTGTTGAGCGCGCTGTCACCGTGTCGCAGAACACGGGTGTACGCGCCCTGCTGGTGCATGCACTGAACGAACAGGCCAGAACGTTCTACACGCACTACGGCTTCCAGCCCTCGCCACAGCATCCAATGACGCTGATGCTGCGTCTGAGTGGCTTGAAGGGCTAAGCTTGGGGATTGCTTGCGCCGCCGGGGGGGCCTCGCTGTCAAGCCAAACGGCCCGAAGGCCGTTTCCAGGACAGGGCCAGAGCGCTTAGCGCTTGCCGCCTTCGAGCTTGAAGATCTGCGGGCCATCGCCCGTGGACAACAGCCCGGTGTGGGCATAGATGCCCAGCTTGGCGCGGGTGTCGGTGATGTCGAGGTTGCGCAGGGTCAGCTGGCCGATGCGGTCGAGCGGGCTGAACGGCGCGTCTTCCACCTTTTCCATCGACAGGCGCTCGGGTGCGTAGGTCAGGTTGGGGCTCTCGGTGTTGAGGATCGAGTAGTCGTTGCCACGGCGCAGCTCCAGCGTGACGGTGCCGGTGATGGCGCGGGCCACCCAGCGCTGGGCGGTTTCGCGCAGCATGATCGATTGCGGGTCGAACCAGCGGCCCTGGTACAGCAGGCGGCCGAGCTTGAGGCCGTTGATGCGGTACTGCTCGATGGTGTCTTCGTTGTGGATGCCCGTCACCAGGCGCTCGTAGGCGATGTGCAGCAGCGCCA
>CAYSIY010000192.1:0-4308 GCA_964431215.1 uncultured Limnohabitans sp.
CTCACGCCAGACAACACCGCCAAACTGCTTGAGCGCGAAACGGCCAGTTGGGCCAAGGCCATCAAAGCAGCCAACATCAAGTTCGATTGACATTTGTGTCGTTTGAAAAACTCACTTCAAACACCACTTCAGCGCGCACATTGGGCACTGACTGAAGCACCAGATTTCCCCGCAGAGGTGAATGACGTTGCCTACGTCAGGTCAATGAGATCTGCCCGCGAGACCGCGGGGCAACCGCTGGATCAAATCACCTTGCGGGACGGTCGTCGCTTCATTCTCAAAACCTGGTGCGAAGCCTCTGAAATCCGGGCAACGCAAGTCGCTGCAGAGCTCGGTGTGGCTCCCCCGACCTGGGCAGTCGGGCCTCGCGCGATGTTGCAGGAGTTTCTAGCCCAGACAGCGCTCGGGCAAGTATGGTGGGCATGCGGCCGCGGAGAGCAAATCGGCACATCGGTGGCTGCCACCCTGCAGTTGCTGCACTCAGCTGGTATGTGCTATGTGGATAGCATGACGCGCCACCTGTTTTCGCGTACGCCAAACAGCTGGTATTTGATTGACTACGGCACCGCTCTGCTGCTGAATGATCAGCAAGGACCTCACGCCGAAGTAGACCAATGGTTGCAAACCAGCCCCCAGTCGCGCGCCCGTGCAGCGGGTGCCACAGGATCACTGGCCCATCGGGGCATGCTGCACGATTGGCTGGTCTGGCACGAGGAACTGCGTAAGTCCAGGCTTCCATTGATGTGGCCAGGCGAACGGCAAGCATGTGTGGCCGCCTTCGAGGCGCATTACCCCCGCCCGCCCTTGCATGCTTCAGTAAGCTGATAGGCGTTCGCATTGCTGGCACGTTGCGCCTAAGCGCATACGAGATAAAATACTTATATTAATAACAAATTACATCGGCAACCATGATCAACTGGATTACCAATGAATTGCTGCTGCGAAAACTCTCGGCAGCCATACCCAGCGTGAATGCCCTTGCCCAGCCGGCGCGCCGATCCCTCGAGTCCGGCTTAAAGAATTACCTGGAAGGTCGAAATTTACGAGAACGTCACTACCGGCAAAAGGGTGTGAGGGTACCGGCTGTGTTTTCTCTGCAAATGCTAACTGCTTGCAACTTGCGTTGCGACGGTTGTCATGTATCTGGCGGTGAGGTTCCTGAGTCTTTTGATCGCGCGCTCTATCACGCACATTTAGAGGAAATGGAACAGATGGGTTGCCGCTTGGTACTGCTCATAGGTGGTGAACCGATGATCCTGGCTGACGAAGTGTTCGCTATGGCCAAACAGTTTCCCAAGATCACTTTTTTGTTGTTCACCAACGGCACGCTATGGACACCTAAGCGACTTGACCAACTGGCTGAATTTTCCAACCTCGTACCCATGATCAGCGTGGAAGGTGAAAGGGCCTCGACCGAGGAGCGCCGTGGCAATATGGCCTTCTCGCGTTGCGTGGAGCTACAAGCAGAACTGTCGCGCCGTAATATATTGCATGGTATTTCGGTCATGGTCCACGACCGAAATATTGAACACATCGAGCAAGCCGATTTCCTTGAGTCGCTGTTCCCTACGCCGCATCACTTCGCTTTTTTCATGGCCTACACCGCACGTGGGGCCTGCTCCTCGTTCGCGCCGGTTCCACAGCAGCAACTTGACGCCTTCTACCGAGCAGTGGTCAAGCGGCGCGAGCAACGCGGCGCGCCCATCTTGTTTTTGCCGCACGATGAGATGAAGTTTCTGGAAGGCTGCGGCGGTGCCAGGCTCCTGGTGCACATGAATGCCGACAGCAGCCTCGCACTATGCCCTTATACCTATGACGATGTCATTGGGCGTCCGGCAGCTGGCCAGATCATGCAAACGCTGGCCGATATTCAAGGGGGCGCTGGGATCGATCGCAATTGCTCCGGCCTACAAGCCAACACGCCCCATTACCGTCATGTTGTCCCTATCCATCCGGTGAACTAGCCCGGGCACGCGAGTTCACATGTGAAGCAGTTCAGCCGCGTGATAGCTGTAATAGCCAAAACGGTGTGTTTGCTGCTTTTGGTGGCTTACCTGTTAGAAATAGGCTTTTGGCGATCGATTGCTACAGCCATGCTGGTACTTGCATTTACCACTGCCATCTTCGGACGCCGGGGCTGGCGCCACTGCATACAGACCTACACAAAGCTTTTTGGCCCAGGGAATTGGCGACCCTATGTGCGCCAAGCAGTGGTTCTCATTCTTCTTCACGCGGCACTGGTGCAATTGCAAGAACTGACAATGATCCCCCCTCTTGGATGGATCAACCTAGGCCCTGCGCTCCAATCACTGGAAGGCGAATGGCATAGGGCACTCCCCCAGCCACTGCCGTTGTGGTCTGCCTGGATGTGGATCAGCGTCTACATATTCGGATTCCCCACCCTCTTGTTAGGCACTGTCATCGCTTTACAAGGCCGCCAACATCCTGAGTTACTGATGCGCTTCCTCCGGGCCTGTTACTTCCTTGCCTGGATAGCTCTGCCTGTGTTTGCCCTTGTCGGAGTGCCTGAGGTTTGGATTCAATTGCCGGACTACCTACCACCCGCGGTGACAGTCGGTGAAAAACTGGCTTTCTATCGATTTCTCAGCGGACCATTCAATTGCCTGCCCAGCCTGCACTGCACTTTGTCCCTACTGACTTTGCTTGTTAGTTGGCACTCATCAATACCCGTCTTGCGATGGCTAGCGCCGTCGTTGGCTGTTCTGGTTTGCATATCCACTGTTATGTGCGGCGTCCATTGGGCGCTGGACGTCATCATCAGCCTGCCTTTGACCTGGCTCGCTTGGACTTTTGCTGCTGACCGTGAAGCCTTACACATCCGTGAGGTCAAGGTATGAGGGGCGTTCGCATGATGGCGCTGCTGGTGCTGGGCTACCTGGCGTTTCTATTTGTCTTTCCGCGCTTTGAGGGAGAGTTGCTCAATCGCATCACCCAGACAGAGGCAGTACGTCAGTCCGAAGCTCTCACGGATTGGATCGATGACATGACCACCTGTGAATGCTCACAAGTTCGGACGACCTGCAATCCTGTTTGCAGACAGGACCGCCGACTCGATGGCTCGAGTCCGCGCACCGTGGCAACAGGTTTTTTCGCAAGCACTTTTGTACTGACGCCATTTATCTCCCGTCACCTCGTGTTCATTCGTACCTACGGGGAGCATCGCACGTCCCCATGGGTATTTGGCTTGATAGCAGCCGTGGCCATGTTCTGCGCCTGCGTGATCAACTTTGTATTGGGAGCTTGTCTGGGTCTTGTGGCCGGCCGGCCCAGTGCAGGCCAACGCTGGGCCCGCTGGCTTGATCGCTGGGGCCCCGGGGTTTTTCTGCTCGGTTGCCTAGCACCTTTGGGGTTTCCCATCGGGCTAGCCAGCCTGTATTTGGGATGGCGGCATGCACGTTTGGCTTTGTTCCTGCCAATAGCGGCGGCAGGTTGCGCATGCCACATTCTTATATTGGAAGCGGCCTCCGGCCCGCTCTTACGTTGGTGGGGTGCCTAAGTCCATGGCTTACAAATACTCTTTATGGTTTATGGGCCTGTCGGTCTTGATCGTGCTGAGCGTATGGAACAACCTTGAAACGTTCGCTTTAAGTCAACTCTCACACGACTGGTCTTATAGCGTGGGCGGCAGGTCTCTGAGCTGTGGCAGTGTGCTGGGGTTTGCGGGTCTGTGGATGCTGGCCCTTTGGGCGCGCTGCGCGCGCTACCAATGCCTGGCCGCCATAGCCGACGTAAAGATGAAAGGCAGGGATGCGTTTGCATCTGTGACACTCGGACGTTTTTTCACGCTGATCACGCCTTCGGCCTTGCTGGGCGGTCAGCCCATCTCCTACTTCCAGCTGGCGACACGCTACCCAGCCCGCGTTGCAGTCGGCGTTGTCACCGTAGCGACCTGGCTGGATATCGCGTTTTTCATCGTGACGACGCCCATCGTGATCTGGCGGGTTGTCTATGTGTTGCAATTCGAGCATCGCTACGCCACACTGACGGCACTCACTTTTCTGGTCTATGCGCTGATCCTAGGCGCGTTTTGGCTGGCGCTCTCGCGCTGGGCCGAAACTGTCATACGTCTTGCGGCCCGCTTTTGGTCTACGGTCATTCCCTTTTGGCAAGAGGCCACGCTGCAACGGACATTCACCCATGCCGCCCAACACTTGCAAACCTTTGTCAATGCACTCAGGAGCTGCAAACGCCAAGCTTGGCTCGCCCTGATCCTCACCGCCATCGCCGTCATTTGCCCCTACATCGGCATTGCTTGGTTACTGTGGTCCATGGGTTGTGATTTGGGCT
>CAYSIY010000193.1:0-4269 GCA_964431215.1 uncultured Limnohabitans sp.
GGACAAGCTGATCAAGCAGCGCAAGGATTCGATCGCCGCCTTTGAGGGCGCTGGCCGGCAGGACCTGGCCGACAAGGAAAAGGCCGAGATGGGCGTGCTACAGGCCTATCTGCCGGCGCGTCTGTCGGCCCAAGAAGTGGCAGCCGCCGTGCAAGCCATTGTGACCGAGCTGGGCGCCAAAGGCCCGGGCGACATGGGCAAAGTGATGGGCGCGGTCAAGGCCAAACTGGCCGGCAAGGCCGACATGGGTGAAGTGTCGGCGGCGGTGAAAGCGGCTTTGGCGGGCTGACCGTTGCGCGCTGAGTGCCGCCGTGGCACATGGGGAATGCCGGGCGCCTCATAAGCCGCTTCGCGTCACAAATCGTTGCCCAGCATTCCCCATGCACCAGGGCTACGTTCAGGACACCGATCTCGCTTAAGTTCCGGCCACCTTCATCCTGTTGATGAGCACCGAGCCGATGCTCTTGGCGCCCATGTTGTAGACATCGGCACCGACAGCCTCAATGCCCATGAACATGTCCTTGAGGTTGCCAGCGATGGTGATTTCGTGGACCGGGAAGGCGATCTGGCCGTTTTCCACCCAGAAACCGCTGGCACCACGCGAGTAGTCGCCCGTCACGTAGTTCACACCCTGCCCCATCAGTTCAATGACGAAAAGGCCCGTGCCCAGCTTGCGCAGCATTTCGTCGAGCTTGTCGCCGGGCTGGGTCAGGCGCGATGTGAGCGTGAGGTTGTGCGAGCCCCCGGCGTTGCCTGTGGTGCGCATGCCCAGCTTGCGGGCCGAGTAGCTCGACAAAAAGTAACCTTCCACTTTGCCGTCGCCCACCACGTCACGCGCAGCCGATCGCACGCCTTCGTCGTCAAACGGTGAGCTGCCTTTGCCCCGGGGTACAAACGGGTCTTCGTGGATGTGGATGTGTTTGGGAAACACCCTTTTGCCCAGCGAGTCGAGCAGGAAACTGCTCTTGCGGTAGAGCGCACCACCACTGACGGCCTGCACAAAGCCACCGAGCAAGCCGGCGGCCACAGGCGATTCGAACAGCACCGGGCATTCTGTGGTCGGGATCTTGCGGGCGCCCAGACGGGAGAGTGCCCGCTCAGCGGCATAGCGGCCTACTGCTTCGGGCGAGGCAAGCTCTTGAGCGGCCCGCATGGACGAGTACCAGGCGTCGCGCTGCATCTCGGCGTTGCGACCGGGCAAGGACGCGATGGGTGCCACCGAGATGCTGTGGCGCGAGCTGGCGTAGCCGCCGCGAAAACCGTGGGTGTGCGCGCTGAAAAAGTGGCTTTGCTGGGCCGACACCGCTGCGCCTTCGCTGTTGGTGATGCGGCGGCTGGTTTTGAGGGCGGCCGCCTCGCACTTCAAAGCCAGCTCGGCCGCCTGTTCGCTGGTGAGGGCCCAGGGATGGAACAGGTCCAGTTCTCTCGGCTCGGTTTCGATGTCGCACTCATCGGGCAAACCGGCTACCGGGTCTTCGGCGGTGAAACGGGCGATGTCATAGGCCGCCTGCACCGTTCGCTCGAGCGCGGCCTGAGAAAAGTCGGAGGTGCTCGCGTTGCCGCGCCTGTGCCCCACGTAGACCGTCACGCCCAATGATTTGTCGCGGTTGCGCTCGACGTTCTCCAGCTCCCCCTTGCGCACCGACACGCTCAGACCACAGCCCTCGGAGGCCTCGGCACCGGCATCGGTGGCGCCCAGCTTTTTGGCATGCTGCAGGGCACTGTCGACCAGGTGTTCGAAAAAATCGCGGCTGTAGCTGAAACCGCTGTGGGGGGAAGAAGTGTCGTGGTTCACGAAATGACTTTGAAACGGGTACGGACAAGGTGGCCGACTATGATACTGGCCCAGAAGCATCATCCGGGCAGCCGCCCGCCAAACCTCCACCATGTCCCGCAAGCCAAAAAAAGGTTATTTCGTCAAAGGCCAGTTCGTGGCCGAAGGCAGCGAGCTCGATCAGGAGCTCAAACTGGCCATGAAGTGGGGACAGTCGACCAGCAAGACCGACGCCAAACGCGAGAGCGAGGAACTGCAGGAGCTGGGCGAACAGCTGCTGACGCTGCGCGCCGACCTGTTCAAGCCGCTGCCCTTGCCCGACAAGCTGGCCGACGCACTGGCCGATGCCAGGCGCATTACCAACTTCGAGGGCAAACGCCGCCAGATGCAGTTCGTCGGCAAGCTGATGCGCCAGCTCGATGAAGAGACCCTGCAAGCCGTACGCTATGCGCTGGACCTGCAGCGCCTGGGGCACAGCTACGACACCGAGCAATTGCACCAGGCCGAACAATGGCGAGACCGACTGATTGCCGGTGACGAAGCGGTGCAGGAGTGGATCAGGCAATATCCCGGCACCGACATCCAGCAGCTGCGAGCCCTAGTGCGCCAGGCGCGAAAGGATGCCGTGCCTGCCGACAAGGCTGCCGTCTCGCAAGGCTTGGCCCCTCGGCAGGGCCGCGCCTACCGTGAAGTTTTCCAGCTGGTCAAGGCCACCCTGAAAGGCTCTGACAGCAGCGCAGAGCCCACCGCCGAGGACCATGATGCGTGACTTTGCGCCCCCCACCGTTTCTCATGACGCCGTGAAAATCGGCATTGTTTCCATCAGCGATCGCGCCAGCACCGGCGTCTACGAAGACAAGGGGCTGCCCGCCCTGCAGGATTGGCTCGGCCGCGCCCTGCTCAACCCGATCACCTTCGAGCCGCGCCTGATCCCGGACGAGAAGGACCGCATCAGCGCCACCCTCATCGAGCTGGTCGATGCGGGATGCTCGCTGGTGCTCACCACCGGCGGTACCGGCCCGGCACCGCGCGATGTGACACCCGAAGCCACCCTGGCCGTGGCCGACAAGGAAATGCCGGGCTTTGGCGAACAGATGCGCCAGATCAGCCTGCAGTTCGTGCCGACCGCCATCCTCTCGCGCCAAGTGGCCGTGATCCGGGGCCAGAGCCTGATCATCAACCTGCCGGGCCAGCCCAAATCGATCGCCGAAACGCTCGAAGGACTCAAGGACCACACCGGCAAGCCCGTGGTGCATGGCATCTTTGCCGCCGTACCCTACTGCATAGACCTGATCGGCGGCCCCTACCTGGAAACCCGCGACGAGGTCTGCAAGGCTTTCCGACCGAAAACCGCGATCCGGCCCCAAGGACAGACTTGAGCGGACCTCAGCAGGCCTGAGGCCCGACATCCCATCCTGACATCCCATCCCGGCTCTCCAGTATAATCATGCTCCTCTGGCAAGAGCGACAGCAGCACCTCCGGACCGGCCACCGCCACATGCGCAACGCCCCCATGCGGGCAGGCCACCTTACCGCAAGGACTGCACACCAAATGATCGCCCTCCCCCTTGCCAACCGCAGATGAGTCCCCAACCGGGGCCTCTGTATCCACCTGAAGCCCGCGCCGGGACTTTTGGCGCTGACTGTGTCTGTGTTTTCCGTCTGTTTTTTGATGTCCCGAGGTTGTCCTATGCCCGCTCAAAAGCCGAAGAAGTCCGTCCAGCCTGTCAAAACCAAAACCGTCGCCAAGGCGGCTCCGAAAACCGCTGCCCAACCTGCTGCAAAAGCTGCTTCCGCCCCGAAAACCCCTGCCAAAGCAGCGGCCAAAGCGTTCAAACCAGCGTCCAGCAAGGTCACCGCAGCCCCCGCCAAGCCCGAGAAGAAAGCTCTATCCGTGCCCGCCAAAAAGACAACTGCCAAGGCCGCCGAGACCGACAAGGCCACCAAAACCAAAAGCAAGGCTGATCAGGCCGAGACCCCGGTAAAGAAGACCACCAAGGCCGCCGCGGCGCAGGAAGCGCCCGGCAAAAAGGCCGCCGCCCCCAAGGCGATGCCAGAAAAACCCGCCAAGGCCCCGGTCAAGGGCGCCAAACGCGGCCCTAAGAAAAAGGGCAGCATCGCCGAGCCCAGCGCTGACGAAGACCTGAGCGACATCGAAGACGAGCTTGAAGGCGAAGCGGTTGCCGAGACGACTGAAAAGGTCAAACCGCTGCGCATGAAAATCAGCAAGGCCAAAGAGCGCGCCTTGATGAAGGAATTCGGCCTGGACGAGACCGTCCTGACCGAAGAGGAAATGAACAAGCGCCGCCAGCGCTTGAAGACCCTGATCAAGCTGGGCAAGACGCGCGGCTACCTCACGCACGCCGAAATCAACGACCACCTGCCCGACAAGCTGGTGGACGCCGAAACCCTGGAAGTGGTGATCGCCACCCTCAACGACCTGGGTGTGGCGGTCTACGAGCAGACGCCCGACGCTGAAACGCTCATCATCACCG
>CAYSIY010000194.1:0-4245 GCA_964431215.1 uncultured Limnohabitans sp.
CCTACAACGACGTGGAGGCGCTGGAGGCCTGCTTCGCCCAGCATGGTGACCAGCTGGCCTGCGTGATGATCGAGCCCATCGCCGGCAACATGAACTTCGTGCGCGCCAGCGTGCCCTTCATGAAGCGCTGTCGTGAGCTGTGCACCGAGCACGGAGCGCTGTTCGTGTTTGACGAGGTGATGACCGGTTTCCGTGTCGCACTGGGCTCAGCCCAAAGCGTTTACGCCCAACTCATCCCCGGCTTCAAGCCCGACCTCACGGTGCTGGGCAAGGTCATTGGCGGCGGCATGCCGCTGGCGGCCTTTGGTGGTCCGCGCGAGGTCATGCGCCAGCTTGCCCCCACCGGTCCGGTCTACCAGGCGGGCACGCTCAGCGGTAACCCGGTGGCCACGGCTTGTGGTCTGGCCACCTTGCGCGAAATTGCCAGGCCCGGCTTCTGGGAGAGCCTGAGCAGCAAGACCCAAAGCCTAGTCCATGGCCTCAAAGGCGCAGCAGCCAAAGCGGGCGTTCCCTTCAGCGCCGACTGCCAGGGGGGCATGTTTGGCTTCTTTTTGCTGCCCGAGCTGCCGCAAAACTACGCCAAGGTGATGACCAGCGACGGCCCCAAGTTCAACAAGCTGTTCCACGGACTGCTCGAGCGCGGTGTGTACATCGCACCCGCGCTGTACGAAGCAGGTTTTGTGAGCGCAGCCCACACCGACGCCGACATTGCCGCCACGGTGCAGGTAGCCAGCGACGTGTTCGCAGCACTCTGATGGCGTGCGCTCATCCCTCTGGCCTGACTTGTCATGGGGCCCGGGATTTTGTGTCGCTGCATCATTCATTCCTCATCCGTCCAGACCGGGCGCCCATTGATCCCGCAAGGACCCCATGAAAAAAACCTACTACCTCAGCGCCGAGGGCAAACACCCCGACCGTGTGCTCGAAGCCGTCAAGCACGACATACGAAAATACTTCAAGCGCGAACGCGGCCGCCCGGTGCCTGCAGGTGCCGATTTCTGGGACTTTGACTGCAAGGTCGGTGCCTCAGCCGACGCCGCTGAAGGGGTTCGCGTGGGTGCGGTCATTGAGGCCGTGGACGCTGTCGCCAGGTCAGGAGCGGCATCGGTGTATGTGCAAATTTTGAGCAAGCACGGAGTGCGCGTCCCGCCACCCGTGCGCCCCGAAACGGCGGCTGCCGACGATACCGCTTAATCGGGATCGGCTTGGAGATCGGTCCGGACGACACTGGACTGAGCGGCGCGCAACTTGTCCTTCTTGCTGGGACGCTGGCCTTTGATGCCGCCATGGCCGGGTGTTGGCTTCGGTGCTGGGTCCACGGGTTCAAACCCCGACAGCACCTCCACAGCCAGGTCCAGCTTTTCGCGTTTGCGAATGAGCTGCCAGTGTGCTTGCGCCTGGGCCGTGACGAAGCTCACCGCCTCGCCATGCGCCCCCGCCCGGCCTGTGCGGCCAATGCGGTGGGTGTAGTCGGTGGCCGAGCGCGGCAGGTCGTAGTTGACCACCACGGGCAAGAGCGCAATGTCGATACCGCGTGAGGCCAGATCGGTGGTCACGACCACGCTCCAGCGGCCCGCCTTGAATTCGTCGAGCACCTGCTGGCGCGCACCCTGACTCATCTCGCCATGAAAGGCGGTGGCGGCAATGCCAGCCTTGCAGAGCTTGTTGGCCACATGTTCACAGGCGTAGCGCGTCGCCACAAACACCAGCACGCGCTTGTAGCCCTGCTGGTCAATCAGATGGCGCAGCAAGGCAGTACGCCTGGACTCGTCCACCGCAATGGCACGCTGGCGGATGCCGGGTTCTTGCGTGCCCACCGCCTCGACCGTCACGCGAACCGGATCGCGCAGCAGGCTTTTGGCCAGCGCTTGCACACCCTCGGAATACGTCGCCGAGAACAGCAGTGTCTGCCGCTGCGCGGCAAGCAGCGCCAGCACACGCTGCAGTTCGTCGGCAAAGCCCAGGTCCAGCAGACGATCCGCTTCATCCAGCACCAGGTGCTGTACATCCGCCAAACGCAGGGCATTGTGGTTCACCAGGTCGAGCAAGCGACCGGGCGTGGCAATCACGATGTCAGCCCCGCCACGCAGACCCATCATCTGCGGGTTGATCGATACACCGCCGTACACCACCGCCACCTTGAGCTTGAGCGGATAGCCCAGGTGTGCGAAAACATCGCCGACCTGCACCGCCAACTCACGCGTGGGGACCAGCACCAGCGTACGCACCGGGCGACGGAAATTGGTTTGCCGTGGCCTGAGCAGATGCTGCTGAACCAGCGGCAAAGCAAAGGCCAGCGTTTTGCCTGAACCTGTAGGCGCCGTGGCCCAGACGTCTCGAGCTTGCAGGACATGAGGAATGGCCTCAAGCTGGACGGGCGTGGGGAGGGTCAAACCCATGTCACCGGCCACGCGTTGCAGCGCCGGGACGAGGCCGAGTGTTTCAAAGTTCAATGGGAATCCATCAGTGGCGAAAGTGCCGCACGCCAGTGAACACCATCGCCACGCCACGCTCGTTGGCGGCATCAATGACTTCCTGGTCGCGCATGGAGCCGCCCGGCTGGGCCACACAGGTGGCACCGGCGTCCACCACCACGTCCAGGCCGTCGCGGAAAGGGAAGAAGGCGTCGCTGGCCACGACGGTGCCCTGCAGGCTGAGCCGGGCGGCCTCGGCCTTGATGCTGGCGATGCGTGCCGAATCGAGGCGGCTCATCTGGCCTGCACCCACGCCGCGGGTCATGCCGTTTTTGCAGAACACAATGGCGTTGGACTTGACAAACTTGGCCACCTTCCAGGCGAACAAGAGGTCATTGAGCTCTTCATGGGTGGGCTGCTTGACGGTCACCACTTTCAGGTCGGCCAGGGTCAGCTCGTGGTTATCAGCGCTTTGCAGCAGCAGACCCGAGCCCACGCGCCGGGTTTCCAGGGCATTGCGCACCTTGCCGTAGTGGTCGGGCAAGGCAATCTTCATCAGGCGCACATTCACTTTGCTCTTGAAAACTTCCAGCGCCTCAGAACTGAAATCAGGGGCCATGAGCACTTCGACAAACTGCTTGCTCACCGCATCGGCCGCAGTTTTGTCCACGGGACGGTTGAAGGCAATGATGCCGCCAAAAGCGCTGGTGGGGTCGGTCTGGAAGGCTTTGCTGTAGGCCTCATAAGGGTTGCTGCCCACAGCCACACCGCAGGGATTGGCATGCTTGACGATGACGCAGGCCGGGGCCTCAAAGCTCTTGACGCATTCCCACGCGGCGTCGGCATCGGCGATGTTGTTGTAACTCAGTTCCTTGCCCTGCAACTGCACGCCCGTGGCCAGCGAGCCGGCTGCGGGAGCCAGATCGCGGTACCAGGCCGCCTGCTGGTGGCTGTTTTCGCCGTAGCGCAGGTCTTGCACCTTCACATACTGCCCGTTGAACTGGCCGGGAAACCGGGCACGCTCGGGCACATGGCTTTCGCTGAGCCTGTCGGCTTCAAAGTTCACGCTGGAGAGGTAATTGCTGATCGCCCCGTCGTACTGGCTGATGCGGTTGAACGCCGCCACGGCCAGGGCAAAGCGCAGCGTGTCAGAGAGTTTGCCGTAGGCCTGGAGTTCTGCGAGCACGGCAGGGTACTGGCTGGCGTCGGTCACGATACCCACGTCTTTCCAGTTTTTGGCGGCACTGCGCACCATGGCGGGGCCGCCGATGTCGATGTTCTCGATGGCATCAGCCAAGGTGCAGTCGGGTCGCTCCACAGTGGCTTCGAAAGGGTAGAGATTGATGACCGCCAGATCGATGGCGTCGATGCCTTGCGCCTGCAGGGCGGCCATGTGGCCGGGCACATCCCGGCGGGCCAGCAATCCGCCGTGCACCTTGGGGTGCAGAGTCTTGACCCGACCATCGAGCATTTCAGGAAAACCGGTGATTTCGGCGACTTCGGTGACGGGCAAACCTTGGTCGGTCAGCAACCGGGCGGTACCCCCGGTGGAGATCAGCTCCACGCCGAGGGCATGGAGCTGCCGCGCCAGTTCGACAATGCCGGTCTTGTCGGATACGGAAATCAGGGCTTTCATCGGGATGTTCCTAAAGGTCAAATATTGAAAATCACTTGAGCAGCTGGTGCTCGACAAGCTTTTTGCGCAGGGTGTTGCGGTTGAGACCCAGCCAGTCGGCCGCACGTGACTGGTTGTGGCCCGCACGCTGCATGACCACATCGAGCAGCGGTTTTTCCACCACTTTGAGCAGCATGTCGTAAAGCCCGCTCGGGT
>CAYSIY010000195.1:0-4232 GCA_964431215.1 uncultured Limnohabitans sp.
CAGACGGTGCTCTTTTTCACCGCGCCGTCTTCGCCCACCTCGTCGGTGGCCAGAACCAGCGACTTGACGGTCGTGGACAGAGGCACATTCAGCAAAGCGGCCACGTCCTCGCAGGTGCTCTTGCCGGGTGTGGGCGTCCTGCTCATGGCCTGGGTCGCGGTGCCACGCGGGCCGCTCGGCGCAAGGGCCTCGGCCTTTTCGATGTTGGCCGCGTAGTCGCTGTGGGGGCAATAGACGATGGCATCTTCGCCGGTGGCGGCGATCACCTGGAATTCTTCGGACAGGTCGCCGCCAATGGCACCGCTATCAGCAGCTACAGCCCGGTAGCGCAAGCCAAAGCGGTCAAAGATCTTTCGGTAGGCCTGCGCCATGTTCTGGTAGCTGGCCTTGGCACCGGCCTGGTCCTTGTCGAAGCTGTAGGCGTCCTTCATGATGAATTCGCGTCCGCGCATGAGGCCAAAGCGTGGACGGCGCTCGTCGCGGAACTTGGTCTGGATCTGATAGAGATTTTTGGGCAGCTGCTTGTAGCTGCGCAACTCCTGACGGGCCACGTCAGTCACCACCTCCTCGCTGGTCGGCTGCACGACAAAGTCGCGACCATGCCGGTCCTGAATGCGCAAAAGCTCCGGCCCCATCTTGTCAAAGCGACCGGTTTCCTGCCACAGCTCAGCAGGCTGCACCACGGGCATGGTCATCTCGATGGCACCTGCGCGGTCCATCTCCTCGCGCACGATGGCTTCGACCTTGCGGATCACGCGCAGCCCCATGGGCATGTAGTTGTAAATACCTGCACCGAGCTTCTTGATCATGCCGGCGCGCATCATCAGCTTGTGGCTCACGACTTCGGCATCGGCAGGGGCTTCCTTGAGGGTGGAGATGAGGAATCGGGAGGCTTTCATGATCAAAAACTGTGGTTCCAGAGGGTAAGCACGGGGGCGCTGCCGCTGGGGCCGTGCATAATGGATTCAACTTGAAAATTTGGGATTGATTATGCTGGATCGTGAAGGCTTCAGGCCCAACGTCGGCATCATTCTGCTCAACCAGAAAAACCAGGTGTTCTGGGGCAAGCGCATCCGCACCCACAGCTGGCAGTTTCCGCAAGGCGGCATTGACCGGGGCGAGAGTCCCGAACAAGCCATGTTCCGGGAATTGCACGAAGAAGTGGGGCTCCATCCGGAGCATGTGCGCATCGTGGCCCGAACCCGCGACTGGTTGCGCTATGAAGTGCCGGACCGCTACATCCGCCGCGATGCCCGCGGCTTTTACAAAGGCCAGAAACAGATCTGGTACCTGCTTCAGATGGTGGTGGGAGACCACCACCTGAACTTGCGCGCCACCGATCATCCGGAATTCGATGCCTGGCGCTGGAACGACTACTGGGTGCCGCTGGACCTGGTGATCGAGTTCAAGCGTGGGGTTTATGAAATGGCCCTGACCGAGCTGGTGCGCTTTTTGCCCCGTCATGAGCGCCACAACCGCTACCTGCGTGGCGGCGCGTCCGGCCGCTCCAACCGCACGAGCCAGGAGAAGGACGAGAGCCTGCCGCAGCCGCCGCACATGGAATTGCCGCCCGGTGCCAGTTTTGACCCCAGTCCGCCAAGCTAAAGCGGCTGCAAGCAGGACCGCACAGCTTCAGGCTGCGGCGGCCCTCTTCGTGCTTGAGCATCAGCGGCTGAGAATCAGGTTGTCGCGGTGAACCATCTCGGGTTCAGCGGTGTAGCCCAACAGCGTTTCGAATTCGTGCGAAGGCTTGCGGCACAGCAGGCGCGCCTCGGCCGCGGCATAGTTGGCCAGGCCGCGCGCGATTTCGTTGCCTTGGGCATCGCGGATGGCGATCACATCCCCGCGCGAAAAATCGCCCTCCACGCCCGTCATGCCAATCGGCAGCAGACTCTTGCCCTCGGTACAGACTTTGTCTGCCGCACCCGCATCGACCGTGACCGAGCCACGCAGCTGCAGGTGGTCGGCCATCCATTGCTTGCGTGCCTGTTGCTTGGCGGTCTGAGCCGCCAGCAGCGTACCGATGTTCTCCCCACGCGCCACGCGCAGCAAGGCGTCGGGTGAGCGCCCCCAGGCAATCAGGGTCGAGGCACCCGAACCGGCGGCGCGTTTGGCTGCGAGGATCTTGGTCAGCATCCCGCCCTTGCCGATCGACGAGCCCGCCCCACCGGCCATGGCCTCGAGCGCTGCATCTCCCGCTCGCGCTTCGTGCACGAAGGTGGCCGAGGGGTCCTTGCGCGGATCGGCCGTGTACAGACCCTTCTGGTCGGTCAGGATAACCAGCAAATCGGCCTCGACCAGATTGGCGACCAGGGCACCCAAGGTGTCGTTGTCACCGAATTTGATTTCGTCGTTGACCACCGTGTCGTTTTCATTGATCACGGGCAGCACGCGGTGCTGCAACAGAGTCAGCAGCGTCGAGCGGGCATTGAGGTAGCGCTCGCGGTCGGCCAGGTCGGCATGCGTGAGCAGCACCTGGGCGCTGCCCATGCCATGGGTTCGCAACTGCGTTTCGTACATCTGGGCCAGTCCCATCTGACCCACGGCGGCGGCGGCCTGCAAGGCGGGCACATCGCTGGGGCGGGTGGCCCAGCCCAGGCGCTTCATGCCCTCGGCAATCGCCCCGCTGGAGACCATGATGACCTCCTTGCCCGACTGCGCCAGCAGAGCCATCTGGCGACACCATTGGCCAATCGCCTGCTCATCAAGCCCCTTGCCCTCATTGGTCACCAGGCTGGAGCCCACCTTGATGACAATGCGGCGTGCATCGCGCAGGATTTCGGAAATCGGCGTGCTCATCTTGATTGCGGAGCGGCAAAGCGGGGGTCAACGTCCACAGGCCCCTGCTCCTGGATTTGCTGGGCACGGATGTGTTTGTAGATGTCCCGGATCAAGGCCTCACAGCCTTCGCGGGTCAGGGCAGAGATTTCATAGACCGGGCCTTTGTAGCGCATTCGCTTGATGAAGTCCTTGACCCGTGCCTGCCGTTCCTCAGCAGGCACCATATCGAGCTTGTTGAGCACCAGCCAGCGTGGCTTGGCATACAGCTTGGGATCGTACTTCTTGAGCTCGGCCGCGATCGCCCTGGCTTGAGCCACCGGGTCCACGGCTTCGTCAAACGGCGCAATGTCCACAATATGCAGCAAGAGGCGTGTGCGCTGCAGGTGCCGCAGGAACTGGTGCCCCAGACCGGCACCTTCGGAAGCCCCCTCGATCAGCCCCGGCACATCGGCCACCACAAAACTCTGCTCGGGGCCGACCCTCACCACCCCCAGGTTGGGGTGCAGCGTTGTGAAAGGGTAGTCGGCAATCTTGGGGCGCGCATTGGAAACGGCCGCAATGAAAGTGGATTTGCCTGCATTGGGCATGCCCAGAAGGCCCACATCGGCCAGGACCTTCAGTTCGAGCTTGAGGCTTTTGCGCTCACCCGGATGACCCGGGGTTTTCTGACGGGGCGCACGGTTGATCGCGCTCTTGAACCGCAGGTTGCCAAATCCGCCATCACCGCCTTTGGCAATGGTCAGGACTTCGCCGGGCTGCAGCAGCTCGTAGAGCACCTCGCCCGTCTCGGCATCGGAAATGATGGTGCCCACCGGCATCTTCAGGGTGATGTCATCGCCCGCGGCGCCGAACATGTCCGAACCCATGCCGTGCTGGCCGCGCTTGGCTTCATGCCGACGCGAGTAGCGGTAGTCGACCAGGGTGTTCAGATTGGGATCTGCGATGGCAAAAACATGACCACCACGGCCGCCGTCGCCGCCATCAGGCCCCCCGAATTCCTTGTACTTTTCATGGCGGAACGAGACGCAGCCGTTCCCGCCGTCACCTGCGGCGATATCGATGTAGGCTTCGTCAACGAACTTCATGGGGCATCCAGTTTATCTGAGGGCGATGGGCCGCCGGGGGCCTGGCTCGCCTGGGGCCAGAAAGCGAAAAGCCCCGACGCGCGGGGCTGCTTCGCTGAAAACGGAGCCTGGCTTAAACAGCCGGGGTCACGTTGACGGTGTGCTTGTTGAGCTCGCCTTTGGTGGCAAACGACACATGGCCGTCGACCAGAGCAAACAGGGTGTGGTCCTTGCCCACGCCGACATTGCTGCCTGCGTGAAACTTGGTGCCGCGCTGGCGCACGATGATGGAACCGGCGCTGATCAGCTGGCCACCGAAGGCCTTCACGCCAAGCATCTTGGGCTTGGAATCGCGCCCGTTTCGCGTAGAGCCGCCGCCTTTTTTCT
>CAYSIY010000196.1:0-4229 GCA_964431215.1 uncultured Limnohabitans sp.
ACGGACACAGCACGCTGGCGCTGATCTGCTCCGTCACCAGTTGCAGGTCCTGGTAGAGGGTTTCGGTCAAGGACACCACCGCGTGCTTGCTCACGTTGTAGATGCCCATGTTGGGCGGCGTCAGCAGGCCTGCCATGCTGGCGGTGTTGACGATGTGGCCTTGGTACGATGGGTCGGCCTTGGCCGCTTCGAGCATCATGGGCGTGAACAGGCGCACGCCGTGCACCACGCCCCAGAGGTTGACGCCCAGCACCCAGTTCCAGTCGGCCTGCGTGTTTTCCCAGATCAGGCCTCCGGCCCCCACCCCGGCGTTGTTGAACACGAAATGGGGTGCGCCAAAACGCGCTTTGACCTCGGCCGCCAGTTGCTCCATGGCCGGCCCAGAAGAAACATCGATACGGCGGGCCAGCACCTCAACGCCCTGGGCGCTCATTTCGGCTTCAGCCCGGTCGAGGGCGTCCTGCTGCACATCCACCAGCACCAGCTTCATGCCCAGCCGGGCACCGATGCGGGCGCATTCCAGACCAAAACCGGAACCCGCCCCGGTCAGGACAGCCGTTTTGCCGCTGAAGTGGTCGATCATGGAGAAACCTCTTTCAATGTGAAGCCCAGGCGTGGGAAGTGAACATGTAGCGTGCCCGCCCGCGCATCGCTGCGGCGCAGGGTGTAGCGGCTCGGGGTGGCCGCGACCAGCTCGCCCTCGGTGGGTTCCAGGCCAAAGTGGTCGGCGGCAATGCGCACCGTGTGGCCGGGCGCGATGCCGTGCTCGTCCTCAAATGCCTCGCCCTGCACGGCGGCTGGCACTGAGCTGCGGGCCACTTGCAGCGCCTCTTCGGCGCTGCATCGGCCGGGTGTGCCATGGCCAATGGCCTTCATGTGGGCCATCCAGACCTTGAGCTCGGGCGTGGCGTCCAGAATCCCCGCCAGCGCAGGTGTTCTCTCCAGGGTGAACCACAGCGGGTGGTAAGCGGCAAAGTCGGCCACGCAGGGCTGTGCGCCCAGCAGAAAGTCTCGCCCCTTGAGCATGCTGGACAGGCGCTGCAGGTAGCTTTTGTAGGCGCCCGCCGCGTCGGCTGACGCCATCCGGGGCGCACCACCGCGCATGGCGGCGCGGTCAGCCACAAAGGCCTGCACCCCGTCAGCAGGCACCCCGGCAAAGACTTGCGCCACCCCCGCCGGCTGGAAGTTCCAGGCCATGGCGGCGGTGAACAAGGCGCTGTCGGCCCATTGCGCCAGGATGCGGGCAAGGCCATCCTGGCCCTCGGGATAGAGCGTGGGCGCGGGCGCACGCTGCTCGAGCACCTCGCAGATCAAGGCGGTGTCGCAGTAGATGTCGGCACCGATCTGCAACACCGGCGTCTTGCGGTAGCCGCCCGTCAACGCCGTCAGGTCGGGCTTGGGCATGATCATCGGAATGAACACACTCTTCCAGGCCAGGCCTTTGTAGCCCAGGATCAGCCGGACTTTCTCGGCAAACGGCGAATTGGGGTAGTGGTGAAGGATCAGATCGGACATGCCAAGCGTCTCAGATCAGCTTGACCAACTGCTTGCCGAAGTTCTTGCCCTTGAGCAGCCCCAGAAAGGCTTCGGGCGCTGCGGCCAGGCCCTGGGCCACGGTTTCGCGAGGGCGCAGTTTGCCGCTGCCCACCAGCGTGCCGAGCTCTTGCAGGGCTTCGGGCCAGACTTCCATGTGCTCGCTGACGATGAAGCCCTCGACCTTCAGGCGGTTGACCAGGATCAGGGCGGGGTTGGCCATCGGCAAGGGGGCACCATCGTAGCCAGCGATCATGCCGCACACGGCGATGCGGGCAAAGGCGTTGGTGCGCAGCATGACGGCGTCGAGCACCATGCCGCCCACGTTTTCAAAGTGGCCGTCAATGCCGTTCGGGCAAGCCTCGCGCAGGGCCTTGGACAGGCTGATGTAGTCCTTGTGCACACGGTAGTCGATGCAGGCATCAAAGCCGAGTTCCTTGACCACGTAGTCGCACTTGTCCTGGCCACCGGCAATGCCGACCACCCGGCAGCCGCGGGCCTTGGCCAATGCCCCATAGGCACTGCCCACCGCGCCGCTGGCGGCGCTCACCGTCACCGTCTCGCCCGCCTTGGGCGCAATGATCTTGACCAGGCCGTACCAGGCGGTCACGCCCGGCATGCCCACAGCGCCCAGGTAATGCGAGAGCGGCACATGGGTGGTGTCCACCCGACGCAAGGCACCGGCAATGTTGGCATCCACCACGCTGTATTCCTGCCAGCCGCCCATGCCCACCACCAGGTCACCGGCCTTGAATTTGGGGTGACGCGACTCGATCACCTCGCCCACGGTGCCGCCAATCATGACTTCGCCCAGGGGTTGCGGCTGGGCGTAGCTCTTGCTCTCGTTCATGCGCCCGCGCATGTAGGGGTCCAGGCTCAGGTAGTGGTGACGCACCAGCACCTGGCCGTCCTGCAAGGCCGGGGTCTGGGTCTGGATCAGCTTGAAGTTGCTGGCGGTGGCTTCGCCTTGCGGGCGGTTGTCGAGCACGATCTGGTGGTTGACGGGCATGGAAGTCTCCTGAAAAAAAGAGTCAATCGGTACTGGGGCCCGCGGCCTCGCGGCGCGCGGCATATTTGAAGGTGCCGGTGGACATGGCGCAGAGCTGGCCCTCGGCGTCGAACACGCGGCCTTGCGTGAAGGCCATCGTGCGGGTGCGGTGCAGCAGCTCGCCTTGGGCCTTGAGCTTCAAGCCGGGCTGAACCTGGGCGGGGCGCATGAAACTGGTCTTCATTTCGATGGTGACCACACCCAGGTCGGGGGCCACGCTGCGCGCGGCCGTGGCCATGACCACATCCAGCAGGGTCATGACCGCGCCGCCATGGGTCACCTCAAACGAGTTGAGGTGCTCGGCACGCGGGGCAAAATGCAGCTCGGAATGCCCGGCCTCGAATTTCTCGAGCGTGAAGCCCAGAAGGTCAACGAAGGGGATGCTGACGCCAAAAGGAATGCTCATGGGGCTGCAGGGGTTCAACCGCCAATGATGGCGCTCACACCGCCATCGACCGCCAGCCATTGCCCGGTGATGTGCTTGCCCGCATCCGAGGCGTAGAGCAAGGTCAGACCCTTGAGGTCTTCGTCATCCCCCAGGCGGCGCAGCGGCGCATGCGCGGCCATCTTGTCGGCCCCCAGCTTTTCCAGCAGGCCGTGGGTCATCTTGCTGGGGAAGAAGCCCGGGCAAATCGCATTGACAGTGATGCCGTGCTCGCCCCACTCGCCCGCCAGCGCGCGTGTGAAGTTGATCACCGCGCCCTTGGAGGTGTTGTAGGCGATGGTGCGCATCTCGGAGGGGTTGCCGGCCAGGCCGGCGATCGAGGCGATGTTGATGATGCGGCCCCGGCCACGCGGGATCATGCAGCGCCTGGCCACGGCCTGAGACAGCAAAAAGTAGCCGCGCACATTGAGATTCATCACCTTGTCCCAGGCCTCAAGCGGGTGATCTTCGGCCGGAGCACCCCAGGTGGCACCGGCGTTGTTGATCAGGATGTCGATTGGCCCCATGCGCTCGCGGGTCTCGGTGGCCAGGCGGTCAATGTCCAGGGGGCTGGCGCAGTCGGCAGCGATCCAGCGGGCGTCGATGCCGGCCTCCTGCAGCTCGGCAGCGGCCTGCTCAAGGTCGGCCGCCTTGCGGGAGGACAGCATGATTTTGGCCCCGGCTTCACCCAGGGCGTGGGCCATCTGCAGGCCCAGGCCGCGGGAGCCGCCAGTCACCAGCGCCACCTGGCCGGTCAGATCAAACAGTTGTTGCACAGTGCGTGCCATGGGCATCTCCTTGGTGTGTGAGGTCAGAAAGCGTCTTCGGGCAAATCGGCGCAGGTGCTGTCGCGGCGGCTGACCACCTGCAGCCAGGCGCCGATCTTGGGCAGTTCATAGCGGAAAAAGTAACGCGCGGCAGCGCGTCGCCCCACATCGGCGGGGTGTTCGCTGCGGGCGCATTGCGCCACGTCCAGCCAGATCCAGGCGATCACGGTGTGGCCAAAGGCTTGCAGGTAGGGCACCGCATTGGCCAGGGCCTGGGCGGGCTGCGCCCCTTGCCAGGCCGCCTGCGTGGCGGCACCGATCTGCTGCAGGGCATCGGCCAGCGCGGTGGCCTCGCCCTGCCACTCGGGGCTGGCCCGGGCGATGGTGGCCTGCATGCGTGCGGCCAGCAGCTTGAGGCCTGCGCCCTCCTCCATCAGCACCTTGCGGCCCAGCAGGT
>CAYSIY010000197.1:0-4220 GCA_964431215.1 uncultured Limnohabitans sp.
GTGTTCGACAAGCCGCTGGGCATCATGTCCACCAGCTCCTATCGCGCCGAAGCGGGCACCGTGCAGGGCCACCTGGACATCGCCCGCTACATCACCACCCCCAAGGGTGAAATCGCAGGCAAGGTGCTGCTGGTCGACGATCTGGCCGACACCGGTCATACCCTCAGGGCCGTGGTGGACCAGTTGCGCAACAACTATCAGCCGATCACCGAGCTCAGGACCGCCGTCATCTGGACCAAGGGCGTGTCCACTTTCCAGCCTGACTATTCGGTGGACTTCCTGCCCACCAACCCCTGGATTCATCAACCTTTCGAGCCCTACGACAACATGCGTCCCGACAAGCTGATGCAGAAGTGGAAGATCTGAACACTTCCTGCGGCACTCCAAGCCCGGCCTGCGCCGGGCTTTTTGCCTTGCAGGCTTCGGCTAGCATGTGGCCATGTCACAAGCGCACCCCGACACCACCCACCTGATTCACCACCCCTACACCCCGCCGCAGGGCTTTGAAGCCCCGCAACCGGGCGTGTTCAAGGCCTCCACGGTCTATTTTCCGAACGTCGCGGCCATGCGTTCGCGCGAGTGGAAAGACAAAAGCGCCTACACCTACGGCCTGCACGGCACCCCCACCACTTATCTGCTCGAAGAGCGGCTGTGCGCACTTGAAGGCGGCCTGCAGTGCGTGCTGGTGCCCAGTGGTCTGGCAGCGATCGCCAATACGGCACTGGCCCTGCTGCATTCGGGCGATGAGGTGCTCATTCCAGACAACGCCTATGGGCCCAACAAGGCCCTGGCCCAGGGGGAGCTGCAACACTGGGGCATCTCACATGCCCTTTACGATCCGATGAAGCCCGACGACCTGGCCGAGCGCATCAACGAGCGCACGCGCCTGGTCTGGCTGGAGGCGCCCGGCTCGGTGACGATGGAGTTTCCAGACCTGATCGCACTGGTGCGCATTTGCCGCGAGCGCGGCGTGGTCTGTGCGCTGGACAACACCTGGGGTGCCGGGCTGGCGTTTGCGCCCTTTGATCTGTTGGGCGATACCACCCTGGGCGTGGACATCAGCGTGCAGGCCCTGACCAAATACCCCAGCGGCGGGGGCGATGTGCTGATGGGCAGCATCATCACGCGAGACCCGCAACTGCACCTGAAAATCAAGCTGTGCCACATGCGTCTGGGCCTGGGCGTGGGGGCCAACGATGTCGAAGCCGTGCTGCGGGCCTTGCCCAGCATGGGGCTGCGCTATGCCGCCCAAGACCGCACAGCCCGTGCCCTGGCCGCCTGGTGGCAATCGCAGTCGCAGTGCGTGCAGCTGCTGCACCCGGCCTTTGGGGGCGCGCCCGGACATGGCCACTGGCAGGCCTTGTGTGCGGGGGAGCGCAAGGGCGAGGGGCTCGCGGCTGGCTTGTTCAGCGTGGTGCTCGATGCCCGTTACCACCAGGACCAGATCGACGCCTTCTGTGACGGCCTTCAGAGATTCCGGATCGGCTACAGCTGGGGCGGACCCGTGAGCCTGGTGGTGCCCTATGCGCTGGACGGCATGCGCAGCCGTGCGCAGACGCACCTTCGGCCCGGCCATGTGCTTCGTTTCTCTACCGGTCTGGAGTCTGCAGAGGCCCTGATGCTTGACCTGGGTCAGGCCCTGGCCAGGCACTTGCCGGATATCCGCTGAAAGCTTGGTGTTTTCCGCACTGTGCAAAAGGAATCGGGCGATTTAGCCTCAGGTCATCCTTGCTCCGAATAGCCCATGCCACAAGAACCGACCCCGCCAAAGACGCAACTTCCCGTGATGGATCAGCCCTATGTCCCGCCAACGGATACGGGGCCTCAAGCGCGTCTGCGATCGCTGCCCTGGTCGGCACCGTGGCAGTGGCTGATTCTGGGTTTTCAGGATTTACGGGCCAGCCCGGGCATTGCCTTGTTCTACGGTACGGTTTTCTGGCTCATGGCGCAGGTGCTGGCCATGGTCTTTCGACACCGCCCTGAATACACACTGTCCATGGTCTCGGGCTGCCTGCTGCTCGGGCCTTTTCTGGCCATGGGGCTGTATGAAGTCAGCCGAAGGAGAGAGCAGGGGCTTGCCCAGAGTTTTGCGGCCTCACTGACTTGCTGGGACGGGCACATCAAGAGCATGGCCATGCTGGTGCTGGTGCTCATGGTGCTCGAACTGCTTTGGGGGCGGGCCTCGCTGGTGGTTTTTGCGGTGTTTTTCAACACCGGCATGCCGTCCACCGCAGGCGTGATCGAAGCCATTTTCAACCCGGACAATCTGGAGTTTGTGGTTGCCTACCTGTTTGTGGGGGGGATTTTTGCCACACAGGTGTATTCGGTCTCGGTGGTGTCCATCCCCATGATCCTCGACCGTGACACCGACGCCATCAGCGCGGGCATCACCAGCATGCGGGTGCTGTTTGGAGAGCCTGCGGTGATGCTGCTCTGGGGCCTGACCTTGAGCGCACTGGTGGCCTTGTCCTTTCTTTCGCCCTGGATGTCAGGCCTGATCCTGGTCGGACCCTGGCTGGGGCATGCGAGCTGGCACGCTTACCGGGGCACTGTCGAATGGGCGAGTGAGCCAAGCGTACTTAAAACGTACAACGCCAATGCCCAGTGACGGCGGTATTCGTCGATTGAATATGGGTCATATGGCATTCCAGTGATGCGCCAGAAGTTGCCAGTGCTTGGTGCAGCTCACCTAACTGCGCTACGGTCGGTAGTTCGTACACCAAAACGACGCTACGGATTCCAGTGTCCGCATCCAGCCTGAGCAGGCGAGGTAGGTAGCCCCGACAGCTATGCCCGCTACGCTGCTCACGCAGGCGCAGGCTGCGTGAGCAGCGCGGCCAGTGGCGGCAGCTGCGGCCAGGGGGCTGCTAGCGCAGTGTTTGGCAAGTACACGACCAACAGCATCAGCGGCTGGGGTGGGGATGGCACATCAGGGGTGATTGCCCGAGGCGTGGCAACAGCGGTTGCCGGTGGTGTAGGATCGGTGATCGCTGGGGGCAAGTTTGCCAACGGGGCGGAGACGGCGGCGTTTGGGTATTTGTTTAACCAAGTGCTTTCATCGGAAGAGGCTAGTCGTCGGGCTGCTGCCCGGAACAATCAGGTGATGCAAGGCAAAGGCTGCGTTGGTGAGGCCTATCGGATGTGTGCTGGATTACCTTCTAATACTGAGATGAGTAAAGAAGGAAAGGAATTGGTCACAGACGTTGGAAAGCTTGCAGCTTCGATGCATCCTGCAGGACGATTTGTTGTCGGCGCTGTTGATGGCGGTTCAGTAGTTTTAGATGTTGCCACTGAAGACCTGAAGGGCGCTGGAACAACTGCATCCTCAATGCTTGTCGGTGCCGGAGTCGAGAAAGGGTTAACGCACAAAGGCGTGCCAGATTCGATGGCTGGCCGTTTAGGAGCAGTTGCTGGTTCAGCGTGGGAACGTGCTGTAAAGTTCTTCAACGATTGAAGTGTGGATAACTACATTATGAATATGCCAATGGAAGTTTACATAGGCTACGCTGCATATTTAGCGTACACAGTGCTATATGTCTATAACCGAGTACGTGGCAAATCAGCACAGTTTTTCACTGCTCGTGTGCTGCCCACGAATTCAGATGAATTCAAAATCTTTGCAGATATCTGTGTAGGTGGCTTGTTTCTTTTTTCATTATTAATGATGATCCTGAAGTTGATTGGGCTTATTTGAGGGCGGATGGCGGATTCAAGTACGGGTGCGTTGTTTGGTGCGGCCGGTGGTGTGGGTGAAGAAGCCAATTCTTACGCCCGCTACGCCGCTCACGCAGGCGCAGGCTGCGTGAGCAGCGCGGCCAGTGGCGGCAGCTGCGGCCAGGGGGCTGCTAGCGCAGTGTTTGGCAAGTACACGACCAACAGCATCAGCGGCTGGGGTGGGGATGGCACATCAGGGGTGATTGCCCGAGGCGTGGCAACAGCGGTTGCCGGTGGTGTAGGATCGGTGATCGCTGGGGGCAAGTTTGCCAACGGGGCGGAGACGGCGGCGTTTGGGTATTTGTTTAATGAGTTGCAACACTATAACCTTGGACTGAAAAATAGCCGTGCCAACTACCTTGATGACCAATTCGTTCCTAATATCGAACGTTGGCGCGAGCTTGCAAAAGAGCAGGGGATCGATTTAATTTTTACGGAAGGCTATCGAACGGCACACGATCAAGCTACCGTTAAGGGAACTGGGGGGGTGATTCCCGCCTCCCTAA
>CAYSIY010000198.1:0-2473 GCA_964431215.1 uncultured Limnohabitans sp.
GGCCTTGAGCTTCATGCTGATCACGTCCGAACCCGCACCCGGCTCGGACATGGCCAGCGCGCCCACATGCTCGCCTGTGATGAGCTTGGGCAGGTACTTGGCACGCTGGGCCTCGTTGCCATTGCGCTTGATCTGGTTGACGCACAGATTGGAATGCGCCCCGTAGCTCAGGCCCACCGAGGCGCTGGCCCGGGAGATTTCTTCCATGGCGACCATATGGGCCAGGTAGCCCATATTGGCACCACCGTATTCCTCGCCCACGGTGATGCCCAGCACGCCCAGGTCACCCATCTTGCGCCACAGGTCCATCGGGAACTGGTCGGTTCGGTCGATCTCGGCGGCACGCGGTGCGATTTCGCTCTGGGCAAAGTCACGGACGGCTTCGCGCAGGGCATCAATGTCTTCACCGAGCATGAAATTCAGGCCGGGCAGGTTCATGGGGTTCTCCTTTTAAATCTGTCCCACAAGGTGATTCAATATGTCTTGGGTACCGGCACCAGCGTTTGCTGCATCAGCGCGCAGTCTGAAAGTTTGCCGGACTCGTCGATGTGCACCACTTGAGCGCTGGTGACGATGATGCGTTTGCCGGCCTTGCTGACCTGGCCCGTGGCACGGATTTCGCCGCGCTGGACGCTGGCGAGGAAGTTGATCTTGTATTCCACCGTGACCACTTCCATGCCCTCGGGGGCCATCGTCAAGGCGGCGTAACCACCGGCGATGTCGGCCAGGGCCCCCATGGCACCGCCATGAAAACCGCCCTGCTGCTGCGTCACCTTGTCGCTGTAGGGCAGCGCCAGCTCCACCCGGCCCTTTTCGACCGACAACAGCCTCACGCCCAGCAGCTGCATCATGCCCTGGCGGGCCAGGCTGGCGGCCACACGCTGGTATTCGGGGGTGTTCATTGAATCGTCTCGCTTCACTGGATCAGGTTTGGGCCATCAGGCAGCCGCCCTGGCCAGTTTGGCCAGCAAAGACCGGGTTTCCTTTTCATGGGTCTTGACCTCGTCCAGCGTGGCCTGCAGCTCGGCCATCTGGGCTTCGAGTTGCTGACGATGCTCGGCCAGAACCACCAGAAACTTGCGCAACTGCGGCCCCGTGTCCCGGGGGCTGTCGTACATTTCGATCAGGTCTTTCGCCTCGGTCAGCGACAAGCCCAGTCGCTTGGCCCGCAGGGTGAGCTTGAGGCGCGTGCGGTCGCGGTGCGAATACACACGGTTGCGCCCTCCCGGCCCGGATCGCTCGGGCTGCAGCAAGCCCATGTCTTCGTAAAAACGAATGGCGCGCGTGGTCAGGTCAAACTCTTTTGCCAGATCGCTGATCGTGTAGGTGTTGGCCATGCCGGTTCCTCTGCTCAACTGCGCTTGTGCGGCACCCGGCCCGGCAAAGGCCTGCCCGGAATGCCTCGGTCATTGACGTTGACGTTAACGTCAATTCACGAATGCTAACCGAAAGCCAGGTCCAGACACCGCAGCCGCCCTGGCCGACCCAACGGCCGCAATGTCAGAGCCTCTGGCCCATCGCTTGGCCCATGCGGATCGGGCGGGCGGGTGTCCAGTCGGCGTTGAACCGCATCACCCCCTTGGGGAAGAGCATCACCACGGTGGAACCCAGCAGAAAGCGGCCCATTTCCTCGCCTTGAGCCAGTTCGATATTGCCCATCTCGTAAGTCCACTCGCGTACCTGGCCCGGGCGCGGCGGGTTGACCACCCCATGCCAGACGGTGGCCATGCTGCCGACGATGGTGGCACCCACCAGCACCATGACAAAGGGCCCGCGCTCGCCCTCGAACACGCACACCACCCGCTCGTTGCGTGCAAACAGGCCGGGCACACCACGAGCCGTGACCGGGTTGACCGAGAACAGATCGCCCGGCACATGCATCATGCGCGTCAGACGCCCGGCACAGGGCATGTGGATGCGGTGGTAGTCGCGCGGGCTCAGGTAGAGCGTGGCGAACTCGCCGCCTTCGAACTGCGCGGCCAGCGTGGCATCGCCGCCCACCAGCGCGCACGTGGTGTAGCTGTGGCCCTTGGCCTGAAAAATGCGGTCGCCTGCAATCGGGCCGCACTGGCTGATGGCCCCATCCACCGGGCTGACATAAGCCGCGTCGGCCATCGGCCTTGCACCGTTTTTGAGCCGGCGGGTAAAGAATTCGTTGAACGAGCTGTAGCTGGCCACATCCGTTTGGGCCGCCTCGTCCATATTGACGCCGTAGCGGCGAACAAAGCGGCGGATCGCCGCAGTGGTCAGCGCCCCGCCCCGCCAGCCCGCGAAACGGCCCGCCAACACAGTGAGCGCCTGCTTGGGCAACAGGTATTGAAGCAGCACCGCCAGGCGCTCGGACAGAGGTGGGGACATGGGAGGGGCCGAACGAACGGCTGCAAACGAAAAGATGACCGGATTTTATCGGCGACACTCGGCAAACAGACGACTGACGGGCGACTGTCGCCTTGCTGTCGTGTTCTGGCGGGGT
>CAYSIY010000198.1:2573-4210 GCA_964431215.1 uncultured Limnohabitans sp.
TTGCCCCACGATGAAATGCTGGCCCTCAACCATGTGCGTCAACTCAAACGCTTGTACCTCCATGCCGCTCGGTATGTGATCGTGGTCACTGCACTGGGCATTTTCAACCTCTGGAAACAACCCCAGTACTGGTGGTTTTTGTGGGTGGCGTTTGGCTGGGGAACCGGACTTCTGATTCATGCCATTCGGGTTCTGGACTGGGGCCCTTTCGGTTCGGCCTGGGAGAAAGCCCAGGTCGAAAGACGCCTGGGTCGAAAACTCTGAGCACCCAGGTCGGTCATGCGGATGCAGGCAAAATGTCTGCATGAATGCACCGCTGCTATCGGTCGATCACCTCGTCAAGCGCTACGGCGACCAGACGGTGGTCAATGACCTGAGTTTTCACATCGAGCCCGGCGAATGCCTGGGTGTGATCGGCCCCAACGGGGCCGGCAAGACCACCACCCTGCGCATGTGCCTGGGGCTCTCCGAGCCCGATGGCGGCTCGGTGCGCTATTTCAAGGGCCTGCAGATGCCCGGCGATGCGCTGGCCATCAAGGCGCAACTGGGCGTGGTGGCGCAAATGGACACGCTGGACCCCGACTTCACCGCGGCCGAAAACCTGCTGGTGTTTGGCCGCTATTTCGGCTTGCCCGAGCCGGTCATCCGCGAGCGAATTCCCCCATTGCTGGAGTTTGCGGCCCTGACCCACAAGGCCGATGCCAAACCCGGCCAGCTCTCGGGCGGCATGAAGCGGCGCCTGAGCCTGGCGCGTGCCCTGATCAATGAGCCACGCCTGCTGCTGCTCGACGAGCCGACCACCGGGCTGGACCCGCAGGCCCGTCATCTGATGTGGGAGCGCCTGCAAGTGCTGCTGCAGCAGGGCAAGTCCATTTTGCTGACCACCCACTTCATGGACGAGGCCGAACGCCTGTGCACGCGCCTGCTGGTGCTCGACCAGGGGCGCAAGATCGCCGAAGGCCAACCCCGCGAGCTGATCGCCAGGCATCTGGAGCCCGAAGTGGTCGAAGTCTATGGCCAGGGTGCGACTGCGCTGGCCCAGGAGGCCACGCTCCAGGCCCTGGCCGAACGCACCGAGGTCAGCGGCGAGACGGTGTTTTTCTACACCCGCGACAGCCGGCCCCTGCTGGCTGCGCTGCAAACCTGGCCTGCGCTGCGTACGCTGCACCGGCCTTCCAACCTGGAAGACCTGTTCCTGAAACTGACCGGACGCCAGATCCGGGAGGAAGGCTGAGCATGAGCCAAATCCAGAACAACATTTGGGCCGCACCGCGTTTGTCCATGCGCTGGTGGCCCGTGTTCCGCCGCAATTTCCTGGTCTGGCAAAAGCTCGCCATCCCCAGCCTGGTGGGCAACATCGCCGAACCCCTGATGTGGCTGGTGGCCTTTGGCTATGGCCTGGGCGCCCTGGTCGGGCAGATCGAACTCGGCGGCGAAAAAGTGCCCTACATCCTGTTCCTGGCCAGCGGCAGCATCTGCATGAGCGCCATGAATGCGGCGACCTTTGAGGCGCTGTACTCGGCGTTCTCGCGCATGCATGTGCAAAAGACCTGGGACGGCATCATGAACGCGCCCGTGCGGCTGGACGATGTGGTGCTGGCCGAAATGCTGTGGGCGGCGTTCAAGGCCCTGTTCAC
>CAYSIY010000199.1:0-4164 GCA_964431215.1 uncultured Limnohabitans sp.
GTGATCAGCAACTCCGGCCGCACGCGCGACCTGATGGACGCCTGCGACATCGCCAAAAAGCAAGGCGCCACCACCATCGTCATCACCGCCAGCGGCTCACCACTGGCCAGCGCCGGCCACATCCACCTCACGGCCGACCACCCCGAGGGCTACGACAAGTACAGCCCCATGGTCTCGCGCCTGCTGCACCTGCTGATCATCGACATCCTGGCCACCACCGTGGCGCTGCGCATTGGCGAACAACTGCAACCCATGCTGCGCGAAATGAAGAACAACCTGCGCAGCAAACGCTACACCTGAGGCCAGCGCAGGGCGAACCAGGCCCCTCGACCGTCGGCCACCGGGCTGCGCAGCTGCACCTGCACACCATGCTGGCGGGCAATCTCCTGCACGATGGCGAGCCCCAGACCACTGCCGCTCACCCCCGCATCACAGGCGCGGTAGAAGCGTTCGAACACATGCGCCTGGTGTTCCGGTGCGATACCGGGTCCGTCGTCTTCGACCTCGACACCCTCGGCATTCACCCGCACCGTGATGCGCACGCCCGGCCCGCCGTGGTGCATGGCGTTGTCAATCAGGTTGGACACCGCCTCCTGCAGCAGCACGGCATTGCCCTGCACCCACAGGCTGTCGGTCAGCACCTCGAAACCCAGATCATCGCCACGTTCGTGGGCACGCCAGGAGTGGTCTTCGGTCACCTGCCGGACCAGCGGTACCAGATCGACCCGGCTCATGCGGTCCATGTCCGGGCCGTGTTCGGCGCGCGTAAGCGCCAGCAACTGGGCGGTCAGACGGACCGCGTCGTCGGTGGTGCGCAGGGCCGCCTGCAATAAAGGGCCAGGTGCAGCGTCGTGCTGGCGTTCGAGCAGGCCCAACTGGGTCTTGAGCGCTGTGAGCGGCGTGCGCAACTGGTGGGCCGCGTTGTCCAGAAAACGCTTGCGGATGGCGATCAGGCGGCCCAGCCGCTGCATGTAGCCGTTGATCGCCGACACGAGGGGCTGCAGTTCCTGTGGCCAGCCGCCCTCGGGCAGGGGCTGCAGATCGTCGTCGTGCTGGGCTTCGATGCGCTGACGCAAGCGCTGCAGAGGCTGCACCACCATCCGCACGGCCAGCAACACCAGCAAGGCCACCGCCACCAGCAACAAGGCCTGGCTGCCCAGCGTCTCGCGCAGGATGGTCTCGATCAGCGCATCGCGGGTCTCGCGGGTTTCCACCACGGTCACATGCACCACCCGATCCTGCCGACCGGCTTGCTGCAGCACATGCGACAGACGCACCAGACGCACCGGCGCCCCCCGGTATTGCGCATCGGCAAAATCCAGCAGCGCAAAAAAATGCACCTGCTGCGGCTGCCCCGGCAGACGCGGGAGGTCGGCTGCCCCCAGCAGATAACGGCCATCGCTCTCGGACACCTGGTAGAACAGGCGCGAGCCGGTGTGGTTTTCAAACAGGTAGCCGGTACCCGGCCGCATCTGCAACTGCAACTGTCCATCACGCCACTTGAGGTCCTCGGCCAGGGTGCGGGCGGTCAGGTAGAGCGAACGGTCATAGGCATCGTTGGCCGCATGCACCGCACGGTCGTAACCAAACCAGGCCTGGGCCCCCACCAGCAGCAGCAAAGGCAGCAGCAAGAGGGCCAGCAGCCGCCAGCGCAAGGATCGGCCGGCCGCCTCAGCCATGCGGCACCGCCGCAGAAACCATGTAGCCCATGCCCCGCAGCGTGACAATGCGCACCCCCTGCTGGCCGGTGAGCTGTTCGAGCTTGCGACGCAGCCGGTGGATCAGCACCTCCACCGCCTCCAGCTCGGCCGACTCCTCGCCAAAGACCTGCGCGTGCAGCTTGTCCTTGGCCACCGGCCGCTGCGGCGAGCCCAGCAGGCAGCGCAAAGCCGAGACCTCGCGCGGCGTCAGGGCCAGGGGCTGGCCCTGCCAGACCACCTGCCCCGAGTCGGGGGTCAGCTCCAGCGCGCCCAGGCGCAGGGCCAGCGACTTCATGCGCCCGGGTCGGCGCAGCAGGGCCTGCAGCCGGGCTTCAAGCTCGCCCAGGTCAAACGGCTTGCTCAGGTAATCGTCGGCCCCCAGTTGCAGGCCCAGCACCCGGTCGGGCACGGCAGCACGGGCGGTGAGCACCAGCACCGGCACCTCGTCGCCCTGCTCCCGCAGGCTCTGCAGCACCTGCAGGCCGTCCTTGCCCGGCAGTTGCAGGTCCAGCACCACCAGATCAAAGCCATGCCCGGGCACGAGCTGCTGCAGCGCCACCAGACCATCGGCCGCAGGCTCGACATCGAACCCCCCCTGACGCAAAGCGGCGGCCAGCCACAGGGCAATGTCGGGCGTGTCCTCGACCAACAGAAGGCGGGGCTTGAGGGTATTCACGGGGCAGGATTGACAGGAAATTGAAAGCCGCCGGGTCAGGGCGAAACCGAGAATGACCGGGATGGCATTGACCGTCCCATTTCATTTTCACACAGGAGACTTTCCATGAACCTCAGCAAACGCGACTTCCTCGGCTTCGGTGCCGCCGCTGGTGCCAGCCTGGCACTGCCCGCCTGGGCCCAGGGCAAACCCCTGTTTGAGACGCTCAACATGTTTGTGCCCGCCGCCCCCGGTGGCGGCTGGGACGGCACCGCCCGCGCCATCGAACGCGCCGCCAAAGCCGCCGGTCTGGTGGGCAATATGGCCTTCGAAAACGTCGGCGGTGCTGGCGGCATGGTCGGTCTGCCCCGTTTCGTCAACCAGCGCAAAGGCCAGGCCAACAGCCTGATGGTGGCGGGTTCCGTCATGATCGGTGCCGGCATTGCCAACAAGAGCCCGATCACCATCAAGGACGTGACGCCCATCGCGCGTTTGACCGAAGAGGCCGGTGTCATCGTGGTGCCTGCGGCCGGCAAGATCAAGACCTGGAAAGAACTCGAAGCAGCCCTCAAGGCCAACCCCAAGGCCATCTCGGTGGCTGGTGGCAGCGCCGGCGGCACCGACCACCTGATCCTGGGCATGGTCATCAAGGCCCTGGGCAAGAACCCGCGCGATGCCGCCTATGTGGCCTTCGCCGGGGGCGGCCCCGCCAACGCCGCCATCCTGGGCAACCAGGTGGTGGCCGGCATTTCGGGCTACTCCGAGTTCGAAGAGCAGATCAAGGCCGGCAAGATGATTCCGCTGGCCGTCTCGGGCAAGCGCCGCATTCCCGGCGTGAACGTGCCCACCCTGACCGAACTGGGCGTGAATGTGAGCGAATCGAACTGGCGCGGCGTGTTCGCCGCCCCGGGCATCAACGACAAACAGCGTGAAGCCCTGATTGACTTCATGACCAAGGTCAGCCAGTCGGCCGCCTGGAAGCAGGAGCTCGAAACCCGCAAGTGGACCGATGCCTTCATGACCGAGCGTCCTTTCGAGCGCGACCTGGCCAAGGACATCGCCGACAAGGAAGTCCTGATGAAAGAACTGGGTCTGGCATGACGCCGCTGCGCATCGCCCTCCTGCTCGCCGCCCTGTGCGGCGTGGCGGCCTGGCAGGTCAGCGTGATCCCCGCTTCGCTCATGCAGATGACGGTCGGGGCCACGCTGGTGCCGGCTGCCGTCGTGGCCGCTCTGGCGGTGCTGGCCTTGCTGTATGGCATCAGTGCCTGGCGCGGCGGCCAGGCCGATGAAAGCCTTGAGCCCGACCAGTCCCCCTTGCCCGGCGCCAACCAGCGCCTGCTGTTTTTGCTCGGCGGCGGGCTGGCCTTCATGGGCCTGGTGTTGCCGCTGGGCTTCATCCTGCCCGCCACCTTGTGTGGCATGGGCGTGGCGCGTGCTTTTGATGCCCCGCTCAACCTCAAATCCTTCACCCTGTGCGGCCTCATCGCCGCCGTGTTCTGGGGGGTCTTTGCCCATGTGCTGGGCGTCGGTCTGGGTCCGGGCTTGCCCTGGCTGATCTGAGTCACCGGAGTCGCTGATGTCTTCACTCGATGCCCTGCTGGCAGGCTTTGCCAATGCGCTGCAACCCGTCACCCTCATGTGGGGCTTTGTGGGCTGCTTTGTCGGCACCCTGGTCGGCGTGTTGCCGGGCATTGGCCCGGCGCTCACCATCGCCCTGCTGCTGCCCCTGACCTACCATGTGCCCGCCACCAGCATGTTCGTCATGTTCGCGGGCATTTACTACGGCGCGGCCTACGGCGGCTCCACC
>CAYSIY010000200.1:0-4153 GCA_964431215.1 uncultured Limnohabitans sp.
CTGGCCTTCGTCCTTGGCCAGCTCATTGAGCACGGACTTCAGGCGTTCCTCGAATTCGCCACGGAACTTGGCCCCGGCCAACAGCGCGGCCATGTCCAGACTCAGCACCCGCTTGCCCTTGAGCGAATCAGGCACTTCGCCTGCGACGATGCGCTGGGCCAGACCTTCCACGATGGCGGTCTTGCCCACGCCCGGCTCGCCAATGAGCACAGGGTTGTTCTTGCTGCGACGCTGCAGCACCTGAATCGCACGGCGGATCTCGTCGTCGCGGCCAATTACCGGGTCCAGCTTGCCCATGCGGGCACGTTCGGTCAGATCCAGGGTGTACTTCTTGAGTGCTTCGCGCTGGCCCTCGGCTTCGGGACTGTTCACATTTTGCCCTCCGCGCACGGCGTCAATGGCGGCCTCCAGGCTTTTGCGGCTCAGGCCATGGTCCCGGGCCAGGCGCCCCGCCTCGTTCTTGCTGTCGGTCAGGGCCAGCAAAAACAGCTCGCTGGCGATGAAGGCATCGCCGCGCTTGATCGACTCCTTCTCGCTCGCCTGCAAAAGCTTGACCAACTCAGGGCCAATTTGAACCTGCTCTTGCCCGCTGACCTGTGGCAGGCGTTTGACGGCAGCCTCTGCCGCCTGCAAGAGGCCAGGCCACTGTACACCCGCACGCTGCAGCAAAGCGCCGGGTCCTTCGCTCTGGCGCAACATGGCCACCAGCACATGCACAGGCTCGATATAGGCGTGGTCGTTGCCCAAGGCCAGGCTCTGGGCATCGGCCAGCGCTTCATGAAATTTGGTGGTGAATTTGTCTTGTCGCATGGACTCTCTCCTTGGCAGACACCTTGGGCTGCCTCTGCCGATTTCAAGACCATAGGGGCCAGCCTGTCTTGCATAAAATCAAGGCATGCACATCCACCAGCTCAATGTCAGTCACAACGACCGCCAGGACAGGCTTCTGATGCGCCTGAACACCCAGGCCGGGCAGGAGTATCGCTTCTGGCTCACCCGCCGAATGGTGACCAGGCTGTTGCCAGTCCTTGGCCAGACTCTGGGCAGGCTGGAATCGGGACAGGCACAGGTGCTCGCACCCGACACCGCATCCCGAACCCTCCTGACCGAACTCAAGCGGGACGAATTCCTGACCAAAGCAGATTTCAAGACACCCTTTGTCGAACAGGCTCAGGAACTGCCGTTGGGTGACGAGCCCATGCTGGTGACGGATGTGCAATTGCAGCTGCAGGGCACAGGCCTGCTCATCACACTTGAGGACAAGGGGTCGGCTGCCGGATTGGCCCATCGCTGCCAGCTCCACCTCCAGGCGACGCTGGTCCATGGACTGGTCCATTTGATTGAACAGGCGGCGAGCGCGGCTGACTGGCAATTGCCCCAGGACAAGGACACGGCTGCGGGCGTATCGTCTGAAGAGCCCGCCTCGGCCTACCGGCATTGATTCAGGCGCTTTTGAACCACGTCGAGCCAGACGTCAGGCGTTGCCCGATTCAATGCCCCAGCGCGCGAGGGCAGCATCATCGCTGACCCGGGCATCTACCCAGTTCGCACCCTGTGGGTTCTGCTCCTTCTTCCAGAAAGGTGCCTGGGTCTTGAGGTAATCCATCAGGAATTCGCAGGCCTGAAAGCTCTGACCCCGGTGGGCCGAGGTCACGCCTACCCAGACGATCTGGTCGGTGGGCATGAGCAGTCCTATCCTGTGGATCACTCTGGCCGCGTAAATGTCGAAACGGCGGTGCGCTTCGTCAATCATGGCCTCAATGGCTTTTTCGGTCATGCCGGGATAATGTTCCAGCTCCATGGAGCGGATTTCGTCACGAGCCAGACCGGTGATGGCCCGGGTGTCGCGCACCGTGCCTACAAAGCTGCAGACCGCGCCTACCCGACCATCGTTCCCACGTAAGCTGTCCAGTTCGGTGCCCACATCAAAGTCTTCGGTCTGGATGCGCACGCGGATCATCTTGCTCATCCCCCTGTGACCGGTGGAAACAGGCCTACCTCAGCGCCCTCGCGAAGCGGCGTATCGGCGCGGGCCATGAGCTGATCGATGGCAACACGTACGGGGCGACCTTCGGCCAGCGCAAGGGCATGGGCACCGCCACGCGCACGCAGCTCGGCCAGCAGTTCTGCTGCATTCTCGGCCTGTGTATCCCAATCTTCGGCGGTCAGGCCCAAGTCTTCACGGATGGATGCGAAATAACGCAGTTGGATCTTCATGTGTGCCGCCTCACACCCATGTTACGCCAGCCAGTCCGAAAACGGCAGGAAGTTCACCAGATCACCATGGGCAATCGTCTTGCCTGCCGGGTTGTCCACCACGCCATCGCCCCAGACCACAGAGGTCAGTACGCCCGAGCTCTGGTTGGGAAACAGGTCCAGTCCGCCCGCTGTGTTGCGGCGCACCCGCAGGAACTCGCGGCGCTTGTCCCCCCGAGGCCAATCAAAATGCGCGGGGAGCTGCAGCGGTGCCCAGTCGTGCTGACGCACACCCTGCATCTGGAGCAGCATGGGCCGGACCATCAGTAAAAAGGTGATGTAACTGGAGACCGGATTGCCGGGTAGCCCTGCGAAGTGAGCTTGACCGGCGGACGCGCTGCGACGCACATGGCCAAAGGCAAAAGGCTTTCCCGGCTTCATCGAGATCTGCCAGAGGTTCAGCCCACCCAAGGCCTGCACAGCAGGCTTGACGTGGTCTTCCTCACCGACAGACACGCCACCGCTGGTCAGGATCAGGTCGTGCTGTTCGGCTGCTGTCCTGAGCGCAATCAGTGTGGACTCGCGGCGGTCGGGCACGATGCCCAGATCGCTGACTGCGCACCCCATGCGGTGGAGCAAGGCCTTGAGAAAAAAGCGGTTGGAGTTGTAGATGCTGCCCGGTGGTAGGGCTTCGGGCGGCAGATCACCTGGCATGACCAGCTCGTCGCCGGTGGAGAAGAGGGCCACTCGCGGGCGAACCGCCACCAACAGCTTGGCCTGGCCGAGGCTGGCGGCCAGACCAAGTTCGGCGGGTCCGAGACGGGTGCCGGCGCTCAATACGGTGGAGCCGCGCTGCACATCTTCGCCACTGCGACGGATCCATTGCCCCGGTTTCACCGGTCGGGTGAAGCACACTTGTTGGACGTCACCCGCCTCTTGCAGCAGCTCGGCCTCTTCCTGCATGACCACCGCGTCGGCCCCGGGGGGCAAGGGCGCACCGGTAAAGATGCGCGCGACTTCGCCGGGCTGCAGGGGCTGACCGCGGTGACCTGCGGGGATGCGCTGCGTCACCCGCAACGCAGCACCAGCAGGAGCCAGGTCCGCGCAGCGCACGGCGTAGCCGTCCATGGACGAGTTGTCGAAAGCGGGCACGTTCAGGCCTGAAACCAGGTCATGCGCCAACACGCGCCGATCCGCGTCAAACGTCGGTACCGTCTCGGAGCCGGGCAAAGGCAGGACCTGCGCAAGCAGCTGTTGCCTGGCTTCGTCCAGGGACATCAGCGGTGTGCGGGCCGAAGCATTCATGGACAAGGAGCGCTCAATCGCAGTGGGCAGCAATGTAGGCCTTGACCTGAGCCACATCGGCGGGCATGACCTTCACGCGCTTGGGCAGGTTTTCGATGCCTTGGAATTTGGCAGGACGCTCGGGCTCCCGGCCCAGCGCCTCGACGATCGTCCCGGCAAACTTGATCGGCAAGGCGGTCTCGAGCACCAGCATGGGCACTGCGCTCTGCAGATGCTCGCGCCCGACCTTGATGCCGTCGGCCGTATGGGTGTCGACCATCAGGCCATAACGTTCAAAAACCTGACGGATGGTCGCCAGGCGATCGGCATGGGTGCTGCGACCGCTGACAAAGCCGTAGCGGCTTGCCGTTTGGGCAAAGCGCGGGTCGGCCGACAAATCAAAACGGCCTTGGGTGTTCAGCGCATCGCCAAACAGGGCTTTGGTCTGCGCGGCATCCCGGCCCAGCAGGTCAAACACGAACCGCTCAAAGTTGCTGGCCTTGGAGATGTCCATTGAAGGGCTGGACGTTTCGTGCGTGTCGGCGCTGCCGCGCACGCGGTAGATGCCTGTGCGAAAGAACTCGTCGAGCACATCGTTTTCGTTGGTTGCCACCACCAGCTTGGCGATCGGCAGACCCATCATGCGGGCCACGTGACCGGCACACACGTTGCC
>CAYSIY010000201.1:0-4134 GCA_964431215.1 uncultured Limnohabitans sp.
CCAGAGGGGCAACGCCGCACCTCTGGCAAGGGCGGTATTTCAGCAGCCTGTTAGGGCAATGCTGCCCAAGGGCATGCAGGCTAAAGGGTAAGTTCACTCACCTCGCCCGCGCGGGCCGAGAACTGCACCAGCGCGGTTTGCGCCTCGACCAGCACGCGGGCGCTGCGGCTGCCGTAGGCGTGGGCCTTGAGCCATTCGGCTTCTTGCTGCAGGGCGTCCTGGCCAATCAGGCTGGTCCACCAGACGCGGCCTTCGTTGTCCCAACGGTAGCCTCGGGCCTTGAGGGCGTCTTTGGCCTCAAACGGAGCGCCAGTGGCACGCAGTTTGTAGCGGGTGGCACTGGCGCCTTGCAACAGGTGCTGCAGGCCGCTGGTGTCGCCTGCCAGGGGTGCCGCCAGCACCTGCAGCAGGGCGTGGCAGTCGACCAGGGCGCGGTGGGCGTCGTAAAACCAGCCGCGCTCGTGGGCCAGAAATTCGAGCTTGGCCGAGCCGCTGCCCTGCGCTTTCCAGTCAATGCCGGCAAACGAACAATTCCAGGCGCGGGTGGCAAACACAGGCAGACGCGCCTCGACAAAGGGTCGGTCAAATCCGGCGTTATGGGCGACGATGAGGTCGGCCGCCTGCACCAGCTCGGCCACTCGGGCATCGTCGATGCGCTGGCCGCGCACCATGTCGTCGGTGATGCCGGTGATGCCGGTGATGGCGCTCGGGATCGCTTTTCCAGGGTCTTCAAACGATTCGTAGGTGGTGACGGGGCCCACCGGCTGGCCGGTGGCGGTGTCCATCAGCACGCTGAGCATGGCCAGCTCGATGATGCGTTCGTTTTTGGCGTCCAGGCCGGTGGTTTCCGTGTCGAGCACGATCACGCGCTGCGTGCCGCTGGCGGGGGCTGCTCCCCAGTCGTCGCGGGGCACCAGGCGGCGCAGGACTTTGTAGTCGGGGTGCGCGTCCAGCGCACGGGCCATGGCTTCGTGCGAGAGGGTTTGGGCGGGGCGGGTCAGTGCATGGGCCCTGGTCTGGGCTGGCGCTTTGGGTTGAGGTGCGGCGTCAAAGCCGAAGCTCATTTGCTCGGTGCTCATGCGGCATTGTAGTGACGGGCTAATGCAGCGTTACCTGCAGCGTTACCTGCTGGTGATCTGGATGAATTCAGCTTGGAAGTCGGCCGTCAGCGGATGAACGTTCAGAGTAGCGCTGCAGTAGTCCACAAAGCGGCGTGCCGCATGGCCGAACCCAGGGTGTCTTGCAATTTGGCAAAACGCTCGTTGACTGCAGCCAAAGCTTCGTACAGGGACACCTGTGCCCCTTCACCCAGCGTTTGCCGGGCGATGCTGCATATGATCTCTATTTGTGACGGGGTCAGGCGCATGCGCTGGTTTTGTCATGGAACAGCGCCCAAAGGGTTGCCCGTGCAGCGTCTGCCATCGGGGACAATAGCGCTTATGCCGCGCCCCGCCGGGGTGCCCTGTCTGCACCCTGCCCAACCCATGTACGCCATTCCTTTTCTGGACCTGCCCCCGCTCACCGGCGCTGGTGGTGCCGTCACCCTGCCTGGCTCCAAGAGCATTTCCAACCGTGTGCTGCTGCTGTCGGCGCTGTGCGAGGGCACCACAGTCGTCCATGACCTGCTGGACTCCGACGACACCCGCGTGATGCTGGCCGCGCTGCGCCAGTTGGGCTGCGGCGTCGAGAGCCAAGGCAGCACCGTGACGGTCACCGGCCTGGGCGGGCGGGCCTGGCCTGAGCAGGCGATTGAGTTTTTCATGGGCAATGCGGGCACGGCCATGCGCCCGCTGACGGCCGCACTGGCGGTGCAGGGTGGCGACTTCACGCTCAAGGGCGTGCCGCGCATGCACGAGCGACCGATTGGCGATCTGGTGGACGCCTTGCGCGAGCTGGGCTGCACCATCGACTATCTGGGCAAGGAGGGCTACCCGCCCCTGCGCGTGCGTCAGCCGACGCTGCGGCTGGACAAGCCCATCCCGGTGCGTGGCGATGTGTCCAGCCAGTTCCTCACCGCCCTGCTCATGGCCCTGCCGCTGGCGGCGCAGGATCGGGCCATCACCATCGAGGTGGTGGGCGAGCTGATTTCCAAGCCCTACATCGAGATCACGCTCAACCTGCTCGCGCGCTACGGCATTGCGGTGGAGCGCCAGGGCTGGCAACGCTTTGTGATTCCTGCGGGCAGCCGCTACCAGTCGCCGGGCCACATCCATGTTGAGGCCGATGCGTCTTCGGCGAGTTACTTCATCGCATTGGGCGCAATTGCGCCTGGCAAAGGCATAACAATTCATGGCGTAGGTGCTGATTCGATTCAAGGCGATATACGCTTTATTGAAGCGGCGCAGAAGATGGGGGCACATGTCACCAGCGGCCCCAATTGGCTCGAAATCACCCGCGGTGCCTGGCCGCTCAAGGGCATCACCCTGGACTGCAACCACATTCCCGACGCCGCCATGACGCTGGCGGTGATGGCGCTGTATGCCGATGCCCCGACCACGCTGACCAACATCGCCAGCTGGCGCGTCAAGGAAACCGACCGCATCGCGGCCATGGCCATCGAATGCCGCAAGCTCGGGGCTACGGTGGAAGAAGGCCCCGACTGGATCAAGGTACACCCGCTGCCCGCCGGAGCCTGGCAGCGTGCCAGCATTCACACCTACGACGACCACCGGGTGGCCATGTGTTTTTCGCTGGCCGCCTTCAACCCCGACCGGCTGCCGGTGCGCATTGAAGACCCCCAATGCGTGGCCAAGACCTTTCCGGACTACTTCGAGACCCTGTTTGCCGTGTCCAGCGCCGAGCCCGACCGCATTCCGGTCATCTGCATCGATGGCCCCACCGCCTCGGGCAAGGGCACGCTGGCCAGCCAGGTGGCGGCGCGACTGGGTTACCACTACCTCGATTCGGGTGCGCTCTACCGGGTGACGGCCCATGCCGCACTGCAGGCCGGGCTGAGCCTCGAAGCCACCGACGAAGCGAAGATCGCCGAACTGGCCCGCCGCCTGCCGGTGCGCTTTGCGGGCGAACAGGTGCTGCTCGATGGCGTGGACGTGACCGACGCAATCCGCAGCGAACAGGGCGGCATGAACGCGTCCAAGGTGTCGGTGCTGCCCGCCGTGCGCGAAGCGCTGGTCGATCTGCAGCTCTCGTTTCGCCGCCTGCCGGGCCTGCTGGCCGACGGCCGCGACATGGGCACCGTGATCTTTCCGCAGGCCTCCCTGAAGGTGTTTTTGACCGCCAGCGCCGCGCAAAGGGCCGAAAGACGCCACAAGCAACTGATTTCAAAGGGTTTTTCGGCTAATATCGACAGTCTTCGCGCTGACTTGGAAGCGCGCGACGCCCGGGACACGTCCCGGGCCGTTGCACCCCTCAAGCCCGCGCAAGATGCCCTGCAACTGGACAACTCGCAGCTGTCCATCGAAGCTTCGGTGGAACAGGTGCTGCTCTGGTGGCAAGGCCGGAACTGAAGTCCGGTTCCACCCTCGGTCCACACCGCTCCCTCCGTGCAGCTTGCACATTGGCGGTGTGGGTAGTTCAACCCCACCGCGGCCCCTGCCGCAAACCGCCACAGCCAGCTTTTTGACAAACGGCGCATGTCGCGTCCGTGCCTCCTGACTGTGGACAAGGAAAAACATGTCCGAATCTTTTGCCGCCCTCTTTGAAGAATCCCTGCAACGCACCGAAATGCGTCCTGGCGAAGTCATCACCGCCGAAGTCGTGCGCATCGAGCACAACTTCGTGGTCGTGAACGCAGGCCTCAAGTCCGAGTCCTACGTCGCCATCGACGAATTCAAGAACGATCAGGGTGAGATCGAAGTCCAGGTCGGCGACTTTGTCTCCGTGGCCATCGGCTCCATCGAAAACGGCTACGGCGATACCATCCTCAGCCGCGACACCGCCAAGCGTCTGGCCTCCTGGCTGTCGCTCGAAAAAGCCCTGGAATCCGGCGAGTTCGTCACCGGCACCACCAGCGGCAAGGTCAAGGGCGGTCTGACCGTTCTGGTCAATGGCATCCGCGCCTTCCTGCCCGGTTCGCTGGTCGACACCCGTCCGACCAAGGACCTGACCCCCTACGAGAACAAGACCCTGGAATTCAAGGTCATCAAGCTCGACCGCAAGCGCAACAACGTGGTG
>CAYSIY010000202.1:0-4131 GCA_964431215.1 uncultured Limnohabitans sp.
CCAGGATCACGATGGCCGTGGCACCCGAATCCTTGAGCTGGTGTTCGAGTTCGCGGGCGGTGTACAGCGGGTTGACGTTGACGCAGGTGTAACCGGCGCGGATCACGGCCGACAGGGTGACTGCAAACTGCGGCAGGTTGGGCAGCATGATGGCCACCCGGCTGCCTGGCTCCAGTCCCTGGGCCTGCAGCCAGGCCCCCAGCGCGGCCGACTCGCGGTCGAGCTGGCCATACGACATCCAGCGGTCCATGCACACCGAGAAGGGGTTGGCCGCATGCTGGCGGAAGGCGCGTTCGAGCACATCGGTCAATGAGCTGTACTGCTCGGGGTGGATGTCCTGCGGGACACCTGGGGGGTAGCTCTTGAGCCAGATTCGTTCCATGCGTTGCCTCCTGTAAGGCTGCGATTGTGCGCAAGAAAACGAACGACCGTGCTCCGGAGAAATCCCCAGTCCCGTTCCCGCGGGGTCACTCAGGCGACAATGCCCGCGGCCTTGACCCCTTTTCCTTCCAGGCCGGGAATCCGGGCAAAATAAGGGTAAGCCCTTATTTTTTGTGACCCGACACCCATCATGAACCCTTCTGCCAACCCGCCCCCCGGTTTCTGGCGCCAACTATGGCAGCGGTGGTTTTCCGGGGCTGATCCGGGCACCGGCGGCGCTGTCTCGCGCGACCAGGGCTGGGTGCCGATCCGGGCGCTGTCGCCACGCCACAAACCGCGCATCCTGGAGCACCTGCTGCAACTCTCGGAGGGTGACCGTTACCTGCGTTTTGGCTATGCGGCCACCGACGAGCAGATTCGACGCTATGTGAATGGGCTCGATTTCCGGCGTGACGAGATTTTCGGCATCTTCAACCGCCGCCTCAAACTCGTCGCGATGGCGCATCTGGCCTTTTCGGTTGATCCCCAATGGGCCACCTGTGCCGAATTCGGCGTGTCTGTGGCGGCGAGCCAGCGCGGGCGCGGCATGGGGGCGCGATTGTTCGACCGTGCCATGATTTTTGCGCGCAACCAGGGGGTGCACATGTTCTTCATCCATGCCCTGAGTGAAAACGCGGCGATGCTCAGCATCGCCCGCAAGGCGGGTGCCCGCATCGAACGTGACGGCAGCGAAAGCGAGGCCTACCTCAGCCTGCCGCAAGCCACGCTGGACAGTCAGGTCTCGGGCTTGCTGCAGGATCAGATGGCCGAGCTGGATTACCAGTTCAAATTGCAGGCGCAGCAGTTCAAGGACTGGCTGGCGACGATGCAGGAAGTGCGTCGCGGGGTGCGCGAGGCCCGCCACCACAATGACCCGCAGCCCTGAAGGGCGGCCAAAGCACGGTCATTTGAATCCGCTATCCTAGAGGGGTATCCACAACCGCACGTCCTGCACTGCACACTGTGTCAGACCCTCTTCCTGCGCGCGCGGGCATCCGCGAAGACAAGCGCAGCTTTCTGCAGAAACTGGCCGAATTCATCCATCCCGGACCCGACTCCGCCGATGAGTTGATCGAAACCCTGGCCGAAGCCGAAGACAACCAGATCATCAACGCCGAGAGCCGCCTCATGCTCGAAGGCGTGATCCGCATGGCCGACATGACGGCGGGAGATGTGATGGTTGCAGCGCCGCGCATGGACATGCTCGATATCGACGCACCGTTTGATGCGCTGCTCCATCAGGTCATCGAGACGGCGCATTCGCGCTTTCCGGTCTATGAGGGTGAGCGCGAGAACGTGATTGGCATCCTCATGGCCAAGGACCTGCTCAAGCTCCAGCGCGCGCCCGAGCTGAACCTGCGCGCCTTGTTGCGCCCGGCGGTGTTCGTGCCCGAGAGCAAGGGCCTCAACGACCTGCTGCGCCAGTTCCGCGACAACCGCAACCATCTGGCCATCGTGATCGACGAGTTCGGCCGCATGGCCGGGCTCATCACCATCGAAGACGTGCTCGAACAGATCGTCGGCGAGATCGAGGATGAGTTCGACATTCAGGACGACGAGGGCGATATTTTTGGTTTGCCCGACCGCACTTTCCGCGTCAGTGGCGATACGGCCGTCGAGCGCGTGGCCGAGGCCTTTGGCGTGGACTTGCTGGCGGCGCAGGCAGGCGAAGATGCGCCCTCGTTTGACACCATAGGCGGTCTGATCGCGCACGAAATGGGTCATGTGCCCCGCCGCGGCGAGTCCTTTACGCTGGCCGGGCTGCGCTTTGTGGTGCTGCACACCCGCGCCGGTGCGGTGCGGTGGTTCAAGGTCTCGCGTGCCGAGGCGTCTGCGTCGGTGTCGGCGTCGGCATGAGGCCTGACGCCCGCTTGCTTTCGCCTGCAGGGGGGCTCATCCTGGCCGCTGTTGCGGGGGCCTTGCAGGCGCTCTCGATGGCCTGGCCGGGCACCGGAGCAGCTCACGGCTGGCTGCAGATTCTCAGCTTGGCCCTGCTGGCCTCGGGCCTGAGCAAGCTGCTGACGTCTGCCCTCGACTTCAAATCGGCCCTGCTGGCCGCCGCCCGGTGTACGGCCGTCTTTGCCGTGTTCTGGCTGGCCGGCACTTTCTGGTGGCTGCATGTGTCGATGCATCAGGTGGGCGGCATGCCGGCACCGATGTCCGCAGCGGCGGTGCTGTTGCTGGCCGGGGCGCTGGGTCTGTACTACGTGGCGGCGGCCACCGCCTGGGTGGCGCTGGCGCGCCTGGCCCGCTGGGGCGAGCGGCCGCTGGCGGCGAGCCTGCTGTTTGCGGCCTTGTGGCTGCTGGCCGAACTGCTGCGCGGGCGCTGGTTCACCGGCTTTCCGTGGGGCGCGGGCGGCTATGCCCATGTGGACGGCTGGCTGGCTGGCGCTGCGCCCTGGGTCGGCGTGTACGGCATGGGCGCACTCGCGGCCTGGCTGGCCATGCGCCTGGCCCTGCTGCGCACTTTGCCGCAACGGCGGCTGCGTGCCCTGCTGGGCATGGCCCTGGTGCTGGGCGGTGTGCAGGCCCTGCCCGGCACCGGGCACTTCACCCGGGCGGTGGGCACCCTGGAAGTCGAGCTCTTGCAGGGCAACATTCCCCAGGCCGAGAAATTCGACCCCGGACGTGGCATTCGTGAGGCCTTGCAGTGGTACGGCGAACGACTGACGGCCTCATCGGCCCCTCTGGTCATCGCCCCCGAAACGGCTGTGCCCCTGTTGCCCCAGCATCTGCCGTCTGGCTACTGGGCGCAGTTGCAGACCCATTTTGCGCAGCGCCAGCAGCTGGCGCTGGTGGGCGCGCCTCAGGGCGATGCGGCGCAGGGTTATGCCAACGCACTGGTCGCGCTGGGGCCACTGCAGCAGCCCGAATACCGCTATGACAAGTTCCATCTGGTGCCCTTTGGCGAGTTCATTCCCACAGGCTTTGGCTGGTTCGTCCGCATGATGCAAATCCCGCTGGGTGACTTTGTGCGTGGCTCGGTGCATCAACCCTCGATCGAGTGGCAGGGCCAGCGGCTGGCGCCCAACATCTGCTACGAAGACCTGTTTGGCGAAGAGTTGGCGGCCCGCTTTGGGCCGGGCGAGGTGCCACCGACCGCGCTGGTGAACGTGAGCAACATCGCCTGGTTTGGCGACACGGTGGCGGTGGACCAGCACCTGAACATCTCGCGCCTGCGTGCCATGGAGCTGGGCCGACCCATGCTGCGCGCCACCAACACCGGTGCCACCGCCATCATTGACCACCGAGGCCAGGTCCAGGGTCTGCTGCCACGCTTTACCCGGGGCAGTCTGGTCGGTCGCTTCGAGGGGCGTGAAGGTCTGACCCCCTATGCCCGCTGGGCGGCCGCTTTCGGTCTTTGGCCCCTGTGGGGCCTGGCTCTGCTGGGGGTCGGCTGGGCCGCACTGGCCGCCCGACGGCGCTGAGCAAAGACCCGGGCGGTAAAATCGCCGGTTTGCGCCGGACCGGCCTTGCCGGTGCGTTCACCCACCTTCAACCGGCTCTCGGCTGGCCTCTCTTTCATGTTGACTTTCCAGCAGATCATCCTCAAGTTGCAGCAGTACTGGGACGCCCAAGGCTGCGCCCTGCTCCAGCCCTACGACATGGAAGTGGGGGCGGGCACCAGCCACACCGCCACTTTTTTGCGCGCCATCGGCCCCGAGCCCTGGAAGGCCGCCTATGTGCAGCCCAGCCGCCGCCCCAAAGATG
>CAYSIY010000203.1:0-4070 GCA_964431215.1 uncultured Limnohabitans sp.
AAACCCACGACACCAATGCCCTGGGCGAGGGCATCCTCAGCCCCAAGATGGCCGAAATCCTGGCCAGCCTGAACCAGCAACTGAGCCAGGCCAATGGACCCCGGATCGAGTCCGGGGTGACGGTGACCCCCGAGCCCGAGCGCCAACTGGTGCTGCTGGCCAGCCGAGCCCCCAAGCTGTACCTGCAAAGCTGGGCCAGCCCCACGGGCAATGGCGAGAGCAATTATTACTACCAGGCCGAGATGGTGCACCCGCAAACCGGCCAGAAATACGGTGCGCAAATTGCCCGGCAAGACATCGCCAAACAATACGCCGGGCTGCTCATTGGCCCCGAGGCCCTGGTGCAGAAATGGCAAGCCGACCACATGGCGGCCAAGTTTGGAGCGGACCAGACGAAATGGCAAACCGAAGGCCAGTGGGCCATGGGGCAAAGCAAGATCGAGCAAGACCGGGCTGCGCTGACCCAAGCCTACCAAGAGGCCCACAAGGCGCTGATGGCGCTCAAGGAGACGCAGCTGCAGCTCAGCGCAGATGGCTCCCGGATCGAGTCCGGAGTGACGAGTTCTTTACCCGGCACGACAAGTGCTGCACAGGCCCTGGCCGCCGCCCAGGCCAAGGTGGATGCGGCCTACAAGGCGCTGGTGGTTTTTAGCGCGCAGAACCCGCTGGGTTTCATGAGTGAAGACGCGGACGCGCAAGGCCACCACAGCGAGGGCATCAGCCCACAGGCGGCGGCCATGATCGTGGACAAAGTCACGGCGGACAACTTGGCGGTTTCAGCAGCCCCCGCAGCGGCCTTGCCAAACAGCTCAAGGCACGCCAAAAAACGCTGGGCAATGCGTGCCCAAGACTGCGGCACGCCCTATTTGCGGGTATCGCAGCATGCCCGCACCCCGGGGAAAACTCGCCCCACAAAAAACCAAAAAAATCACCCAAACGGGTGATAGGCAAGATGGCAATTGACTGGAATACTTGGTCATCCCAGCAGCGAAAGAGAGTACACATGACAAAAACCATGTCCCCTACACGATCAACTTGGCATCAGATGGTGAACAGTTTGCTGGGACTGTTTGTCTGTTTTTTTGCAGCGCAAAGCCTGGCACAGGCGCCCTCCGGCACCTCGGGGCAACCGGCAGTTCAAGGCAAAGAAGAAGTTTCCAACTGTCCCAGCGGGCATTACACCGGACCGCGCCCGGGCAAGGCGCGTTACACCAAAGACCCGTGGTTGTGGGTGGTGACCCCTGAGTTTGCCAAGCGCTTTTGCATGCCTGCCGAATTTGTGAGTCAAGAGCTCAAGGGTGCCCAGGCCATTGCCTACCGCATGGTGCAAGACCCGGATGAAGAGACCTGCGGTTGGGGCGACAAGCCTGAGGTTTGTTTGCGTGCCACCGAGCACCGTTTTGAGATTTATTACAAGAATGGGACGATTCCGAAAGAGCTGGACGTGCCCTATGCCCATGTGGCTAATTTGCCTTCTCGCAAATTGTTTGGTGTTTCGGATCAGGAGCGTAAGTTCAAAATGCAAAGTGTGCGCAAGAAACCCCGTGTGGGCGCGATGGGTGTTTTTGAGTCACAGCAGTTTGGTCTGCAATCGGTCGCGAACGGCAAGATTGCTTGGCCCTTGGGTACCTTGGCGCAACAGGTTTACTACGAAGAAGTTTTCGAAGGCATTGACTACCTCGCACTGGAAGGTGCCTCTGGTTTCAGTCGCTTAGAAGGCTGGCGCAAATCGGGTGCGCGGCAGATGGTGATCACAGCGCAAAAGCTGGGCGATCAGCGCCGATACTCACAAACGCCCATGAATGAGTTTGCGTTGGTCATCACATTGCCTTCCAAACTGTCCGAACGATTGATCGAGAACGATCAGGCCCGGGGCCTGAATTTGGAAGGACTGGCGCGAGAAGCGTTCAAGCCAGCGCCTGCTAACTCAGTCAAACCTTGAGGAGACGGCCATGCACGTCGACCAAGACACCAAGACATGACCTAGCGAGTTGACGCCATGCGTTAAACCCGCCCCTTTCCACACACTCTAAACACGTTGACGGGCTGTACTCGCAGCACCGTGCAGCCGCCGCATTGCCTCGTTCATTTTCAGTTGTCCCATTTACGGAGAAATTCACATGACCACGCCAGCCGCCATGACCATCGCTGTTTACCAGAGCGTGCAGAAATACTGGGCGTACACCAATGCCGTGTACGGCCTGGACACCGATCCGTCTCGCACACCCTTGGCCGTGGGCAGTGCAGTGCCTGTCCCTGTGAAAGGTTTCGAATCCACTGCTGGCTCTGGCTTTGGCGGTGCCCTCTACAAAAACGAGGTCACGGGCCAATACACCTTGGCGTATGTGGGCTCGGAGCTCAAAGACTTCGTGCCCGACTGGCTCAAGGCCGACGGGACGTTGGCCGTGCAAGACTTGTTCAATGCCGCGCGCAACTTTGTGAGCACTTGGAACCCACAGTTCACCGATGCGATGAATTTTGCGTATGCGGCGGTCAAGCAGATTCATACGGATTTACAAAAGCAAGGTATTGAAAACCCCTCAATGACTGATATCCGAGCCCGTCTGGATGTGACGGGTCACTCCTTGGGCGGTGCGCTGGCCGAGTTGGTGGGCAAGCTGTTTGGCCTCAAGGGGGCCAACATTGACGGCCCAGGGGTGTCGGTGCTGACACAAGACCCCAATTTCACCCGATTCATCGCGGACAAGTTGCTCAGCGATAACAGTTTGCCTGCATCGCTCAAAGCGGGCATGGTCGAGGCGGTGGTGCGCAACCCAGGCGACTTTGTGGCGGCAGGGTTTTCATTCGTGAGCATGGCTGGCGAGCATTTGAGCGAGGTCGGTTACGCGGCTGATGCCGATGCGGTCAGAGCGTATTACGCGGGCACGATCAATATTCTGGGAGGTTTGGGGGTGTCAGTGCTCAATCCGGGCGCAGGCGTTTGGATGATCGGGGCAGGCTTGGTCAGTTTGGCCAAAGACGGCAGCAATCACCCGGGCTCGGCCATCATCAGGCGCACGGAAAATGCACTGGACGTGCAGCCCATGGATGCACTCAATGACGTCTCGACGGTGGACCCTTGGCAAGTAGAGGGTGCTGCACAGTGGGCGTTGTTCCAGAAGACGCCTTCGGCCACGACCTATGGGGTATTCGTGGGTTGGTTGGCTGAAACCCGTGCAGGAAACATTGAAAAAGGCCTCTCGCCCAGCGGCCTGGCCATCAACGGCGATGTGCAGCAGCGTGGTGGGCAAAACGTGCGTGCCGTGTTGTTAGACGACGGCACCATTCGAGAAATCGTTACGCCTGTTGACGGCGGCAGCCCCAGCTACAAAGACTTCAAGATCATGCCGGATGGACGGGTGGGCTTAGTCAAACCCAACGGCTCCATTGAGTTTTTGATCGCCCAACGCGAAGACGGTGGTGGGGTGAGTCTGGGCGCGGTGATGAACCTGAGCAGCGATAACAAACTGGTGATCACACCACTCGGGCAGGCCCGCATGGTGAGTAGCGGATTTGATCTCAGCAGCGCCGAAGCTGACGCTATTCGAGCTGGACGCACCACGGCACAAGGTGTCGTTTGGGATCGGCTGCAAGATATTTTTGATTTCGCAGCCGACCCTACTGGGCATCCCATGGCCGCCAATCAAATTGAATACAACGGTCATTTGTACAACGCTCATGGCGTCAACGGCTACATCCGAGCATTGGGCGAAGGTTACAACGATGTGATCGAAGCCTCAGGCGCACGCTATCTGCTGGACGCTCTGGGCAATAGAACCCCAGTGGGACCTGACCAAACGATTGTGCTCAGTGACACGGGATTGCCCTCTGTGGCCTCTGCCTATCGCCCTGATGCGGCACCGGTCGGGGCTGGAACCAAATTGGTGTTGACCCAAGGCACGTTGGTCAAACAATTCGAAATCGATGCAAACGGCAAAGTCACACGTACCACCGAAACCCAAGGCTTCGATGACGGCAGCGTGTTCGAGCACAAGAAGGAAGGCGGCAAGAACTTCATCCGGGCCAAGGATGACGAAGGCAACCTGGGCGAGTGGCAGGAATACAAAACG
>CAYSIY010000204.1:0-4064 GCA_964431215.1 uncultured Limnohabitans sp.
CCACGCTGGCCACCGAGAAGATCTTGATGATCTTGTTCTGGTTGATGTTGATGAAGCCGACCGTGGCGTCCATCAGGAAGTTGATCTTGTCGAACAGGAAGGCGGTGTGCGAATCGAGTGAGTCGATGTCCCGCAGGATCTGCCGCGCTTCTTCGAACTGTTCGGCGTTGAGCATCTTGCTGCGCATCATGAAGCTCACGGCTCGGCGTGTGTCCATGACGTTGCGGCGGATGCGGCCATTGAGGTCTTCCTGACGGGCAATGGCCCCCAGCACTTCACCGGCCAGCTCATCGGTCACGTCGCCCGAGAGCACCAGCTTGCTGGCTTTTTCCAGCTCGTCGTAAATGCCTTCGAGCGTGTCGGCCGAGTACTCGGCGTCGGCGTCAAACAGCTTGAGCAGCACTTCCTTGGCATCCTCGATCAGGCCCGGTGCGCGGCGCGCGCGCATGCGCAGCAGGCGAAACACCGGCACGTCCTCGTCGTGGATCGAAAACAGCACGCCACGGCTGCGCAAGTCGGTGTTGTGCTGGTTGAGGATGAAGGCGCAGCGCACGGTGCGCGGCTCGTCCTCGTCGGCGATCAGGAAGTCCGAGCGGATGTGCAGTTCGCCGTTGTCTTCTTCATAGAAGCGGGCCGATTCCTCGATGTCCTCGTCCATCGCGTCTTCGGGGATGGACAGCCCGTAGTACTGCTTGATCCAGCGCTTTTCTTCGACGGTGGGCGATTCGAGGTCGACCCAGATGGGCTGGAAACGCGAGAGTTCTTCCAGGGATTCGATTTCTTCCTGGAACAGGCGGCCGTTGACGAGGGTGAAGATGTTGAGCATGTCGGGCTCCTGGGGGCCTAAAGCTGGATGTTCAAAAGGGGCGGCAGGGTGGTTTGCGGGTGCTTTCGAACGTCAGGCGGATGCTCATGCGTTCGAAAGCTACCGACTCGGGTAGCTGTCCATGTCGTTTACTCGGTGAGATGAATGTGCCGATTATCGCACCGGGCAGACCCCTGATCGCTCGCTGCGGGCTGCTTGCGGTGCATGGTTCTGTCCGACAAGCTGCTAGATTCGGACCTTGTTCAGGATGCTCCCATGACCTCCACCTTGACGCCTCGCCGCGAGCGCTGGCTGCTGCTGACCCTGGCCGGGATCCAGTTCACCCACATTCTTGATTTCATGATCATGATGCCGCTGGGGCCTCAGTTCACGCGGATCTTTGGCATCAGCAATGCGCAGTTCGGCCTGCTGGTGTCGGCCTACACCCTGTCGGCGGCGGTCTCGGGCTTGCTGGCCTCTGCGGGCATGGACCGTTTCGGGCGCAAGCGCATGCTGCTCTGGCTGTATGGCCTGTTCGGCCTGGCCACCCTGGCCTGCGGCCTGGCGCCGACCTACGCCTGGTTGATGGCCGCCCGCATCGCGGCGGGGGTATTCGGCGGTGTGCTGTCGGCGCTGTCGCAGACCGTGGTGGCCGATGTGGTGCCCTTTGAACGCCGGGGCGTGGCGATGGGCGTGGTCATGACCTCTTTTTCGGTCTCGACCGTGGCTGGCGTACCGCTGGGCCTTTTTCTGGCCGCGCACTGGAGCTGGCATATGCCGTTTTTTGCCATCGCAGCGGTCGTCGCGGTGTTGTGGTGGCTCATCTGGCAGACCTTCCCTGCGCTGGATGCGCATGTGCATCACCATCAGGGGCGCGGTGCCCTGGCCGGCATTGCCGAGGTGCTGGCAGACGCCGGGCACCTGCGCGCCTTTGCCCTGACCGGCACGATGATGCTTGCAGGCTTCCTGGTGATTCCCTACATCACCATCTACCTTCAGTACAACAGCGGCATGCGCGCCGAGCAGGTGCCCTGGGTCTATCTGTGCGGCGGGGTGGCGACCTTGCTGACCGGACGCTGGATCGGTCGCTGGTCTGATCGTCTGGGCAAGGCCTGGATGTTCCGGCGCATGGCCTGGCTGCTGCCGCTGCCCCTGATGGCCACCACCTTGTCCGAAGGTTTGCCGCTGTGGGCCTTGCTGCTGATTTCAACCAGCCTGTTCACGGTGATGAGTGGTCGCATGATTCCGGGCATGGCCCTGATCTCGTCCGCAGCCCAGCCTCGTCTGCGTGGCACTTTCATGTCGCTCAATGCGTCGGTCCAGTCTGCGGCCATGGGCGTGGCGGCACTGGTGGGCGGCCTCATCATCGGGCGCGATGCGCAAGGGCACCTGACCCATTATTGGGTGGCCGGCCTGCTGGGCTCGCTGCTGAGCCTGACGACCCTCTGGCTGGTCACGCGGGTGCGGGTTCATGGGGTGAGCAGTCCACCACGATAGCGCGGTTGCGGCGGATGGGCCAGACAAGCCCCGGGGTTTTCCTGGGGATGTGACAGAAAGGCTTGCGCTGCTGGCGGCGCGAGCGCATAGTGGACCGTAGCAGCGCTGCTTTTGAGCAGCGGACTGCCCTGGCCCTGCCGTTTCTGGCAGGACAAGCGAACAGCCAATCACAGGAGGCCTATTTATGAACCTGACGATCAGCGGTCACCATCTCGAAGTTACCCCCGCCCTGCGCAGCTACGTGACGGGCAAGCTTGACCGGATCACCCGGCACTTTGACCAGGTGGTGGATGTCAAGGTGCTGTTGATGGTGGAAAAGCAGAAAGAAAAGGAAAAGCGCCAGCGTGCCGAGTGCAACATTCACGTCAAGGGCAGCGATCTGTTTGCCGAAAGCACACACGAGGACCTGTATGCGGCGGTTGACGATCTCATGGACAAGCTCGACCGCCAGGTGGTCAAGCATAAAAACCGGCTGACCGACCACCATCATGAGGCGCCCAAACGCATGATGTGAGCGGTTTTCGACCGGACAAAAGGCTGCTTCGGCAGCCTTTTTCATGGATTTCGGGAAAAAGCGGCCGGTTTTGCAAGGGGGGACAAATTTTCTGACCAAGTCGGGCCGCCGGGTGCATAATCCGCCCTCGACCATGAATCGTCTCGCGTCCATCCTGCCCGTTGCCCAGGTTCTTGTGGGGGTTGAAGCCACCAGCAAGAAAAGGGCATTTGAAGAAGCCGGTCTTCTTTTCGAGAACCTGCACGGCCTTTCCCGTGCGCTGGTGACGGACAGCCTGTTTGCCCGTGAACGACTGGGCTCCACCGGTCTGGGCCATGGTGTGGCCATCCCGCACGGGCGCATCAAGGGGCTCAAGGCACCGATGGCCGCCGTCTTCCTGCTGGCCCAGCCGATTGGTTTTGACGCCCCTGACGAGCAGCCTGTCAGCCTGCTCATCTTTCTGCTGGTGCCCGAGGCGGCCACCCAGAAGCATCTGGAAATCCTCTCCGAAATTGCCGAACTGCTCAGCGACAGCGCCCTGCGCGAGAGCATCAAGGGCAGTGAACATCAGCAGGGCTTGCACCAGATGATCGCCCAGTGGCGCTCGGCGCAGACGGTCTGAGGCTCGTGCCAGCGCCCTGACTGCATGAAACCCACCGTGGTCAGCGCCGATGTCCTCTTTGAGGACCACCGTGCCCAGCTCAAATGGCAGTGGGTCGCGGGTCTGGGGGCTTCCGAGCGCCGCTTCGATGAGGTGGCGGTGCGTGAAGCCACCTCGGGGGCGGACCTCGTGGGTTACCTCAATTACATCCATCCCTATCGCGTGCAGATTCTGGGTGCCCGCGAAGTGGCTTACCTCACCAACTCGACCCCCGAGGACTGCGCCCGGCGCATCGCCCGTATCGTGACCCTGGAGCCGCCGGTGCTCGTGTTGTCGGATGGGCAGACGGCTCCCGATGCGCTGCTGTCGATGTGCGAGCGCGCCCAGATTCCGATGTTTGCCACGCAGGAGTCTTCGGCCTTCGTCATCGATGTGCTGCGTGCCTACCTGTCCAAGCATTTTGCCGATCGCACCACCATGCACGGGGTGTTCATGGACATCCTGGGTCTGGGGGTGCTGATCACTGGCGAGTCGGGTCTGGGCAAGAGCGAGCTGGGGCTGGAGCTGATCTCGCGCGGCAACGGGCTGGTGGCTGACGACGCGGTCGACCTCTACCGCATCAACCAGACCACCATCGAGGGCCGCTGCCCCGACCTGTTGCAGAACCT
>CAYSIY010000205.1:0-4043 GCA_964431215.1 uncultured Limnohabitans sp.
GAGCGGCTGCACGTGGTACTGGATGTTGGGCCAGGGGCGCGAGGGGTCGCTTCTGGTGAATGCGCCAAGCTGGCTGGGCGCCATGCTCATGGGGCCGCTGCGCCGCAGCAGGTATTGCGCCCCGATCATGGCCTTGCCCCACAGGCTGTTGGCCAGGGTGTTGAGCGTGCGGGCGTTCTGGACCTTGTAGACCGTGCGGATCTGCAGATGGTCCTGCAGATTGGCCCCCACACCCGGCAGGTGGTGCACCGGGGTGATGCCTCGCTGGCGCAACAGCTCGGCGTCGCCAATGCCCGAGAGCTCCAGAATCTGCACCGAGCCGATGCTGCCCGCGCTCAGGATCACCTCGCACCGGGCCTTGACTTCAACCATTTCGGTGCCCGACCAGACCTGCACCCCGGTGCAGCGCAGGCGGCCATCGGCCTGTGGGTCGATCAGCAGCTTGCTGACCTGGGCCTTGGTCCAGAGCTCAAAGTTGGGCCGGCCATAGCAGGTCGGCCGCAAAAAGGCCTTGGCGGTGTTCCAGCGCCAGCCGTTTTTCTGGTTGACCTCGAAATAGCTCACGCCCTCGTTGTTGCCGCGGTTGAAGTCGTCGGTGGCCGGGATGCCCGCCTGCTGTGCGGCCAGGGCAAAGGCGTCGAGCACCTCCCAGCGCAGGCGCTGCTTGTCCACGCGCCACTCACCCCCCGCGCCGCGCCCGCGCAGGGTGTGCAGGTAGCTGCCTTCGGGCAATTCGCGGTCGAGCAGGGGGGTTTTGCTTCCCTTCGCGCCGTGCAGCGCATTGGCACCCTTGTGGTGGTCTTCGTGCAACTGAAAGTAAGGCAGGCTCTGGTCCCAGCGCCAGGCTTCGTCACCCGTGACCTGTGCCCACTGGTCATAGTCGCGCGACTGCCCGCGCATGTAGATCATGCCGTTGATGCTGCTGCAGCCGCCCAGCACCTTGCCGCGCGGGTAGCGCAGCGTGCGGCCATTGAGCCCGTCCGCCGGCTCGGTCTGGTAGAGCCAGTCGGTGCGGGGGTTGCCGATGCAGTACAGATAACCCACCGGAATGTGCACCCAGTGGTAATCGTCTTTTTTGCCGGCCTCGATCAGCAGCACGCGCTGGCGGGCGTCGGCGCTCAGCCGGTTGGCCAGCAGGCTGCCGGCCGTGCCGCCGCCGACGATGATGTAGTCGAAGGTGTTGTTGTCGCTCATCCGATGGGTCTCCTGTGGCGGCGATTGTGCCTGTGACCTGGATGGCCGGAGCGTGCACTGAGCCAAGAATGCAGGTCAATATATGCGTACATTCAAATGCGCATGAACAGTGCTATGCCATCCACACCAGTGACATGCCGCGCAGGCAATCGCCTGCCGGGCAAGGGAGCCACCCTCTGTGCCCGGTAGCCACGCCAAGACCACGCCCTATTTGCTGGATGTGCAGAGTGACCTGCTCGATGGCCTGGACACCCGGATGGTGATTCCGTTACGTAGCCTTCAAGCATTCCCGAGGGTGAAGCTCTCAACGCGTCTGACGCCGGTGCTGACCCTCCAGGGCGAAGAGTTGCTGATGGAGACGCCCAAGATGGGCGCAGTGCCTGCGCGTGTCCTGAAGACACCGGTGACCTCGCTCGCCAGCGAACAGGCGCACATCTCCGCCGCACTGGATTTTCTTTTTCAAGGGTATTGAGCCCCACAGGCTGGCTTGCCCCACTTCGAGGGGATGGGGCAGCGGCCCGTCTTTGCGACATCCTGCGACATCCAATGTGTCGCATAAAATGGTTTGCGACAGAAAAATGTCGCAAACCCTAAAGCCCAAGCCATGCCACGCCTGACCCCCGCCCCAGAGCTGGACCGTCTGTTCGAACTCATCGGCACCGCCCCCGAAGGCGTGGGCATTGACGCGCTCGCGCAGCAGCTGGGCACCCCGCTGCACCGCCGCACACTGCAACGGCGCTTGGCTTTGCTGGTGGCACAAGACCGCATCGAGATGCTGGGCGATCGCCGCACGGCACGCTACCGCCGCGTGTCACCAGCCGCCATTCGCGCCCAAGAGTCAGAGGCCGATTGGCGCACCGCCCCGCCGCCCGATGACATGCCCGTATCGGCAGCCGGGGCCGAAGTCCGCGCCTACGTCATGCAGCCGCGCCACTTGCGCAAGCCGGTGGCTTACCGGCCCTCGTTCCTGGAGCAATACCAGCCCAACCACACAGCCTACTTGCCACCGGACTTGCGCGAGCAGCTGCATGCCATGGGCCGCTCACCCGCAGCGCAAACCCCCGCCGGCACCTTCGCCCGGGACATGCTCAACCGCTTGCTGATTGACCTGTCCTGGGCCTCGTCGCAACTGGAGGGCAACACCTACAGCCGCCTGGACACCGAGCGGCTGATCGCGTTTGGCCAGGCCGCCGAAGGCAAGGACGCGCTGGAAACCCAGATGATCCTGAACCACAAACAGGCCATCGAATACCTGGTGCTCAGCCCCGACAACGCCCGTGTGCAGACCGACACCGTCATCGCGCTGCACGCTTTTTTGTCGGACGGCCTGATGGCCGACCCCACCGCCGTGGGCCGCGTGCGCCGTCGCCCGGTGGAGATCGGCGGCAGCGTTTACCTGCCGCTGGCGCTGCCGCAGCGGCTGGAAGAGTTGCTGGGCATCGTGGTGCAGATGGCGGCCGAAATTGCCGACCCGTTTGAGCAGGCCTTCTTTTTGATGGTGCACCTGCCCTACCTGCAGCCGTTTGAAGACGTGAACAAACGCGTGTCGCGGCTGGCCGCCAACATCCCGTTCATCCGCCACAACCTCTGCCCACTGTCCTTCATCGACGTGCCGCAGCAAGCCTATGTGAACGCGATGCTCGGCGTGTACGAACTCAACCGCGTGGAGCTGCTGCGCGACGTGTTTGTGTGGGCCTATGAACGCTCATGCCAACAGTACGTGGCCATTCAGCAAACCCTGGTGCCGCCCGACACCTTTCGGCTGCGCCACCGGCAAGCGCTGGCCGAAGTGGTCGCCGCCATCGTGCGCCAAGGCGAAGCCGCCACCGAGCAAGCGGTGAAGGGCAAGATACCCGATTCGGTGCCGCCGGACGAGCACGCGCACTTCACCGCGCTGGTGTTGGCCGAGTTTGACTCGCTGCATGCGGGCAATGCGGTGCGGTTTGGGATTCGGCCGTTGGAGTATTCGGCTTGGGTGGGGCGCTAGGGTGGTGCGCTAGGGTGGAGCGCGTGGGGGCAGTACCAGCTTGCGCCCCGATCTCCTGAATTGACGACTACATTCGTCAGTCAATACACCTTCAACGCCAATGCCAGCCGCATGGCCATGTCCTCCATCACCCTGGCCGAGTGCTTGCACGGCGCAGAAAAAAGCAGCCGCCTGCAGGTTTTGCCCTACGGCCCCAAGGCCGCCCAACACTAAGGCGCCATTCGCGCCGCGCTGGTAAAACTTGGCCAGCCTATCGGCGTGAACGACATGCACACTGCAGCCCACGCCCGCAGCGAAGGCCTGGTGCTGGTGACGGACAACCAGAGTGAGTTCGCACGGGTGCCTGCGCTGGAAACAGAGAGCTGGGTGGGGGCAGCGCAGGAGTTGAGGATTTGCTGTGCAAAAACCAGGATGAAGGCCTGTGCCCCGGGTCACGCCCGGGGTGACGTCTCGTTCACTTGGCCGTCGGCATCACAAACTCCGCCCCCTTGCCAATGCTCTCGGGCCAGCGCTGCATTACGCTCTTTTGCTTGGTGTAGAAGCGCACGCCCTCTTCGCCATAGGCGTGCATGTCACCAAACAGCGAGCGCTTCCAGCCGCCAAAGCCGTGCCAGGCCATGGGCACCGGGATCGGCACGTTGATGCCGACCATGCCCACCTGGATGCGTCGCGCAAACTCACGCGCCACATTGCCATCACGCGTGAAGCAGGAGACGCCATTGCCGAACTCGTGGTCATTGATGATCTGCACGGCCTTGGCAAAGTCGGGCACCCGCACGCACGACAGCACCGGGCCGAAGATCTCTTCCTTGTAGATCTTCATGTCGGTGCTCACGTGGTCGAACAGCGTGCCGCCGAGCCA
>CAYSIY010000206.1:0-4039 GCA_964431215.1 uncultured Limnohabitans sp.
ACCCCGACACCTACGAGCGCTTCGAGCAGGTCATCCTGGTGCACGGTGTGCGCGAGGTCAAAGAACTGGCTTACCACGACTACATCAGCCAGGAGCTGCCCCGGCACGAGTTTCTGGGCGAGATGGTCAGTGCCCAGCTCAAGTACTACCCCACCGTCACCCGCGAGCCCTACAAAAACCAGGGCCGCATGACCGATCTGATGAACAGCGGCAAGCTGTTTGCCGATCTGGGGGTGCCCGCGCTCAATCCGGCCGAAGACCGCGTGATGATCTGCGGCAGCCCCGCGATGCTGCGCGACCTCAAGCGCATGTGCGAAGAGCGCGGCCTGCAGGAAGGCAACACCAGCACCCCGGGCGCCTTCGTGATCGAGCGGGCCTTTGCCGATGCCTGATTGGCAGAGGTGCCCTGAAGAACCGGCTTCGGCCGGTTTTTTTGCGCCTGCATGCATTGAAAGCACACGGCGCACAGAGTGATTTTTTGATAGATGTTTTGCGCATGAGCAAACCAGAAATCGGTCGTTTGAGTTTGAAAGACTTGCTCCCAGAATGCACACCATCGTCAAAACGACGAGGTATTTTCTGGAGAGATTCATGACAAGACTTTATGCATTCATCACGGCTGCGGCCCTGGGCCTGTCGGCCCTGGCAGCACAAGCCCAGGTCAACCTGCTCAATGTCTCCTACGACCCGACCCGTGAGTTGTATGTTGACTTCAACCAGGCTTTTGCCAGGCACTGGAAGGCCAAGACGGGCCAGGATGTGAACATCAAGCAGTCGCACGGGGGCTCGGGCAAGCAGGCCCGCGCCATCATCGACGGCCTGGACGCCGATGTCGCTACGCTGGCGCTGGCTGGCGACACCGATGCACTGCATACCAACGGCAACCTGATTCCCAGGGACTGGCAAAAGCGCCTGCCGCACAACAGCACACCTTACACCTCGACCATCGTGCTGGTGGTTCGCCAGGGCAACCCCAAAAACATCAAGGACTGGGATGACCTGGTGCGGCCCGATGTGAAAGTCATCACGCCCAACCCCAAGACTTCGGGCGGGGCCCGCTGGAACTACCTGGCCGCCTGGGAATTTGCCAAGCGCAAATACGGTGGTGACGACAAGGCGCAGGAGTTTGTGAAAAAGCTCTACCAGAACGTGCCGGTTCTGGACACCGGCGCAAGGGGTTCGTCGGTCACGTTTGCCCAGCGCAATCAGGGCGATGTTTTTCTGAGCTGGGAAAACGAAGCCTACCTGCTGGAAAAGGAATTCGGCAACAAGGTGGATTTCGTCTACCCCTCGATCTCCATCCTGGCCGAGCCCGCCGTGGCGCTGATTGACAAGAATGTGGACAAAAAAGGCACCCGTGCCGTGGCGCAGGCCTATCTGGAATACCTCTATACCGAAGAGGCCCAGGATCTGATCGGCAAGCATTTCTACCGTCCGCGCTCGGCCAAGGCGCAGCTCAAATACGCCAAACAGCTGCCCAAACTCCATCTGTTCACCATCGAAGAAGCCTTTGGTGGCTGGGAAAAGGCGACCCAGGTGCACTTTGTCGATGGCGGCAAGTTCGACCAGATTTACACCAAAAAGTGATTGGCCACAGGCCTGCAGCAGCGGGGGCTCAAGCACATCAAGTGCTTAAGTTGGCCGCCCGGAGCACGTCATTGCTCATGGTCAGCCCGCCCCTTGTGTGTTCATCAAAACGTTGGGGCGCTTTCGGCTGCGGCTCCGACCGCCTGCAACCCGCTTCGGCGGGTTTCTTTATTTTCCTGGGTTATGAGCAAACAAGAATAAAGTCGTTTGTGTTTTGAAGACCGGCTTTCACAATCGCGTCCATGTCTTCACAACCCACCCTCGTGATCGTGCCCGGCTGGCGCAATTCCGGGCCTGCCCACTGGCAAAGCCTGTGGGCACAGAGCCTGGCCGGTGCCGTGCGCGTGGAGATGGCTGAAGACGACTGGCAGCGCCCCAAGCGCAGCGTCTGGGTGCAGGCGATTGCCCGCACCATCGTGGCCCAATCGGGTCCGGTGGTCGTGGCAGCGCACAGCCTGGGCTGCATCGCCACCACGCATCTGCCCACCGAGGCGGCTCGCCGCATTCGCGGTGCCTTGCTGGTGGCCCCGGCCGACCCCGAGCGTCGTGGTGTGCTGGCCGACTTTGCGCCCGTGCCTTACCAGCCCTTGCCTTACCGCAGTGTGGTGGTGGCCAGCACCAACGACCCGTTTTGCCCCATCCGCACGGCCGGGGCCTACGCCCGGTCCTGGGGCAGTGAAGTCGTGCGCCTGCAGAACGCGGGCCACATCAACGTCGAGTCCGGCCACGGCGACTGGCCGCTGGGCCTGGCCCTTTTGCAATCCCTGATGGCCGAGCACACCTGGAGTGCCCAGCCCCAAAACGAACTGGAGTCCGCATGAAAACATCCACACGCCTTGCAGTTGCTGCAGCTTTGTCCTTCGCGGGGCTGGCCGCCCAGGCACAGACTTTGCTGAACGCCTCCTACGATGTGGCCCGCGAGTTCTACAAGGACTACAACGCCGCCTTTGTGGCCCACTACAAGAAGACCACCGGCAAGGACGTCAAGATCGACCAGGCCCATGGCGGTTCGAGCGCACAGGCCAGGGCGGTCAACGACGGCCTGGACGCCGACGTGGTGACCATGAACACCACCACCGACGTGGACTTTCTGGCCGGTACCGGCGTGGTGGCCAAGGACTGGAACAAGCGCTTCCCGCACAACGCCGCGCCCACCACCTCCACCATGCTGTTCCTCACCCGCAACGGCAACCCCAAGAACATCAAGGACTGGGATGACCTGACCAAGCCCGGCATCCAGGTGATCGTGGTCAACCCCAAGACCGGCGGCAATGGCCGCATGGCTTATCTGGCCGCCTGGGGTTACGCCAAGAAGAAGGGCGCCAGCGATGCACAAGCCGCCGAGTTCGTGGGCAAGCTCTACAAGAACGTGCCGGTGCTGGCCAAGGGCGGGCGCGATGCCACCACCATCTTCCTGCAACGCAATATTGGCGACGTGCTGGTGACGTTTGAATCCGAAGTGGTCTCGGTCGACCGTGAATTCGGCACCGGCAAGGTCGATGCGGTGCACCCCTCCATCAGCATCGTGGCCGAGAACCCGGTGGCCGTGGTCGAGCGCACCGTGGCCAAGAAAGGCACCGCCGAAGTGGCCAAGGCTTACCTGGACTATCTGTACTCGGATGAAGCCCAGGAGATTGCCGCCAAGCATGCCCTGCGTCCGCGCAACGCCAACATCCTCAAGAAGTACAGCGCCACCTTCAAGCCGATCCAGCTCTTCACCGTGCAGGAAGTGTTTGGCTCGCTGGAGCAGGCGCAAAAGGTCCACTTCAACGACGGTGGCCAGTTCGACAAAATTTACACCGTCAAGTGACGACGCCCAGGCAGGAGCGGTTTCCGACCGCGAGTGTCTGACTGCTCCTGCTGCCCACACTGTATGACCTTCACCCTTTCTTCACGCCGCAAGCCCAGCCGGGTCTTGCCGGGCTTCAATCTCACGCTGGGCTACACCCTCATGTACCTGAGCCTGATCGTGCTGATCCCGCTCTCGGCCCTGGTGTTCAAGACCTTCACCTTGACTTGGGACCAGTTCTGGGCCGCCGTCACCGGCCCGCGTGTGCTGGCCTCGTACCGTCTGACCTTCGGCGCCTCGTTCATCGCGGCCCTGGTCAATGCCTTTTTTGGCCTGCTGGTGGCCTGGGTGCTGGTGCGCTACGACTTCTTTGGCAAGAAGGTGGTGGACGCACTGGTGGATCTGCCCTTTGCACTGCCGACTGCCGTGGCGGGCATTTCGCTGACCGCGCTGCTGGCGGGCAATGGCTGGATCGGCCAGATTCTGGAGCCGCATGGCATTGTGCTCGCCTTCAACCCCAACGGGGTGGTCATCGCGCTCATCTTCATCGGGCTGCCTTTTGTGGTGCGCACGGTGCAGCCGGTGCTCGAAGACGCCGAAAAGGAACTCGAAGAAGCCGCGACCTGTCTGGGTGCCACACGTTGGCAGACCTTCAGCCGCGTC
>CAYSIY010000207.1:0-4027 GCA_964431215.1 uncultured Limnohabitans sp.
CACCGGCAAGATGGCATCCCGCGCAGAAATGCTCATGGAGTCGGGCAACGAGGCCGCATAGGCATGCAGGATGGTGGAGCGGTGGCTGTAGAGGGCTGCCTTGGGCTTGCCCGTGGTGCCGCTGGTGTAGCACATGCTCGATGCGGTGTTTTCATCAAAGACGGGCCAGGTGCAGCGCCCGCTTTGACCGCCAATCCAGGATTCATAGCTCATCAGCCCGGCAATGCCACTGTCGCTGGGCAGCTTGTCGGCGTCGCACAGCGCAACCCAGTGCTTGACGCTGCTGCATCGGGCATGCACCGCCTGCACGATGGGCAAAAAGCTCATGTCAAAGCACAGCACCTGGTCTTCGGCATGGTTGACGATCCAGACAATCTGGTCGGGGTGCAGGCGCGGGTTGAGGGTGTGCAGCACACGGCCGGAGCCGCTGACCCCGAAGTACAGCTCCAGGTGGCGGTAGCCATTCCAGGCCAAGGTGGCCACGCGCGCCCCGCTGGCCAGCTTCATGCTGTCGAGCCCGTTGGCCACCTGGCGCGAGCGTCGCGCCACATCGGCCCAGGTGCAACGGTGGATGTCACCCTCCACACGGCGGGACACCACCTCGCCATCACCATGGTGGCGTTCGGCAAAGTCGATGAGGGAGGAAATGAGCAGCGGCTGCTGCTGCATTTGTGCCAGCATGAACGTCTCCTGTGGTCTGATGAGCGGCCAGCCGCCGATTTTGCACGACCGTGCTTTTTTGTGACCCCCTGAGAAACCCGTAGCCACACAGGCGTATGCGGCGACAGCCACAATGGCCCCATGACCATGCCCTCCGGCCCACTGAACTGGACACACCGCCTGCTGCAGCTCGGTCCAGACTTTTATACCGCCCAGCCCCCTACCCCCCTGAGCCAGCCCGCCTGGGCTGCACGCAACGAGGCCTTGCTCCAGGAGCTGGGCTGGCCGCAGGCCTTGCTGGACGAGCATTTGCAGGCCTTTGCCGGCAATGCCCTGCTGCCGGGCAGCCAAGCGCTGGCCACGGTCTATAGCGGGCACCAGTTTGGCGTCTGGGCGGGCCAGTTGGGCGATGGGCGTGCCCTCTGGCTGGGTGAGGCCGACTCGGCCCTCGGTCCGCAGGAAATCCAGCTCAAGGGCGCTGGTCGCACCCCTTATTCGCGCATGGGTGACGGCCGGGCGGTCTTGCGCTCGTCCATCCGGGAATACCTGTGCAGCGAAGCCATGCACGGCCTGGGCATTCCCACCACCCGCGCCTTGTGCCTGGTGGCGTCGCCTCAGCCGGTGGTTCGCGAAGAAGTCGAAACCGCGGCGGTGGTCACCCGGGTGGCCCCGAGCTTTCTGCGCTTTGGCCATTTTGAACATTTCGCTGCGCGCGACCAGGTCGACGCCCTGCGCGCCCTGGCTGACCATGCCATCGAACACCACCTCCCCGTGGCCCGCGAGCGCGCCCAAGCATGGCAGGGCAATGTGTACGCCGGCCTGCTCGATGAGGTGCAACAACGCACCGCCCGGTTGTTGGCCCAATGGCAGGCGGTGGGCTTTTGCCATGGCGTCATGAACACCGACAACATGAGCCTGCTGGGCCTGACCCTCGACTATGGGCCTTTCCAGTTCATGGACGGCTTCGACCCCGGGCACATCTGCAACCACTCGGACAGCCAGGGACGTTATGCCTACGCCCGTCAGCCCAACATCGCCTACTGGAACCTCTATGGCCTGGGCCAGGCGCTTTTGCCCTTGATCGGTGACCAGGACCTGACGGTGCAAGTGCTCGAAGGCTACAAAAGCGCCTTTCCGCAGGCGCTGGGCGATGCCATGCGGGCCAAGCTGGGGCTGATCGGCGATCTGGCACCCGAGGCGCTGCGCGAATCCGACTGGACCCTGGTCGAAGACCTGCTGCAACTGCTGGCCAGTGAACGGGTCGACTACACCATCTTCTGGCGGCGACTGAGCCGGGCCATGGCCTGCGGCCAGTGGGACCACACGGGCGACCCGGCCTGGCAAGCCGTGCAGGACCTGTTTGTGGACCGGGCGCAATGGCAGGCCTGGCACAGCCGCTACCAGGCGCGTGTGGGGCAGGCCGACCCCGGCGAACTGGGGCAGACCATGCTGCGCACCAACCCCAAGTACGTGCTGCGCAACCACCTGGCCGAAAATGCCATTGTCCAGGCCCGGGCAGGCGACTACCGCGAACTGCAACAGCTCGCGTACTTGCTTCAAAAGCCTTTTGACGAACAGCCCGAGTTCGAGGCCTACGCCGGATTTCCACCCGAATGGGCCAGCCAGCTCGAAATCAGTTGTTCTTCCTGAGAGACGACATGGACAAAATCACCAAGACCGAACAGGAATGGCGCGAACACCTCGCCCAAAAAAATGCCGAGCCCCTGGCCTACGCGGTGACACGACAGGCCGCGACCGAGCGGCCTTTCACGGGCCGTTTTGTGGACCATTGGGCCGCAGGCATTTACCGCTGTATCTGTTGCGATGCCGAACTGTTCCGCTCCGACACCAAATTCGATGCCGGCTGCGGCTGGCCCAGCTTTTTCAGGTCGTCCAACCCGCAGGCCATCGAAGAACGGTTGGACCGCAGCCACGGCATGGTGCGGGTGGAAACCCTGTGTGCCCGTTGCGGCGCCCACCTGGGCCATGTGTTCGAAGACGGCCCTGCACCGACCGGTCTTCGCTACTGCATGAACTCCGCTTCGCTAGACTTCGAACCTTTGTGATGGCCGCACGGCCCCATCCGCATGAAATTCCTGATCGATTTTTTCCCCATCCTGCTCTTCTTCATCGCCTACAAAATGGGCGGTATCTACATGGCCACCGGCATCCTGATGGCCGCCACCGTGCTGCAAATGCTGCTGATCCGGCGCATCGACGGCAAGCTGCAGACCCTCCACAAGATCACGCTGGTGCTGGTGCTGGGCTTTGGCGCCCTCACCCTGGGCCTGCACGACGAGCGCTTCATCAAGTGGAAGCCGACGCTCCTCTATGCCGGTCTGGCCACGGCCCTGGCCGTGGCGCATGGCCTGTTCAATAAGAATGCCCTGCAGATCCTGCTGGGCCAGCAGCTCAAGCTGCCGCCTGCGGTGTGGCACCGGCTCAATGTGTCCTGGGTGCTTTACTGCGTGTTCATGGCGAGCCTCAATGCCTACGTGGCCGCCTATTTCAGCACCGACGCCTGGGTGGACTTCAAGCTCTGGGGCTACGTCTTCCCGCTGGTCTTCATCCTTGGCCAAGGGGTCTACGTCTCGCGCCATCTGCCCAAGGAAGACTGAATGGACACCGCAGAGCTGATCCGGCAGAGACTGACCGAGCGGCTGAGCCCGACCGCACTCGAAGTGCTGGACGAAAGCGCCCTGCATGCCGGACATGCAGGGGCCAGCCCGACGGGCCGGGGCAGCCACATCCGTGTGCGCATCGCCTCCCCCTTGTTTACAGGTATCCCCCGCGTGCAGCGCCATCGCCTTGTGTATGATGCGCTGCAGGATTTCATCGACCAAGGCCTGCATGCCCTGGCCATCGAGCTGATCTGAACCGGGGCCACCACCGTGGTGGCCCTTTTTTGCAGCTTTACCCCCTGATTTTGAGGATTGAGACCATGAAAAAGCAGATGCTTGCTGCCGCCCTGGTGGCCCTGCTGGCCGGACCGGCCCTTGCCCAGAACATCGCCATCGTCAATGGCAAGCCCGTGCCCTCCGCCCGGCTGAACGCACTCAAGGCACAGCTCGAGCGCTCCGGCCGCCCGGTCAATCAAGAGATGCTGGGCCAGCTCAAGGAAGAAGTGATTGCCCGTGAAGTGTTCATGCAGGAAGCCCGCAAACGTGGCCTGGACGCCAGCGAGGATTACAAAAACCAGCTCGAACTGGCCCGTCAGACCATCCTGATCCGTGAACTCTTTGCCGATTTCCAGAAAAAGAACCCGGTCACCGATGCCGAAATCCAGGCCGAGTACGACAGGTTCGTCCGCGAAAACGGTGGCAAGGAATACCGCACCCGCCACATCCTGGTCGAAACCGAAGACCAA
>CAYSIY010000208.1:0-4013 GCA_964431215.1 uncultured Limnohabitans sp.
CAGCCGTTCGTTGGCGCCGACGCGTTCGCTGCCAAAGCGTTTGTCAAAGTCCAGGTCCAGGTGCACCGGTGCCAGGGTCTGCCCGGCAGCCTCCAGGCTGCGTTTGCTCTGGCCGGTGGCCAGCAGGTGCAGCTCCAGCCCGTCCTTGGGCTGCAGGTGGATCACCAGTTTGTTGGCCTGTCCAGCCCGTGTCCTGAAGATGTCGTGCGGTGTGGGGCGAAAGTTGATCTCGATGTGCGCCTCGCGCGCGGCCATGCGCTTGCCGGTGCGGATGTAGAACGGGACCCCGGCCCAGCGCCAGTTGGCGATTTCGGTACGCAGCGCCACAAAGGTTTCGGTGTGGCTGGTGGGGCTCACGCCGCTTTCCTGGCGGTAGCCGGGCACAGGCTGGCCGTCCACCGAACCGGCGCTGTACTGGCCCCGAATGACGTGCTGGTTCAGGGTCTCGGGTGTCCAGCGTTTGAGGGCACGCAGTACCTTGAGTTTTTCGTCGCGGATGGCGTCGGCATGGGCATTGATGGGCGGCTCCATGGCGATGGCGCACAACAGTTGCAGGGCATGGTTTTGCACCATGTCGCGCAGTGCGCCGGTGCCTTCGTAAAAGCCGCCGCGCTTTTCCACGCCCAGCTCCTCGGCCATGGTGATCTGGATGTTGGCGATGTGCTCGCGCCGCCACAGGGGCTCGAACAGGGTGTTGCCAAAGCGCAGCGCAAACAGGTTCTGCACCGAGGGCTTGCCCAGGTAGTGGTCGATGCGGAAGATCTGCTGCTCTTTGAACACCTTGCCGACGGCGGCGTTGATGGCGCGGTTGGAAGCCAGATCGTGCCCGAGGGGCTTTTCAAGCACGATGCGCGTTTTGGCGGTGTTCAGGCCGGCAGCGGCCAGTTGCTCGCAAATGGTGGTGAAGAGGGTGGGCGCGGTCGAGAGGTACATGACCACCGTGTCAGTCTGGCGTTCGGCCAGACGGGCCTGCAGCGCGGCATAGTCTTCGGGGCGTGAGAGGTCCATGCGCACGTAGCACAGCAGGTCGGCAAAGCGGGCGAACTCTTCGTGGCTGGGGCGCTTGTCGCCTTCGACCTTCTCGAACTTGGCCTGGATGCTCTGGCGGTACTGTGCATCGCTGAGATCGTCGCGGCCCACGCCGATGATGCGTCCGCCCTCGGGCAGGGTGCCGTGGCGAAAGGCCTGAAACAGGGCGGGCATGAGTTTGCGCCACACCAGGTCACCGGTGCCACCGAAAAAAACAAGATCAAAAGCCATGCTGAAACGGACGTGTGATTGAGTTACCAAAAAAAGGCTTTGTAATGTAACTTTGTTTCAAAGATAATTCAAGCCATCTTCCGTGCAGGCCATCCTTCCAGCGCTTTTTCCCCACCATGAACCAGCTCGCATCCCTCAAGCAATACACCACCGTCGTGGCCGACACCGGCGACTTTCTGCAGCTGGCGCAATTTCGCCCGCAGGACGCGACCACCAATCCGTCACTGATCCTCAAGGCGGTGCAAAAGCCCGACTATGCGCCCTTGCTTGACCAAACCGTGGCTGCGCACCGGGGTCAGCCGCTCGATGTGGTGATGGACCACCTGCTGGTGCGCTTTGGTCAGGAAATCCTCCAGCATGTGCCCGGCCGGGTGTCCACCGAAGTCGATGCCCGGCTGAGCTTTGACACCGCTGCCACCGTGGCACGCGCACGCCGCATCATGGCGCTGTACCAGGCCCAGGGCATCGGCTCCGAACGTGTGCTGATCAAGATCGCTGCCACCTGGGAGGGCATCCAGGCGGCTGCCGAGCTGGAAAAGGAAGGCATCCACTGCAACCTGACGCTGCTGTTCTCGTTCTGTCAGGCGGTGGCTTGCGGGGCTGCGGGGGTGCAGCTGATCTCGCCCTTTGTGGGCCGCATTTACGACTGGTACAAGAAAGCCGCCGGTCCGGGCTGGGTGGAAGCCGAGCACACCGGGGCCCATGACCCGGGGGTGAAGTCGGTCACGGCCATCTTCAACCACTACAAAAAGCACGGCATCCGGACCGAAGTCATGGGAGCGTCTTTCCGCAATGTCGGCCAGATCACTGCGCTGGCCGGCTGTGATTTGCTGACCATCAGCCCTGAATTGCTGGCTCAACTGGCCGCCACCGAGGCCCCCTTGCAGCCCGCGCTGAGTGCTCAGGCTGCGCAGGCCATGGACCTGCCGGCGGTGGCCTACAACGAGGCATCATTTCGTCTGGCCCTCAACGAAGACGCCATGGCCACCGAAAAACTGGCCGAGGGCATTCGCGCTTTTTGTGCCGATGCGGTCAAGCTTGAAGAACTCATGAAAAAGGTCTGAGCCATGCGCTGTGACCACACCCCGGCCTGGAAGGCCCTTCAATCCCATGCGGCTTCGTTCGGCCGCTTTGACCTGCGCGAAGCTTTCCGAACGGATGCCGATCGCGCCACCGCACTGAGCCAGTCGGCCCCCCATGTGTTTGCCGATCTCTCGAAGAACCACACCGACCGCGTGACCGAGGCCTTGCTGCTGGCGCTGGCCGAGCAGACCGGGCTGGTCGCGCACCGTGATGCGATGTTTCGCGGGGAGCCCGTCAACAACACCGAGGGCCGTGCCGTGATGCACTGGCTGCTGCGTCATCCGCAGGGCTCAGCCGTGCGCGCCGAGCTGCGCGCTGCCCATGACCAGGTTCACACCACGCTGGACGCCATGCTGGCCTATGCCGAGCAAGTGCGTGCCGACGTGCAGATCACCGATGTGGTCAATATCGGCATTGGCGGCTCCGACCTCGGCCCGCAGATGGCGGTGCAGGCCCTGCAGGACTTTGCGCTGCCGGGCAAGCGCTTTCATTTCGTCTCGAATGTGGATGGACACGAACTGGCGGCTGTCCTCAAGCATCTCCGTGCCGAGAACACCCTGTTCCTGATCGCCTCCAAAACCTTTACCACCCTTGAGACCATGACCAATGCCCGTTCGGCGCTGGCGTGGTTCCGGGCGCAAGGCGGACGCGATGTGGCGCGGCACTTTGCGGCGCTCACCACGAACGTGCAGGCGGCTGCGGCTTTCGGCATCAACACGACCTTCGGCTTTTGGGACTGGGTGGGCGGACGGTATTCGATGTGGTCTGCAATTGGCCTGCCGGTGGCGATTGCCATCGGCGAGCAGGGGTTTCGCGGCTTGCTCGCCGGTGCGCATGCCATGGACGAGCACTTCCGGACAGCCCCGCCCGAGTGCAACCTGCCGGTGCGTCTGGGGCTGCTGGACGTCTGGTACCGCAACTTTCTGGGCTATACCAGCCGCAGCATTGCGCCCTACCACAGCGCCCTGCGCCGGGTGCCCGCCTACTTGCAGCAGCTGGAGATGGAAAGCAACGGCAAGCGCGTGGACCGCAATGGCCACGCCTTGCCCTACGGCACTTCACCTGTGCTGTGGGGCGAGCCGGGCACCAACGGCCAGCATGCTTACTTCCAGATGCTGCACCAGGGCACCGACGTGGTGCCGCTGGAGTTCATGGCCGTCAAAAAGCCTACACACACCCTGGCCGACCACCACGAGCTGTTGCTGGCCAATGCGATCGCGCAAGCCCAGGCGCTGATGCTGGGCCAAAGCGATGCGGGCGGCCACAAACATTTCACCGGCAACCGGCCCAGCACCTTTTTGCTGCTCGACGAGCTCACGCCCGCCAGCCTGGGGGCACTGATTGCCCTGCAGGAACATCGCGTGTTCGTGAGCGGTGCCATCTGGGGCATCAACAGCTTCGACCAGTGGGGCGTCGAGCTCGGCAAGGTGCTGGCCAAGGACATCCATGCCCGCATCCTGTCCGGCGATACCGCAGGCCTGGACGCCTCAAGCGCGGCCTTGCTCAGGCGCATTCGCGCTTGACTGGATCCCCGGGGCAAGCCCGGGGATGACGGGAGAGAGACCTCCCGGGGAGAACGGGTTTTGTTGTGCCCGGGGAGCACAAGCGCCCTGCTTCGTCATTCCCGCACCTCCTCGTCATTCCCGCACCTCCTCGTCATTCCCGCACCT
>CAYSIY010000209.1:0-4013 GCA_964431215.1 uncultured Limnohabitans sp.
CTGGCCATGAGCCTGCGCTACGAAGCCGGGGTGCTGGTGCAGGCGGCCACGCGCGGCGATGGCGAGACCGGCGAAGACGTCACGCACAACGTGCGCACCATCGCGCAAGTGCCGCTGCGTTTGCCCGAGGACGTGCCCGCAGTGCTCGAAGTGCGCGGCGAGGTCTACATGCGGCGCGACGATTTCGAGGCACTCAATCAACGCCAGCGTGAGCGCATCGCGGCCGGTGCCAAGGGCGAGAAAACCTTTGCCAACCCGCGCAATGCGGCGGCCGGAGCGGTGCGACAGCTCGACTCGAAGATCGCCGCCGACCGACCGCTCAGCTTTTTTGCCTACGGTGTGGGCCAGACCAGCCCGGCACCCGAGGGCCGGCCCTGGTGGACGACGCACCACGACCTGCTGATGCAGCTCAAGGCCTGGGGCTTTCCGGTGGCCGAGCAAACCGCGCTGGTCGAGGGCGCGGCCGGACTGGTGCGTTTTCATCAGCAAATCGCCGCGTTGCGAGAGAGTCTGCCCTATGACATTGACGGTGTGGTCTACAAGGTCGACGAGCTGGCGCTGCAGCAGCGCCTGGGCTTTGTCACGCGCGAGCCGCGTTGGGCCGTTGCACACAAATACCCGGCGCAGGAAGAGCTGACGCAGGTGCTGGCCATCGATGTTCAGGTCGGTCGTACCGGCAAACTCACGCCGGTCGCCAAGCTGGCCCCGGTGTTTGTGGGGGGGGTGACGGTGACCAATGCCACCCTGCACAACGAAGACGAAGCCCGCCGCAAGGATGTGCGGGTGGGCGATACGGTGATCGTGCGTCGCGCGGGCGATGTCATCCCCGAAGTGGTGTCGGTGGTCGCCGAAAAGCGGCTTGACCATTCGCAGATCTTCACGATGCCCCGCCATTGCCCGGTCTGCGGCAGTCAGGCCGAGCGTGAAGAGGGAGAGGCGGACTATCGCTGCACCGGTGGGCTGTTCTGCCCTGCGCAGCGCAAGCAGGCCATCCTGCATTACGCCCAGCGACGTGCGGTCGAGATCGAAGGCCTGGGCGACAAGCTGGTCGACCAGCTGGTGGATTCGGGGCGCGTGAACACCTTGGCCGATCTGTATGGCTTGCAGCTCAACGATCTGGCGGGCATGGACCGCATGGCTGAAAAATCGGCGCGCAATCTGCTCGATGCGCTCGAGGCCTCCAAAACGACGACCTTGCCGCGTTTTTTGTTGGGTCTGGGCATTCGCCATGTGGGCGAGGCCACGGCCAAGGAACTGGCCCGGCATTTCGGCCAGCTCGATGCGATCATGGCCGCCAGCGAAGACGCCCTGCTGCAGGTGGCCGATATCGGCCCGATCGTGGCCCACAGCCTGCACACCTTTTTTGCCCAGCCGCACAACCGCGAGGTGGTCCAGGCCCTGCGTGCCGCCGGGGTGCACTGGCCTGAAGGCGAGGCCCTGGCCCCCACCGAAATGCCGCTTGCCGGTCTGACGGTGGTGTTGACGGGCACCTTGTCCAGCATGGGCCGTGACGAGGCCAAGGACCGGCTTGAAGCCCTGGGGGCCAAGGTGGCAGGCTCGGTCAGCAAGAAAACCAGCTATGTGGTGGCCGGTGCGGAGGCGGGCAGCAAACTCGAGAAGGCGCAGGCCTTGGGCGTGCCGGTACTCGACGAGGAGGGACTCAAGCGCTTGCTGGCCGGAGAAAAGCCATGACCGTTCGGGAGATCCTGCGCATGGGCGATTCGCGTCTTTTGCGGGTGGCCGAACCCGTCACCACCTTTGACACGCCCGAGCTGCACCGCCTGATCGAGGACATGCATGAAACCATGGCCGCGGCCCAGGGTGCTGGCCTGGCCGCGCCGCAGATCGGCGTGAACCTTCAGCTGGTGATTTTTGGCAGCAACGCCATCAACCCACGCTACCCCGGTCGGCCGATCGTGCCGCCCACCATTTTGATCAACCCGGTGATCACGCCACTGGGGGCGCAAGAGGATGAAGACTGGGAGGGGTGTCTGTCGGTTCCCGGTTGGCGCGGGATGGTGCCGCGATGGTCCTGCGTCCGCTACACCGGTTGTGATGAAAAGGGCCAGCCCATCGACCGAACGGTGGACGGATTTCATGCCCGCGTGGTGCAGCACGAATGCGACCATCTGGTGGGCAAGCTGTATCCGATGCGGATGCGGGATTTCTCACGCTTTGGCTTTACCGAGGTGCTTTTCCCCGGGATCAATGCGGCCGAAGACGACTGATCAGAGGCGGGCCAGCCGCTCCAGCGCCAACTTCAGGGTCTCGTCTTTTTTGGCAAAGCAAAAGCGGATCACCTGCTGGTCAAAGCCGCTGCCGTAGAAGGCCGAGAGCGGGATGGCCGCCACGCCGATTTCGGTGGTCAGCCATTGGCAGAACTCGGCTTCGCCCAGGTTTTTTTCGGGTACCGACAGACCCGAGATGTCCACACACTGGAAATAAGTGCCCTGGCCGGGCAACAGCCGGAACCTGGTCTGTGCCAGGCCCTGCCTGAACAGGTCACGCTTGCGTTGGTAGAAGTGGGGCAGTTGCAGATAGGGCTCGGGGTCGGCCATGTAACGGGCCAGTCCGTGCTGCATCGGGGTGTTCACGGTGAACACATTGAACTGGTGGATTTTGCGGAACTCGGCGCTCAGGCTCGCCGGGGCCGCCACCGTGCCGACTTTCCAGCCGGTGACGTGGTAGGTCTTGCCGAAGCTGGAGACGATGAAGGCGCGTGCCGCAAGGCCCTCAAACAGCGCGGCACTCCAGTGGCGATGCGGCGCGTAGACCATGTGCTCGTAGACCTCGTCGGAGATCAGCAGCACGTCGGTCGGATCCAGAATCTCTTGCAGGCGAAGCATTTCTTCGCGCGTCCAGACCATGCCACTGGGGTTGTGTGGCGAGTTGATCAGGAGGGCGCGGGTTCTGCGGGTGATGGCCGCCTGGATCTTGTCGAAGTCGGGCCTGAACGTGCCCGGCGTCAGGGGCACACGCACCACCACGCCACCGGCCAGCTCGATGTTGGGCACATAGCTGTCATAGCAGGGTTCGAGCACGATCACTTCGTCACCCGGATGCACGATCGCGAGAATGGCCGTCAGGATGGCCTGGGTGGCCCCTGCGGTGACGGTGATTTCACTGGCCGGGTCGTAAGCACGGCCATACAGCGACTCGATTTTGGCCGCCATGGCCTCACGCAGCAAAGCCACGCCGGTCATGGGCGGATACTGGTTCAGGCCCTCGCGCATGGCGTCATTGACCTGATCGAGCAGGCGGGGGTCACACCCGAAGTCGGGAAAGCCTTGCCCCAGATTGACAGCGCCTTTTTCCAGCGCGAGGGCCGACATCACACTGAAGATGGTCGTGCCCATATGGGGGGTCTTGGACGGGAAAGAGGGGGTTCGCGGGTTCATGGGCTTCAAAGCTCGTAATCGCTGGCCTGGCCGGACATGGCCCTGGCGACCAGGCCTGCGCTGAGGCGGTCGCTCAGGAGTTCGGCAAACTGGTAGACGAAGTGTCTCAGATAGGCCCCCCGTTTGAAGGCCACGCGCGCGACATTCATGCCCAGCAGGGGACCGAGCGGGCGCACGGCCAGGTCTTGTACCGGGTCATCCTTGACGGCCATCTCGGCGACGATGCCCACCCCCAGACCCAGACGCACATAGGTCTTGATCACGTCGGAGTCGATGGCTTCGAGGGCGATGCGGGGCTGGAGTTTTTTGGCTGCAAAAGCCTGGTCGATTCGGGTGCGACCGGTGAACGAGGGGTGGTAGGTGATGAGCGGGTAGGCGGCAATGTCTTCCAGGGTCAGGCGTGATCGGGTGCTCAGGGGATGGTCCTGGGGCAAGACCAGCACGTGCTGCCACTCGTAGCAGGGCAGGGTGACCAGGCCCTCGTAAGCCGACAGGGACTCGGTGGCCATGCCGATTTCAGCCACGTCCTGCAGCAGCATCTGGGCCACCTGGTCAGGCGCCCCCTGGTGCAGGCTGATGTTGACCTTGGGGTATTTCTCGCGCAGACGCGCCACG
>CAYSIY010000210.1:0-3908 GCA_964431215.1 uncultured Limnohabitans sp.
CCGCCTGGCCGCGACGAACCCCAAGTGGGCGGCGCTGGCCAGCGAACGCGCCGCCGCGCAGTTTGGCCTGCACATCGTGCACCACGCCATCCAGGACGAGGCCTATAACCGCACCCGCTTTGCCGTCATCGCCCTGCCCCAGACCATGGCCACGCCACCAGCGTCGGGCAAGGACTGCACCAGCCTGGTGGTGTCGGTGCCCAACCGCCCGGGGGCCGTGCACGACCTGCTGGTGCCGCTCAAGAAAAACGGCGTCTCCATGACCCGCCTCGAATCGCGCCCGGCCAAGTCCGGTCAGTGGGAGTACTACTTCTACATCGACATCCAGGGCCATGTGAGTGAGCCCCAGGTGGCCGCCGCCCTGCAGGAGCTGCAAGGGCTGTGCGCCTTCTACAGGGTGCTGGGCTCCTATCCGGTGTCCGAATGATGAAATTCGAACGACTGGCCCTGATCGGCTGCGGCCTCATGGGCGGCTCCTTTGCGCTGGCCCTGCGACAGGCGGGGCGGGTGGCGCAAGTGGCCGGCTTCAGCGCGTCGCAGGCCACACGCCAGAAAGCCCTGCAGCTCGGCGTGATCGACATCGCCTGCACCAGTGCCGCCGAAGCGGTGCAAGGCGCCGACCTGGTGCTGGCGGCCGTGCCGGTGGGCGCCATGCACAGCAGCTTTGCGGCCATGCGGCCTGCCTTGCAGCCTGACGCCTTGCTGATGGATGTGGGGTCCACCAAATGCGATGTGATCGCTGCAGCGCAAGCCACATTGGGTGAGCGTCTGCCCTGCTTTGTGCCGGCCCACCCAATCGCAGGCAAGGAAGTGGCGGGCATCGAGTACGCCGACGCCACGCTCTACCAAGGCCGCCGAACCATCCTCACGCCTTTGCCGCAAACCAGCATCTCAAACATACAAGCCGCACACAGGGTGTGGACCGCCATCGGTAGCCATGTCAGCACCATGACGCCCGAAGCCCATGACGCCACATTTGCGGCCGTCAGCCACCTGCCCCATGTGTTGGCATTCGCTGCCGTCAATGCCTTGACTGCTCAGGCGCAGAGCGCTGTCTTTCTGGAAATGGCAGGCCCGGGTTTTCGGGATTTTTCACGCATTGCCGCCAGCGATGCCGCCGTGTGGCGTGACATCCTGAGCGCCAACCAGGCCGAAGTGCTCACGCAAATCGCACACTTTCGCGCTGCGCTCGACCAATTTGAGACCGCCTTGAAGCGCGGCGACGCCGCCGCGCTGCAGCAACTCATTGACCAGGCCAGCAGCGTCCGCTCGGCCTGGACCCTGCAAGCAGGCAACGCAAACCCCATACCGACCTGAAGCTGCCCGGGGATGCATGCCCCCCGTCATCCTCGCCACTGCCCCCTCTCGTCATCCTCGCGAATGCCTCCTCTCGTCATCCTCGCGAATGCCTCCTCTCGTCATCCTCGCGAAAGCGGGGATCCATGGCTTCTGCGGTCATGGATCCCCGCTTTCGCGGGAATGACGGGAAAGCGCAAAAATGACGGGAAAGCGCAAAAATGACGGGAAAGCGCAGAAATGACGGAAAAGCGCAGAAATGACGCAAGAGCCCAGGGATGACGGAAAAGCGTGCAAGGCAAGACTCAGGACGGCTCGGGGCTGAGGCTCGCCAGATCCTGCGGCGTCAGCCAGCGCCATTGCCCGGGCAACAGGTCAGCGGGCAAGGCCAGACCACCGATGCGCGAGCGGTGCAGGCCCTCCACCCGATTGCCCACCGCCGCCACCATGCGCTTGACCTGGTGGTATTTACCCTCGGTGAGCGTCAGACTCAGGCTGTGTTCACCGGTGATGACACAGGCCGCTGCACGAACCGGCCTGGGGTCGTCGTCGAGCACCACGCCCGCCAGCAGTTGGTCCACCATGGCCTGCGTGAGCGGGTGCCTGGCCGTCACTTCATAGACCTTGGGCACATGCTTTTTCGGCGAGCTCATGCGGTGGATGAAGGCCCCGTCATCGGTGAGCAAGAGCAAGCCGGTGGTGTCCTGATCGAGTCGGCCCACCGCCTGCACCCCCTGCACTGCTCCCTTTTGCGGCCGCTGGCGCAGCGGTGCGGGCAGCAGGGTGTAAATGCTCGGCCAGGCCGAAGGTTTTTGCGAACACTCGGTGCCGGCCGGTTTGTGCAGCATCAGGTAAGCCTGCGCCTGAAACGGCCACTCCACCCCTTGCACCGTGAACTTCAGACCCTCGGTCTCGAACAGGGCACCGGCATCGTCAACGGTCTGGCTGTTCACGGTCACATGCCCCTGCTGAATCAGCCCCGCACACACCCGCCGCGTGCCAAAGCCCTGACTGAACAGGATGTCTTCGAGGCGGCGAGGTCGGGCGGCAGCTTTCATGGGGCATGATTGTCGCTCCTGTGCCCCCCTGTCGGAGCGGTCTCCGACCGCGATTTTTCCAAGGACGCCCGAGGGTTGTCCGACTGCGAGACCCCAGAGATGCCCACACATCACCCGACCCTCGACGCCTTGCAAAACAGCCTGGACGCTTGCCGCCGCTCGCAATTGCGGGCCACAGAATTGGCCTCGCAGTGGCATTCACAGGCCAATGCTCTGCCCCTGCCACCCCAGTTCGGCGAGGTGCTGCAGGGCCTGCTCGACCGGCTGGAAGCCAGCGGCCTGTTCAGTGAAGAAAGCTGCTCATTCAGCCAATCGGGCTTGCTCGACAACCTGCAGCAATGGCTGGATCAGGCCCGCCGCCGTCTCCCGTAGAAGCGGTCTCCGACCGGGATAGGGCTGCAACACTGGGCCTATCCACCCAACCACACGGCATCCCAATGGGGGTAGAGGCCAGTGCGCGAGACCAGGCCGGCCCGAACAGGATTGGCCACGATGTAGCGCGCCATGTCGGGCAAGCAGTCCTCCTCACGCAGTGCATGGTCGTGGTAGCCCGCTTGCCAGAGGGGTGATCCGATCCGCAGCGCGCTGAGGGTTTTGACGTTGCGCATGCACTGCGCCAAGGGGGCACGATCGCCCAGTTGCATGAGCCAGTGCAGATGGTCGGGCATGACGACAAATGTGGCTGTTTAGCCATGCTGGCGCCCTACCTGCGGGCCACTGTGCAACGCTTGTGGTGGCGAATCCAGTCCCCCTATCGCGGTCGGAGACCGCTCCTACACCGGCCCGGACCCCGTAGGAGCGGTCTCTGACCGCGACGCCCCCTCGTAGGAGCGGTCTCTGACCGCGATGCGCCACGCAGGAGCGGTCCTCGAGCGCGATGGCGTGCGAAAATAGCGGGCTTATTGACATCCACAGAAATCGGGCACCCCCATGGACGCAGAACACATCAACCAAATCGGCACGCAACTGGCAGACCTGAGCTCGCGCACCGAAGAACTCCGGAGGTATCTTTGACTACGATGCCAAAGCGGACCGCCTGAGAACCGTCAACGCATCGCTCGAAGATCCAACAGTCTGGAACGACCCCAAGAAGGCCCAGGAGCTGGGCAAGGAAAAGAAATCGCTGGACAGCGTGGTCGTCACCATTGACACGCTGACCAATGAGCTGGCCGACAACACCGAACTCTTCGAGATGAGCAAGGCAGAAGGCGACGACGCCGGCCTGCTCACCATCGAGGCCGAAGCGGCCAAGCTGGCCAAACTGGTCGAGGAGCTGGAGTTCCGCCGAATGTTCAGCAAGCCGGCCGACCCGCTCAACTGCTTTGTCGACATCCAGGCCGGTGCGGGTGGCACCGAGGCCTGCGACTGGGCCAGCATGCTGCTGCGCCAGTACCTCAAGTACGCCGAACGCAAGGGCTTCAAGGCCACCGTCGAGGAAGAAACGCCCGGCGACACCGCCGGCATCAAGAGCGCAACGATCAAGATCGAGGGCGACTACGCCTACGGCCTGCTGCGCACCGAAACCGGCGTGCACCGCCTGGTGCGCAAGAGCCC
>CAYSIY010000211.1:0-3904 GCA_964431215.1 uncultured Limnohabitans sp.
GTCGTGGTTCATTGCCGCGTGCAAGGAAGAAGGCCAGCGCCCGGGCGATGTGCCGGTGCGCGACGATGAAACCCGCCGCAAGGTGGAGCTGTACCAGCTCTACGAAGAGCAATGCCAGCGCGAGGGCGTGGTGGACTTTGGCGAGCTGATGCTGCGTTCGTATGAATTGCTCAAGGGCAACGCGCATGTGCGCGAGCATTACCGCCGCCGCTTTCGGCATGTGCTGGTGGACGAGTTTCAGGACACCAACAAGCTGCAATACGCCTGGCTCAAGCTGCTGGTGGGCTTGCCGGGTGAGGGCAGCCAGGGGGCGATCATGGCCGTGGGCGACGATGACCAGAGCATCTACGCCTTTCGCGGGGCCCGTGTGGGCAATATGGCCGACTTTGTGCGCGAGTTTGGCGTGCAGCACCAGATCAAGCTGGAGCAGAACTACCGCAGCTTCAGCAACATCCTGGACTCGGCCAACCACCTGATCGGCCACAACAAGGGCCGCCTGGGCAAGACGCTGCGCACCACGCAGGGTGCGGGCGAGCCGGTGCGTGTGGTCGAGCAGGCCAGCGACTTTGCCGAGGCCAACTGGGTGGTCGACGAGATCCGCCAACTGGTCAAGCAGGATGGCTTTGAGCGCAAGGAGATTGCGCTGCTTTACCGCAGCAACGCGCAAAGCCGGGTGCTGGAGACGGCGCTCTTCAATGCCGGCTTTCCGTACCGGGTGTACGGCGGCCTGCGCTTTTTTGAGCGGGCCGAGATCAAGCACGCACTGGCCTACTTGCGCCTGCTGGAGAACCCGCACGACGACACCAGCTTTTTGCGGGTGGTGAATTTTCCGCCGCGTGGCATTGGGGCGCGCAGTGTCGAGCAACTGCAAGACGCGGCCCGCGCCGCTGGTTGCTCACTGCAGGATGCGGTGAGCGCCACCACCGGCAAGGCCGGGGCCAATCTGGGGGCCTTTGTCGCCATGATCGACGTGATCCGCGAGCAGACCGAAGGCCTGACGCTGCGCGAAATCATTGACCTGGTGCTCGACAAGACCGGCCTGCTGCAGCACTACCGCACCGAGAAAGAAGGCGCTGACCGGGTGGAAAACCTGGAGGAACTCGTCAACGCCGCCGAGAGTTTTGTCACGCAGGAAGGCTTTGGCCGCCATGCGGTGGCCTTGCCCGAGCTCTCGCAAAGCCCGGCCAGCCAGGGCCTGGACGCTTCATTGCCCACCAGCGAGGAAGTGCTGGAAGACGGTGTGACTCTGAGCCCGCTGGCCGCCTTTTTGACGCATGCCGCGCTGGAGGCGGGCGACAACCAGGCCCAGGCCGGTGAAGACGCGGTGCAGCTCATGACGGTGCACGCCAGCAAGGGGCTGGAGTTTGACGTGGTGTTCATCACCGGGCTCGAAGAGGGCCTGTTCCCCAACGAAAACGCCCTGAACGACTACGACGGCCTCGAAGAGGAGCGCCGCCTGATGTACGTGGCCATCACCCGCGCCCGCAAGCGCCTGTACCTGAGCCACTCGCAAACGCGCATGCTGCACGGCCAGACGCGCTACAACCTCAGGAGCCGGTTTTTTGATGAACTGCCTGAGCACTGTCTCAAGTGGGTCACGCCCAAGCAGGCCGGCTTTGCCAGCGGCATGGGTGCCCCCTGGACGCCCGCGCAGGCCCGCCACAGCCAGGGGGCACAGGCCAGGCCGTCCTGGGGCAATAGCGGTTTGGGCACGGCCTCGGTCAGTGCCGAGACCTGGAAGAGCCCGCCGGTGCCGGTGCAAAAGAGCGCGCCTGAGCACGGCATTCAGGCCGGCATGGCGGTGTTTCATGCCAAGTTTGGCGAGGGCAAGGTGCTGGCAGTCGAAGGGGCCGGGCCGGACGCCCGGGCGCAGGTCAATTTTTCGCGCCATGGCGTCAAGTGGCTGGCGCTGAGCGTGGCCAAACTCACGGTGGTCTGATATTCGCGCAGCAGAGAGGCGCTGGCGGTACACCGGCGGCACCCTGGCTGTGCGCCCACTGCGTGGGCACGCAGGGGCTCAGGCCTCGGGGGGCTCGCTGGTGCTGAAGCAGTCCTGGACGGTAAACAGCATCGAGGTGAAGAACATGGCTGCCACCATCAAGGCCAGGGGCATCAGGGCGGGCAGCATCATCTGCGCATCACCGAGCAGACCGGCCGCCAGCGCCGAGGCCAGCGCGGCTGCGGCAAAGACGCCAGCCCAGACCAGGGTGTAGACCACGAAGGCCCCCTTGTTGCGCCAGCAGCCCATCCAGCTGAAAAACAGGCTTTTGAGCGGAGGCACCCCCTGCCAGAGCACCAGGGCAGGCGCATGCCAGAACAGCATGGAGAGCGGGATGTACAGCAGCATCGTCAGCCACATGGCACTCTGGAAGCTGCTGCTTTGCACCACCTCGGCACTCATGGGCTCGCCCGCCAGGTAGATGCTGGCAAACTGCCCGTCGTCCATCAGCATGGAAGCCCCCATCAGCAGCAGGAAGCCCGCCGCATAGAGGGCACCGAGCTGCAGCATGGGCAGTCGGTTGGGCCCGGCGCGCAGGGCTTGCCAGAGGCAGGCGGGCATCGGAAAGCGGCCTTCACTGGCCACCTGGCTGGCCGCCATCAGCCCGACCGTGAAGCTGGGCATGAGCACCAGGGCCAGCACACCGCCCACCAGCGGCAGCATCGAGACCAGGGAGATCAGGGCCATGAACAGGAAAAACAGCCCGGACATCGCCAGAGGCTGGCGCCAGAAGGTGCGCATGCCGATCAGGGCCCATTGCAGGCCCTGGCGAGCGGGAACGGTGTGCAGCTGCATGGTGTTCAGCAGTCGGAAGTCAAGGAAGGGGGGTGGAGCACACGGCCACGCAGGACGCGCTCGAAATGCACGGGATCATGCGGCTTGAGCATGCTGGCCTCGCGTGGCAGATGAAAGTCCCACAGACGGGACACCCAAAAGCGCAGGGCACCAGCGCGCAGCAGGGCCGGCAGCAACTGTCGCTCTGCGGCGGAGAGGGGGCGCACGGTCTGGTAAGCCTGCAGCATGGCGTCTGCCCGCTGCGGTTCATGCTGTCCGTCGGCATGGGTGATGCACCAGTCGTTGAGGCACACCGCCAGATCAAACAGCCAGGTGTCCACGCCCGCGAAATAAAAGTCGAAAAACCCGGTCAACCGTTCGCCGTCAAACATGACGTTGTCACGGAACAGATCGGCATGCACCGGTCCACGGGGCAAGGCGGCATAGGCACTGCTGGCGGCGATGTGGTTCTGGTAAGCCAGTTCGCTGCGAATCAGGGCGGCCTGCGCGGGGTCCAGATAGGGCAAGACCACCGGGACGGTTTCGTTCCACCAGGGCAGTCCGCGCAGGTTGGGCTGCTGGCGCGGGTAGTCCGCGCCGGCCAGGTGCATGCGGGCCAGCATCTCGCCCACGGCGGCGCAGTGCGTGGCTTCGGGAGCGAGCTGGCTTTTTCCCTGGAGTTTGTTGACCACCGCCGCCGGCTTGCCGCAGACGCTGTGCAGCACCTCGCCCAGCGGGTCGGCAGCAGGGTCGGGCACCGGAATGCCTTGGGCCGCCAGGTGCTTCATGAGGTAGAGGTAGAAGGGCAGCTGCCCGAATGTCAGGCGCTCGAACAGCGTCAGAACGTATTCGCCCTCGGTTGTGGTGACGAAATAGTTGGTGTTCTCGATGCCCCCCTCGATGCCCCGCAAGGCCAGCAATGGGCCGAGGTTCAGGCGGTCAAGCAGGTCCTGGGCCTGGGGTTCGGAAACTTCGGTGAAAACCGCCATGGCAAAAAAGTCAAAGCGCCAGAGAAGGCTGGCTGGGGTGAACAAAACAAGGATTGTAGGGGGGGCATGACGAGTGTGCCGTCATCTTCGCCCAGGAACGTCATCCTCGCCCAGGAACGTCATCCTCGCCCAGGAACGTCAT
>CAYSIY010000212.1:0-3888 GCA_964431215.1 uncultured Limnohabitans sp.
GATGAAGCCGTTTTCGTCGAGGTACTTGCGCACTTCCATCGCCACCTTGTAGCGCAGCATCAGGTTGTTTTGCATGTAGGGGCGGCGCAGGTCCAGCACACGGTGCGTCAGGCGGGTGGTCTCCGACAGGTTTTCGTCGTCCAGCAAGAACGGCGGCGTCACAGACGGGTTGAGCACGGTCATTTCGTGGCAGAGCACTTCGATCTTGCCGCTCTTGAGGTTGTCGTTGGTGGTGCCCTCAGGGCGGGCACGCACCAACCCCTTGATCTGGACGCAGAACTCGTTGCGCAGGTCTTCGGCCACTTTGAAGGTGTCGGCGCGGTCGGGGTCGCACACCACTTGGACATAGCCTTCGCGGTCACGCAGATCGACAAAAATCACGCCACCGTGGTCACGGCGGCGGTTGACCCAACCGCACAGCGTGACGGTCTGGCCCAGCAGGGCTTCGGTCACCAGACCGCAGTAGGTAGTACGCATCGAAGACATTTTTGGACTCTTGGTTGGAGGACACACACGCGTGTCCGGGGATGAAGGGCTGACGTGTGGGGTAAGTTCAGCGGTTTTTGAGGGCCGCATTGTCCGGCCCACCGGGCACCACCACACCCATGGAAATGATGTACTTGAGCGCGTCGTCAACCGACATGTCGAGTTCGATGACGTCTGCCTTGGGCATCATCAGGAAAAAGCCCGAGGTGGGGTTGGGCGTGGTGGGCACATAGACGCTGACCATCGGCTGATCAAAGTGCTGCGCCACCACTCCTCCGGGCTGGCCCGTAAGGAAGGCTATCGTCCAGGCCCCCTGGCGGGGGTACTGCACCAAAAGCGCTTTGGAGAAGGCATTGCCGCTGCCCGAAAACAGCGTATCGGCCACTTGCTTGACGCTGGTGTAAATGCTGCGCACCACAGGGATACGGTTCATCAGGCCGTCCCACTTGCGCAGCCACCACTGGCCAAAGATGTTGGTGACGAAAACACCCGATACCAGGAAGACCAGCGCCACCAGGACCACGCCCAGGCCCGGCACCTTGCCAAGCTGCTCGGCCATGATGTGCATGCCCGGGATCACGCGGTCTGCCGCGTTCAGCACGGTCAGGAAAATGCCGTCAAACAGGCCAACCAGCCAGGTCAGCACCCAGACCGTGATGCCCATGGGCAGCCAGACCAGCAATCCGGTGATGAAGTATTGCTTGAAGCTGTGGGTTTTTTTGCTCATGGGCTGGGGTTTCAGTGGAGGGAGAAAGTTCAATGGCAGGCGCAGGCCGTGCCGCAGCTTCCACCGGCCGCAGTCGCAGTGCTGCTCTCGCTGCCTGTGCTGGCGGCCGTGCTTTCAGTGGCAGCGCTGGCACCGGTGGCGGTGGTGCTGGCCGCCGTGCCGGTTGCGGCGGCCGCGCCGCCCGAGCCGCCGCGGAAGTCGGTCACGTACCAGCCCGAGCCCTTGAGCTGGAAACCGGCGGCGGTGAGCTGCTTGCTGAAGGTCGGCTTGCCGCAGGCCGGACAGTCGGTCAGCGGGGCGTCGGAGATCTTTTGCAGAACGTCCTTGGCATGGCCACAGGACTCACACTTGTAGGCGTAAATGGGCATGGTGAGGGCTCGTTCGGAGGCGGGATTGCAAAGCCCTCAATTATAGGCGGGGGCACCCTCTTCAAGCCCCCGTCTGTGGGCCATACCGTCAGTTCACACCCACCAGCTTGTGGTGCGAACCATGCTGATTGCGGATCGCCTGCGGCCCGAGCGAGCCGATCAGCATGCCCGCGAGGCTGGCCAGTACACCGGCCAGTTGGGGCGGGAAGACTTCGCCGGCGGGCGTGACCAGCAGCAACAGCCAGGTCAACAAGCCCAGCACAATGGCAAAAATGGCCCCTTGGGTCGTGGCCTTCTTCCAGTACAGGCCGAAGACCAGCGGCACGAACGCCCCCACCAGCGTGACCTGGTAAGCGCCAGAGACCATTTCATAAATGGACGTGCCCTGCATCAGGATGGCGTAACCGAGGACGAACATGCTGAACACCAGCACCGTGATGCGCATGGCCTGGAGTTCCTGACGGTCGGACTGGTGCGGACGGAACTGGCGCCAGATGTTTTCGGTGAAGGTCACGCTCGGTGCCAGCAAGGTGGCCGAAGCGCAGGACTTGATGGCCGAGAGCAATGCGCCAAAAAACAGGATCTGCATGACCAGGGGCATTTTTTCCATCACCAGGGTCGGCAGGACCTTCTGGGGGTCTTCCTCGATCAGGGCCTTGGCTTGCTCGGGCATGATGATCAGGGCACTGACCACCAGAAACATCGGGACAAAGGCAAAAAGAATGTAGCAAACCCCGCCGATGATCGGCCCTCGGGTAGCGGCGTAGGAGCTGTTGGCCGACATCACGCGCTGAAACACGTCCTGCTGTGGAATGGAGCCCAGCATGATGGTGATGGCGGCGGCCAGGAAAAACACCACATCGTGGAAGTTGGGCTCGGGCCAGAACTTGAACATGTCCTGGCTGACGGCCAGCGCGATCACCTTGTCGGCCCCCCCCGCCTGCTCACCGGCAAACACCGCGAGGATGCCCAGTCCGACCACCAGAATGATCATCTGAATGAAGTCAGTCACGGCCACCGACCACATGCCACCAAACAGGGTATAGGCCAGGATCGACACCACACCGATCACCATGCCAAGGGGCATGCTGATCGCGCCGCCGGAAAGCACATTGAACACCAGGCCCAGTGCGGTCACCTGCGCTGACACCCAGCCCAGGTAACTGACCATGATGATGATCGAGCAGATGATCTCGACAGAACGGCCATAGCGCTCACGGTAGTAGTCGCTGATGGTCAGCAAGGTCATGCGGTAGAGCCGGGCAGCAAAAAAAAGACCCACCAGGATGAGGCAACTGCCCGCGCCAAAGGGGTCTTCGACCACCCCGTTGAGACCGCTGTTGACGAACTTGGCGGGGATGCCCAGCACCGTCTCCGAGCCAAACCAAGTGGCAAAGGTGGTGGTGATGATCATGTAAAGCGGCAAATGCCGCCCGGCGATGGCAAAGTCGGCCGAATTCTTGACACGTTTGGCCGCGACAAGACCGATCGCGATGGTCACCAGCAGGTAAGCAATCACAAGCGTGAGCAACATGGCATGTTCTCCAGGAAGCGTGGGTCAGAAATACAGGTGTAAATGCGACCAGGCCAGCAGCAGCAGGACGCTGGTCACAAAGCCCAGACCCAGGTAAAGCAGGATCTGTAAGAGGGCATTGGTGCGCCGCTGCTCGGTCAGCAGCAGCTCGATCTGCCGCAAGTCAGTGCGGCGGTTTTGCTCAAGGTATTCGCCCAGCAGGCGCGGCAATTGGGGCAAGAGCTTGGCGTACTGCGGGGCCTGGGCCTTGAGCTCGCGCCACAGGCGCTGGGGGCCGACCTGTTCGAGCATCCACTTCTCCAGAAATGGCTTGGCCGTGCTCCAGAGATCGAGCTCCGGGTCAAGCTGGCGCCCCAGGCCTTCGATGTTGAGCAGGGTCTTTTGCAACAGCACCAGTTGCGGCTGGATTTCGACATGAAAGCGCCGTGAGGTCTGGAACAGGCGCATCAGCACCATGCCGAGGGAAATTTCCTTGAGGGGACGGTCGAAATAGGGCTCGCATACCGCACGGATGGCGGCCTCCAGCTCATCCACCCGTGTACTGGCGGGCACCCAGCCCGATTCGATGTGGAGTTCAGCCACGCGCTTGTAATCACGGCGGAAAAAGGCAGTGAAGTTCTGGGCCAAGTATTCCTTGTCGTACTCGGTGAGCGTGCCCACAATGCCGAAGTCCAGCGAGATGTAACGGCCAAAGCTCTCTGGGTCCAGGCTGACCTGGATGTTGCCCGGGTGCATGTCGGCGTGGAAAAAGCCGTCACGAAACACCTGGGTAA
>CAYSIY010000213.1:0-3875 GCA_964431215.1 uncultured Limnohabitans sp.
GCGCGCACGATGTCAATGCCGCTGATGTGCGAGTAAATCCGGTTGGGCACATCCACCCCCACCATTTCGGGGCGGAACTGGGCATTGCCCTCGATCTGCTCACGCGGAATCACGCCCGCCCGCAGAATGTCCTGCCCGTGGTAGACGTCGTGAATGAAGCGGTTGAGCGCCGTCACGCGCTGCACCAAGCCGGCTTCCATGCTTTTCCACTCATGCGCCGGGATGATGCGGGGAATCAGGTCAAAAGGAATCAGCCGTTCGGTGCCCGAACCATCGGCATCCTTGTCGCCATACACGGCGAAGGTGATGCCCACATTGCGGAAGATGACTTCGGCCTCCTCTCGACGCGCCTGCATCACCTGAGGGTCTTGTGCGCCAAGCCAGCGGGCATAGGCCTGGTAGTGCGGGCGGACCTCCCCCGGATCGCCCCCCTCAGGCAGTCGGGCATACATCTCATCGAATCGGCGCATACGGAACTCTCCTGCTCAGAGGATAGCAATTCGCATGCCCGAAGCCATTTGGGCCCCGTCAAGGCGGGACATGGTGCCAGTAACGGCGCCCGGTCTCGCGTTCGCAGCGCCACTGCCCGGGCGTCTGGCTGTGCCAGCGCAGGGCACCGCAACGGGCTGAATCGACGAGGGTGATCGCCTGGGCCTGATAACGCGCCACCACCTCGGCGGCCGGATGGCCAAAACGGTTGCGCCAGCCCGCCTGCACCAGCGCCAGACGCGGTTGCAAAGCCTCAAGAAAAGCCTGGCTCGACGAGGTCTTGCTGCCGTGATGGGGCACCAGCAGCCAGTCCACCGGGGCCAGCCCGCGTGCCAGCAGTTCGCGCTCCTGCGCGATGCCGATGTCCCCCGTCAGCAGGGCCGATGCACCCGCCGCCTCGATGCGCAGCACGCAGCTCAGGGCGTTGCGGGCTCCCCGCAGCAGATCGGCCGCAGGCAAGGGGTGCAGCACCTCGAAACGGACCCCGTCCCAGACCCAGGACTGAGCGGCAGCGCAGACCTCGGACTGCCGCCCTTGAGCCAGGGGATGGCCGGGCGGCAAGGACGACAGCAGCCGCGCCCCGGGCCGCATGTCCAGCACGGCGCGCGCGCCGCCGATGTGGTCCTGGTCACTGTGGCTGAGCACCAGCAGGTCCAGGCGCTCGCCCAGGTGCGAGAGCAGCGGCACCAGCACGCGGTGGCCTGCATCGCTTTCGGGTGAATAGCGAGGCCCGGCGTCGTAGAGCAAGGTGTGGCGGGCGGTGCGCACCAGCACCGCATTGCCCTGCCCCACATCGGCGGCCAGCAACTCGACATGGCCGGGCGCGGGACGTGGCGGCTGCCACATCAGGGCCGGCAGCAGCAAAGGCAAACCCAGCAGCCGCCACGACCAGGGGCCACGCACCACCAGCACCCAGGCCCCCAGCAAGGCAGCCGCCGCCAGCGGCCACGGTGGCACCGCCAGAGACACGCTGGCACCGGGCCAGCGGGCCAGCCACTCCAGCCACAGCACCAGCGGCTGCAGGCTCCAGGCGGCCAGATCCCAGGCCCAGGGCAGCACGGTGCCCAGCAAGGCCAGAGGCGTGACCCACAGCGTCACCCAGGGGATGGCCAGCAAATTGGCCAGCAGGCCCACCACCGAAAACTGGCCAAAAAACAGCACCGACAAGGGCAGCAAGGCCAGCGTGATCAGGGCCTGCTCCCGCATGAGCACCAGAACACGCCCCCACACACGCACACCCGCACGCACCAGCCTGGCGCACCCGGTCTGCACCCAGGCCCCATGTCGCACCAATACGGTGCCTCCTGCATCCGCTTCGGTGCGTGGAACCGGGGCGTCAGGCCTTGTCTGACGCTGCGGCTGATCGGTGGCGAGCAGCACCCCCACCGCCACAAAGCTCAGCCAGAAACCCGGATGGCGCATGGCCCAGGGGTCCAGCGTGCAGACCACCATGGCGGCCAGCGCCAGCACCTGCGTCCAGTGCCAGTCGCGCGCCGAAAGGCGCAGCAAGGTGACCACCGCCACCATCCAGACGGTGCGCTGGGCAGGCACGCCCCAGCCACTGAACAGCGCATACGCCACCGCCACGGCTAAGCCCAGCCAAGCCCCCACCGTGGGCGCGGGCCAGTGCAGCGGGCCACGGCAGCCCCACAGGGCACTGCGCCGCCACAGGCGAGTGGCCAGGCCCGCCACCAGCCAGCCCAGCAAGGTCACATGCACACCCGAGATGCTCATGAGGTGCGACACCCCGGTGGCCCTGAAAACGTTCCAGTCGTTGCGCTCGATGGCCGCCTGGTCACCCGTCACCAGTGCCGCCAGAATGCCGGCCACGCTGGCCTGTCCCTCGGCCTCCGACAGATGGCTGAGCAGGCGCTCGCGCACCTGCTGGCGTGCCCACTCCACCGGGTGATGCGCGGTCGCGCCCAGCCGCTCGGGCAGGGGATCGCCCCGCGCCTGGCGCACATAACCGCTGGCGCGTATGCCCTGCTCCCACAGCCACAGCTCGTAATCAAAACCGCCGGGGTTGATCTGGCCGTGCGGTGCCTTCAGCCGCACCCGCAAACGCCAGCGCTCGCCCGGCTGCGGCATGGGCCAGGCCGCCAGATCGGCAGCCTCGCTGTCGCGGGCCGAGGCGGCATACCAGCCGAGGTAAACCGGGCCGCTCAGGGGCACCGGATGGCCCTGCAGATGGGCCTGCTCGATGACAAAGCGAAAGCGCAGCCCCACGTCCTGACGCTGGACCATGGACTGCACCCGCCCCACCACATCCAGGTTTTGCCCTTCCAGGCCCGCCGGAATCGGGCTGTGCTGGGCACTGGCATGCAGGCCCGTCAAGGCCCAGGACACCATGCCCAGCCCAAAACACCGGGCCAGGCACCGCCCCCAGCACCCCGCCAGCGACTGCGCCCACCCCGGGCGCGTCCAGGCCAGCAGAGCCAGGCCACAGATCCCCACAGCGAGGTACACCGGCACGCCAGACAAATCGGACTGCTGCAATTGCAGCGCGATGCCCCCCATCCAGCCCGCCCATGCCAGCGGCCATCCTCTGGTCCAGAGCGTGTGCGACATGCCCCCTCCCCTGCAGCGCGCCTGTGGCCAAGGCAATGCTCTGGGCAGATGCACTGGCGCGTCTCTTGCTTGTTTGGACTGCATTTAAGCATTCCCCGTCGCCACCGTCGAGCCCGAGCATGTCCATCCACGTCGCCCTGCACCATGTCACCGAATACCGGTACGACCGCCCCATCCAGCTCGGCCCTCAGGTGGTGCGACTGCGCCCCGCGCCACACAGCCGTAGCCGCGTACTCTCCTACAGCCTGCGCGTAGAGCCCGAAAACCACTTCATCAACTGGCAGCAGGACCCTTTTGCCAATTACCAGGCGCGGCTGGTCTTTCCTCAAAAAACCACCAGCCTGAAGGTCACCGTCGATCTGGTGGCCGAAATGGCGGTCTACAACCCGTTTGACTTCTTTCTCGAGCCCTCGGCCGAAACCGTGCCGCTGAGCTACGCGCCCGCGCTGCGCGAAGAGCTCGCCCCCTACCTGGTCTGCGCGCCCGAGCTGGCCCAGGCCCCGCTGTTCCAGAAATACCTGGCCGGCATCGACCGCCGCAAGCAACGCACGATTGACTTTCTGGTGGGCCTGAACCAGAAACTGCAAGGCGACATCAGCTACCTGATCCGGCTGGAGCCGGGCGTACAAACGCCCGAAGAGAGCCTGCAAAAGCGCAGCGGGTCCTGCCGTGACTCGGCCTGGCTGCTGGTGCAACTGCTACGGCACCTGGGCCTGGCCGCGCGCTTTGTCTCGGGCTACCTGATCCAGCTGGCCTCTGATGTGAAGGCGCTCGACGGCCCCAGCGGCACCGAAGTCGACTTCACCGACCTGCACGCC
>CAYSIY010000214.1:0-3865 GCA_964431215.1 uncultured Limnohabitans sp.
CTCAGCCGCTCGCCCTACCCTTACCCGACGCTCAGCATCAAACGCAAACCGGCCTCGATCTTTGACTACGCGCTGGAAGATTTTGAGGTGCTGGACTACGAGTGCCACCCCGCCATCAAGGCCCCCGTCGCCGTCTGAGCCCCGCTGGATGAAACTGCACCTGATTTATGCCCGCGCACGCAACGGCGTGATCGGCAAGGACGGGCAAATGCCCTGGCATCTGCCCGAAGATCTGGCGCATTTCAAACGCGTCACGCTGGGCCAGCCGGTCATCATGGGCCGCAAGACCTGGGACTCGCTGCCCGCAAAATTCCGCCCCCTGCCCGGCCGCCTCAACATCGTCATCACCCGCCAGCGCGACTGGCAGGCTCCTGGAGCGTTGCGGGCGGGTTCGATCGAGGAGGCCATGGGCCTGTGCAGCAACGCGCCAGACGCCTGGATCATGGGTGGCGCCGAAATCTACCGCCAGGCCGAGCCCCTGGCCAGCACAGCGGTGGTCACCGAAATTGACGCCGACTTCGAGGGCGATGCCTTAGCCCCCACCCTGTCCAGCGCTTGGCGTGAAGTCCGGCGCGAACCGCATCGGGCCGCCAACGGACTGGCTTTGAGTTTTGTCACTTACCAACGCCCATGAAAATCGCCACCTGGAACGTCAACTCCCTGGCGGTGCGTCTGCCGCAGGTGCTGGACTGGCTGAGCGCCTGCCCGGTGGATGTGCTGGCCCTGCAGGAGCTCAAGCTCAGCGACGACAAATTCCCTGCCGCTGCCTTTGCCGAGGCTGGCTGGCAGGCCCACTGGTTTGGCCAGAAAACCTACAACGGCGTGGCCCTGATCTCCAAAACCGAGGGCCAGGGAGTCGTCAAAAACATCCCCGGCTTTGAGGACGAAATGTCGCGCGTGATTGCAGCGACCTACGGTGATCTGCGGGTAATCGGTGCTTATTTTCCCAATGGGCAGGCTCCCGGCAGCGACAAGTTCGCCTACAAGATGCGCTGGCTCGATGCCCTGCGCGAGTGGGTCCGGTCCGAACTGCAAGCCCACCCCAAACTGGTCTTGCTGGGCGACTACAACATCACTTTTGACGACCTGGATGTCTGGGACCCGGTGGGCCTGAAAGAGACCATCCACTGCACCACCGAGGAGCGGCAACAGTTGCAGGCGCTGATCGACCTGGGCCTGACCGACAGCATGCGCCTGTTCCCCCAGCCCGAAAAAAACTACAGCTGGTGGGATTACCGTGATCTCGCCTTCCGCCGCAATAGGGGCCTGCGCATTGACCACATCCTCATCAGCGACGCGCTCAAGGCCCACGCCAGCGCCTGCAGCGTGGACAAAGCGCCGCGCAAGAACGAGCGCCCCAGCGATCACGCCCCGGTGGTGCTGACGCTGGACTGAGACTTCAGGGGCGCCTGTGGCGCTCGTTGGCAATCTGTCCCTGGATCGCACCAATCAGCAAGCCCAGCTCTTCTGACAGCAGCTTGAGTACATCGTCGAGCGTGACCAGGCCCACCAGCGCACGGTCGGCGGTGACCACCGGCAGACGCCTCACCCCATGGCGGCGCATGGTTCGCATCACCTCGATCAGCGAATCGTCCTCGCGCAGGGTGGCCGGAGACTCGCTCATGATGTCTTCCACACACAGGGGGCGCGCATCCAGCCCCTGCGCGAGCACGCCGATGATCAGGTCGCGGTCGGTCAGCACGCCGCAGACCTCACGGCCCTGGCCGTCTTCCTCCACCACCACCAGGCAGCCCACATGCTCGCCGCGCATGAGCTGCGCGGCCTCCAGAAGCGGGGTTTCGCGCTGGGCGATCACCACCTCACGAATGCAGACCTCGCCTGCGCTCAGACGTTCTCTCATGGCCCTGCTCCTTGGCTGTGCAATGCATTGCTGAAGGCGTCATGCTCGGGGCACCGGGCGGTGGGTGTCGGTGCGCCAGCGCATGCATGCCCTTGGGCGGGCACAGGAGGGCCGGCGTGGGGCTCAGGCGGTCTGCGGCAGCAGGAATTCGCGGCTGATGTGGCTGCCCAGTGCATTGACGCGGTCGAGGAACTGCGTCAGGTAGGCGTGCAAGCCAGTGGCCAGGATCTCGTCGATGCGGCCATAGGCCAGCTCGGCGCGCAGCTTGCCCGCATGGCGCAGCGTGTCGCTCGACGGGCTCGAGGACACCAGTTGCAGGTTGTCAAGCACTTCATTGAGGCTGGCGTGCAGCGATCGGGGCATGTCCGGTCGCAGGATCAGCAGTTCGGCCACCCGCTCGGGGCGGATCACGTCGCGGTAGACCTTGCGGTACACCTCAAAGCCGCTGACGCTGCGCAGGATGGCGCTCCAGTGATAGAAGTCGTACTCCTTCTCGGCCTCGCCTTCCAGGCCCAGCATGGGCATGCCGAAGTAGTCGTTGCTCATGGCATGGAACTTCACATCCACCAGGCGTGCAGTGTTGTCGGCCCGCTCCAGAAAAGTGCCCAGCCGCATGAAATGCAGCGCTTCGTCCATGAGCATGGTGCCCACGGTCACCCCGCGTGAGAGGTGCGAGCGGAATTTCACCCATTCAAAAAACTGCCCCGGATCGCGCTCGAAATGGCCGCTGCGCAGCAGGCGATTGACTTCCAGCCAGGTCTGGTTCTGGGTTTCCCAGACTTCGGTGGTGAGGGTGCCACGCACGGCACGGGCGTTTTCGCGGGCGGCGCGCAGGCACGAGAGGATGGACGAGGGGTTGTCCGCGTCCTTGACCATGAAATCCATCACATCGCGTGGATTGATGGTTTTGTAGAGCGCCAGATAGGACGGCAGCAGCTCGCTGATGGACAAAATGCCCTCCCAGCCCGCCTGTGCGGCGGCCGCCGACTGCGGCAGCAACGAGGTTTCATAGCTCACATTGAGCATGCGGGCGGTGTTCTCGGCCCGCTCCATGTAGCGGGACATCCAGAACAGGTGGTCGGCGGTTCGGCTCAACATTTTTCTTTTCCTTGCACTCAGTTCTGCAAAATCCAGGTGTCCTTGGTGCCACCGCCCTGCGAGGAGTTCACCACCAGCGAGCCTTCCTTGAGCGCCACCCTGGTGAGGCCGCCCGGCACCATCTGCACCGTGCGACCACTGAGCACGAAGGGCCGCAGATCAATGTGGCGAGGAGCCACCCCACTGTCGACAAAGGTCGGGCAGCTCGAGAGGCTGAGCGTGGGCTGGGCAATGTAGCCGTCGGGGTTGGCGAGCAGCGCGGCACGGAATTTTTCGATCTCGTCTTTCGTCGAGGCCGGACCGACCAGCATGCCGTAGCCGCCGGCGCCGTGTACTTCCTTGACCACCAGGTCTTTCAGATGGGCCAGGGTGTACTGCAGGTCTTCGGGCTTGCGGCACATGTAGGTTGGCACGTTTTTGAGGATCGGCTTTTCGCCCAGGTAGAACTCGATCATGTCGGGCACATAGGGGTAGATCGACTTGTCGTCGGCCACCCCGGTGCCGACTGCGTTGCAGATGGCCACATGGCCGGCCTTGTAGGCCTCCATCAGACCCGCGCAGCCCAGCGTCGACGTGGGCCGGAACACCTCGGGGTCCAGAAAGTCGTCGTCCACCCGGCGGTAGATCACGTCCACCCGGCGCGGGCCGCGCGTGGTGCGCATGTAGACGAACTTGTCCTTGACGAACAGATCCTGCCCCTCGACCAGCTCCACGCCCATTTGCTGGGCCAGAAAGGCGTGCTCGAAATAGGCGCTGTTGTACATGCCGGGCGTGAGCACCACCACCGTGGGCTCGGCCGTGGTGGCGGGGCTTGAGGCACGCAAGGTCTCGAGCAGCAAGTCGGGGTAATGCGCCACCGGAGCCACACGGTGCTGGCTGAACAGGTCGGGGAAGAGCCGCATCATC
>CAYSIY010000215.1:0-3853 GCA_964431215.1 uncultured Limnohabitans sp.
GACCGCCTGCGGTCATTGTGAATGTCTCTTTCCACACGAAACGACGAAGGACCGAAAAAGCTCGCTCAAAGCGCAGTTTCAGGCCCAAAAAGGGCAGAAATTTCAAAATGCAAAATGAAAATCAGCCAAATCGCCCAGAGGGGCAACGCCGCACCTCTGGCAAGGGCGGTATTTCAGCAGCCTGCTAGGGCGTCATCAATGTTGAATGTGAAAACAGTCTTCCACACGTAGGAAGTAAGTCTTCTAACAGTTTCGCCCGGCCTACAACCAAGGTAAGGTTGAGTCAGATACTTATCTGTCTCTGCCGAATCAAGCAGGAGGCTAACTCGTGATAGCGTAGTATTCTCGCTCACACCCTTATATGCGCACAAATCCTTCGTGAGCGCAGCCGCTGATTTCAATTCATCACCATTTCGGTCCCTGCTGTCTAGAGATACCCCACTTCCAAGGAGAAGGTTGTACTGACCGGCAAATAGCCCTTGACGAAGGGATTCCAAGTCATTTGACGACAGCATAATTTCCTCATTTCCTCGAATGGATTTTGACCCCTGACCACCATCGTGTTTCGTGACCGAGCCGCCTTTAGTTTGCCACAGCTGGGCTAATGGCGGCTTACACAAAAACGCTGTCGAAGTTGAATGGGGATCTCTCCGAGCCTATAGGTGCCCCAGTCGCTCTGGGGCTGCGCCGCTCGTCCGTTTGTTGAGCGTGCGGTTCAGGATGAACATCGGACCCGCGTCGCCGGGCAGTGCCTCTGACCGGTTACTGCGGCTGCCGACATTCGTGATTCAGCGGCGAGTGTCTCTGGCCAGCCTTAAGCAGCCCACACTTCCAGCACAAGGTGGTGCCCGGCTGGCTCGACAAAGCGCTCAAGTGGCGGCACGGCGCGTCGCCTTTTCTAGATCGCACCATCGTGCTGGCGCCCAACCCCGAGTGGGTCAAAACCCTGCCGGGCGGCAAACTGCCCGACCGCCAGGATTTCATGCGATGCGCCCAGGATCTGGCGGGGCGGGTGAAGGTGTGGAACGCGGCGGCCAGCGCGGCGCAGCAGATGGCAGATGAGTTCGGGGAGTGGCTGGAGCGGGGTGGGCAGACGAGGTGTTGCCGCTGTGATTGCGGCAAGTAGGCCGTGACGGGTTCATGCAGCGCGCCGGAATCGACATCCATCGAGCAGCACAAACGCACACACGCCCTTTGGGTTTTGCGTCAGCGTCTGCCCACCGCAATTTCTCCAACATCCTGCCACCCCCACACGTGCAAACCCTCTCGCTCATAGGAGGCGGCTCCGCCGTACACCAATGAGGGCTGGATGCTTTCATCGCCTGCCCATTTTTGCCATTTTTTCAGACCGTCGGTCCAGTCGCTGGCAAAGGTGCTGCCCGATTTGATTTCTAGCGCTTGCAAGCCGTGGGCGTGTTCGATGAGCACATCCACCTCGTGCCCCACATGGTCTCGCCAAAAGTGCAGGTCCAAGGGCTGACCCGCATTCAGGCGCTGTTTCATCAGTTCGCTGATGACATGGGTTTCAAACAAGGCTCCTCGTGCGGCATGGGCGTCCAGGGTGGCGGCATCGCGGATGCCCAACAGCCAGGCGGCCAAGCCCACATCGCAAAAGTAGAGTTTGGGCGCTTTCACCAAGCGCTTGCCAAAGTTTCGGTGGTGCGGTTTGAGCAGGGTGACGATGTAGCTGGCTTCCAGCACCGACAACCATTGTTTGGCGGTCACGGCGGTGATGCCGCAATCGGCACCCAGCGACGAGAGGTTGAGCAATTGGCCTGTGCGGGCGGCACACATTTTGACGAAGGTCTGAAATTGCGACAGATCCCGCACCGCAATCAGTTGCCGCACATCTCGCTCCAAATAGGTGGCGATGTAGTTGGCAAACCAGTCCTGGGGCAACACCTCACGGTCGTACAGCGCAGGGTACCCACCTTGAAACAGGGTGGTGTTCAAGTCGCCGGGCGCTTGGCCTGCCGCCCGCAATTCGGCCCTGCTCAGCGGCAGCAGTTCGATGCGGCCCACCCGACCCGCCAGTGATTGGGTGATGCCTGCGAACAAGTCAAATTGGGCCGAGCCCGTGATGACAAAGTCGCCCATGATGCCGCGCTCGTCCACCCAGCCTTGTAGCCACGACAGCAACTCGGGGCAGCGCTGCACCTCGTCCAGAATCGCCCCGTTGGGAAAGCGTTGCAAAAAGCGTTTGGGGTCGCGTTGTGCGAACTCCCGGTCATCGGGGTTTTCCAGTGATACGTAGGTTTTTTCCTCGAAAACCGATTTGGCCAAGGTGGTTTTGCCCGACTGCCTGGGGCCTGTGAGCGCGACCACTGGAAAGCCTTTTGCCAGGCGTTTCAGGGTGCTTGTGGCGGTGCGTGGGATCATTTTTACAAAACCAAGCTTAAAACTTCAATTTGTAAGATTCTATGTCCTCCATGGCAATTCGGATAGGCCACCGCCACGTTCTACGTCCAGCTGGAGCGCAACCTCTGTTGGCACGTCGCGATGCCCGCAATTTTTGCCGCTGTCGATGGGGCCGAAGGACCAGGCCAGGGCTTGGTGAATTTTTATGTGTGTCCCGTCACGATCATCCTCAGCATCACCATCTTGATCCATACGGCAAATTGCCGTATGCTCACATCAGGAGGTCACCCCCATGCCCGCAGCCATTGCTACCGCCCGCCTCGAAGCCCGAATCAGCGCCGATCTGCACGCCATGCTCAAACGTGCCGCCGAGCTTCAGGGCCGCACCATGACCGATTTTGTGGTGTCTGCCGTGCAGGCGGCCGCCCATCAGGCCATCGAACAGGCCGAGGTCATTCGCCTGTCGCAGGCCGATCAAGCCTGTTTTGCACAGGCGCTGCTGTCACCACCCCAGCCGGCCCCAGCCCTGGAACGTGCCTTTGCACGCCGCAGCAAGCTTTTGCGTGCGCAATGAGCGCACCTTTCCTGCTGGCCCCGCTGGATGCGGCGCATGACCGCGCTGGGTTTGATGGCGACTCGGAACCGCTCAATCGTTACCTGCGTGAGCAAGCCACCCAGGACATTCGTCGCCGCGTGGCGGCTTGCTTTGTGGCCCTGATCGACGGACCCGAAGGGCAGCGCATTGCGGGGTACTACACCTTGGCCTCGGCCAGCCTGGTGCTGGCCGATTTGCCGGCCAGCACCAGCAAAAAGCTCCCGCGCTACCCGACCGTGCCCGCCGTGCGCATGGGCCGCTTGGCTGTCGGTCTTGAATTCAAGGGCCAAGGTCTAGGGGGTGCTTTGCTGGCCGATGCGCTGCACCGTGCCGCCAGCGCCGAGATTGCCGCCTTCGCCATGGTGGTGGACGCCAAAGACGATGCCGCAGCGGCTTTTTACAAGCACCATGGTTTCATAGCCTTGCCCGACTCGCCGCTGACCCTGTTCCTGCCCTTGGCCACCGTCCAGCACCTCTGAGAATTGCACCATTACCGGGCAAGCGTGAGTAACCCACACATTTCTCGACCGGTGGTCCCAAAGTTGCCAAACCAGTTGCGAAGCCAAAAAGTCAGGCTGAGATAATCCCGCCATGCCTTCCCCCAGCCTTTACCTCACCGCCGCCCTCTACAAATTCGTTGACTTGCCCGACTTCGCCGATCTGCAAGTGCCTTTGCAAGCCTGTTGCGAAGCCAACGATGTGAAGGGCACTTTGCTGCTGGCACACGAGGGCATCAACGGCACGATTGCCGGGCCAGAGGCGGGCATTCGCGCCGTGCTGGCGTTTTTGCGGGCTGACCCGCGCCTGGCCACGCTGCAGCACAAGGAGTCCTGGAGCCCCAGGCCGCCGTTCACCCGCATGAAGGTCAAGCTCAAAAAAGAAATCGTCACCCTGCGCGTG
>CAYSIY010000216.1:0-3813 GCA_964431215.1 uncultured Limnohabitans sp.
TGAGCTTCAACTACGTCGAGGGCGAGTCGCTGATCATGGGTATCAAGGGCTTGGCGGTGTCGTCGGGTTCGGCCTGCACCTCGGCCAGCCTGGAGCCCAGCTATGTGCTGCGCGCCTTGGGCCGCAGCGACGAGCTGGCCCACAGCAGCCTGCGCATGACGATTGGCCGCTGGACCACCGAAGAAGACATCGACTTCGCCGTCAAGACCATCCGCGAGAACGTGGCCAAACTGCGCGAGCTCAGCCCGCTGTGGGAGATGTACAAGGACGGCATCGATCTGAACACGATTCAATGGGCTGCACACTGAGTTGCGGCTGACGAACTGGAGAACTGAAATGGCTTATTCTGAAAAAGTGGTGGACCACTACGAAAACCCCCGCAACGTCGGCTCTTTTGACAAGGGCGATGACGATGTCGGTACCGGCATGGTGGGGGCGCCCGCCTGCGGTGACGTGATGAAGCTGCAGATCAAGGTGAATCCGTCCACCGGCATCATCGAAGACGCACGGTTCAAGACCTACGGCTGCGGTTCGGCGATTGCGTCGAGCTCGCTGGTGACCGAATGGGTCAAGGGCAAGACCCTGGACGAGGCCGCTGCCCTCAAGAACAGCCAGATTGCCGAAGAACTGGCGCTGCCGCCGGTCAAGATCCACTGCTCCATCCTGGCCGAAGACGCCATCAAGGCTGCAGTGGACGACTACAAAAAGAAGCACGCGAACTGACCATGGCCATCACCGTCAGTGAAGCCGCGGCCCGGCATGTGAGCCGTTACCTGAGCAAGCGAGGCAAGGGCCTGGGCGTGCGGCTGGGTGTCAAGACCACCGGCTGCTCCGGCCTGGCCTACAAGCTCGAATATGTTGACGAGGCCGAACCCGAGGACGTGATCTTCGAGGGCCATGGCGTCAAGGTCCTGGTCGACCCCAAGAGCCTGGCCTACATCGATGGCACCGAGCTGGACTTTGTGCGCGAAGGCCTCAACGAAGGGTTCCGCTTCAACAACCCCAACGAACGCGACCGCTGCGGCTGCGGTGAATCCTTCCGCGTGTGAAATCCCTGCAGGACAACGATTTCGACCTGTTCGGACTGCCTCAGCGGTTCGCGCTCGATCGTGCGCAGCTCGACGAACGCTGGAAAGCCCTGCAACGCGAAGCCCACCCGGACCGCTTTGCCGCCGATGGCGCTGCGGCGCAGCGTGTGGCGATGCAGTGGTCGGTGCGCATCAATGAGGCCTACCAGCGCCTCAAGGACCCGCTCAAGCGGGCGGCCTACCTGTGCGAACTGCGGGGCCAGCCGGTCAATGCCGAGAGCAACACCGCCATGCCTGCCGCTTTCCTGATGCAGCAAATGGCCTGGCGCGAGACGCTGGAAGACACCCGCGAGCAGGCCGCGCTCGAAGACCTGGCCGATGAAGTGGCTGCCGAACGCAAAAACATCCAGCAGTCGCTCGCGCACTTGCTCGACGAATCCGGTGATGCCCAGGCGGCCGTCGCGCAGGTGAGGGCGCTCATGTTCATCGAGCGTTTTGCCGCCGAGGTGGACGCTCAACTCGATCAAAAACAATAAACCATGGCGCTTTTGCAGATTTCCGAACCGGGCCAGTCGCCTGATCCGCACCAGCGGCGTATCGCTGTGGGCATTGACCTGGGCACCACCCATTCGCTGGTGGCGGCGGTGCGCCATGGCGTGGCCGAGTGCCTGCCCGACGCCGAAGGCCGGGTGATCCTGCCTTCGGTGGTGCGCTATTTGCCCGGCCAGGGCCGCCAGATCGGCCATGAGGCGCAGCAAAGCGCCGCGCAAGACCCGGCCAACACCATCGCTTCGGTCAAGCGCTTCATGGGCCGGGGGCTCAAGGACATTGCCCAGCCCGACAAGCTGCCCTACCGCTTTGTTGACCAGCCCGGCATGCTGGGCATCGAGACGGTGCAGGGCATCAAGTCGCCGGTGGAAGTCAGCGCCGAGATTCTGGCCACCCTGCGTTTTCGGGCTGAAGACAGCTTCAACGACGATCTGTATGGCGCGGTGATCACAGTGCCGGCCTATTTTGACGACGCCCAGCGTCAGGCGACCAAGGACGCGGCCCAACTGGCGGGCATCCAGGTGCTGCGTCTGATCAATGAGCCCACCGCAGCGGCCATTGCCTACGGCCTGGACAACGCGGCCGAGGGCATCTACGCCGTGTTCGATCTGGGGGGCGGCACCTTCGACATTTCCGTTTTGCGCCTGACGCGCGGGGTGTTCGAGGTCATGGCCACCGGTGGCGATTCGGCCCTGGGCGGTGACGACTACGACCGCGCCCTGGCCGATTGGGCGCTGGCGCAGGTGCCTGGCGCTACCGCCGAGACGGCCGAAGACAAGACCCGCCTCAAGGCCGCCGCACGTGCCGCCAAGGAGGCGCTGACCGGCTCGGCCACCGCCACCTTGTCGGTGGCATTGAGCAGCGGGCCGCTCAGCGTGCAGGTGGGGCGTGAGGATTTCGAGAACGTGACGGCCGAGCTGACCCGGCGTTGCATTTCTGCGGTGCGCAAGGCTCTGCGCGATGCGGGCCTGTCCAAGGACGAGGTTCAGGGTGTGGTCATGGTGGGCGGTTCGACCCGCATGCCGCAGATCCAGCGTGCCGTGGGTGAATTTTTTGGCCAGGCCCCGCTCAACAACCTCAACCCCGACGAGGTGGTGGCCCTGGGCGCGGCCATCCAGGCCAACCAGCTCGCGGGCAACGACGCCGCGGGCGACTTGCTGCTGCTCGATGTGATTCCGCTCTCGCTGGGCATCGAGACCATGGGCGGCCTGGTCGAGCGCATCGTGCCGCGCAACCAGACCATCCCGACCGCGATGGCGCAGGACTTTACGACCTACCAGGACGGCCAGACCGCGCTGGCGCTGCATGTGGTGCAGGGCGAGCGCGATCTGGTGCAGGACTGCCGCAGCCTGGCGCGCTTTACCTTGCGTGGCATTCCGCCCATGGCGGCGGGCGCAGCGCGCATCCGCGTGACCTTCACGGTGGACACCGACGGCCTGCTGCAGGTGTCTGCCAAAGAGCAGCTCAGCGGTGTGGAGGCCCGCATCGACGTCAAGCCGTCCTACGGCCTTTCCGACGAGCAGATTGCCAGCATGCTGCAGGACAGCTTTGCCACCGCCCAGCAGGACATGCAGGCGCGTGCCCTGGTCGAAGCCCGGGTGGACGCTGACCGCATGCTGCTGGCCACCCGCAGTGCCTTGCAGGCCGACGGCCATCTGCTGAGCCAGGACGAGCGCGCCGCCATTGACCGCCTGATGGACGCGCTGCAGCAGGCCATGGCCAGCAGCACGGACGCCAAGGCACTCGAAGACCAGACCCTGGCCCTGGCCAAGGGCACCGAAGCCTTTGCCGCCCGGCGCATGAACCAGAGCATCCAGAAAGCCCTGGCCGGGCAGAGCATCCAGAACGTTTAACACAGGCCCCGAATATGCCGGTCATCAAGATTCTTCCCCATGCCGAACTGTGCCCGCAGGGCGCCGAAATCACCGCCGCCGCGGGCACCAGCATCTGCGAGGCGCTGCTGGAAAACCACATCGAGATCGAGCATGCCTGCGACATGAGCTGTGCCTGCACGACCTGCCATGTGATCGTGCGCGAAGGTTTCAGAAGCCTCAACGAGATGGAAGAAACCGAGGAAGACCTGCTCGACCGCGCCTGGGGCCTGGAGCCCGACTCGCGCCTGAGCTGTCAGGCCATCGTCGGGCGCGCCAATCTGGTGGTCGAGATCCCGAAATACACCATCAACCACGCCAAGGAAAACCACTGAGTAAGATCGCTGCATGCGACAAATCTTCCT
>CAYSIY010000217.1:0-3731 GCA_964431215.1 uncultured Limnohabitans sp.
GCCTTCTTCCAGTGGGAGTTCTCGCTGGCGGTGCTGGCGGCGGTGCTGGCGGTGCTGGGCTATTCGGTCAACGAATCGGTGGTCATCTTCGACCGCATCCGCGAGAACTTCCGGCGTTTTCGCAAGATGGACACCGTCGGCATCATCGACAACGCCATCACCTCGACCATCAGCCGCACCATCATCACCCACGGCTCCACCCAGATCATGGTGCTGTCCATGCTGTTGTTTGGTGGCGAGACCTTGCACTACTTCGCCATGGCCCTGACGATTGGCATCTGTTTTGGCATTTACTCCTCGGTCTTCGTGGCCGCAGCCATTGCCATGTGGCTGGGCGTGACCCGCGAAGACCTGATCAAGCCCCTCAAGAAAGACGGCGATCCGTCCGACGAGAACCACGGCGCGGTGGTCTGAGCCTCGACAGAAACAACAAAAGGCCCTGCGGGGCCTTTTGTCTTTTGGCGGCTGAGTCTCACCCCCGCACCACCCGCTGAAACAGCCCGCCCGGCAGCCGCTCCACTTGCCCGGCCAGTTCCAGCTCCAGCAATTGGGCCTGCAGCCGGGCGGTGTCGAGCCCGCTGCGGGCTTGCAGGGCATCGAGCCCGACCGGGTCGTGGCCCAGCAGGGCCAGCAGACCGTCATCGGCCTGCGTGGGGGTATCGAGCGCCAGCGGAATCTGCGCGAGAGGGTCGGGCAAGCGCAGCTCTTCGAGCACATGCTGCGCTGACTCCACCAGTTTGGCCCCCTGGCGGATGAGGGCGTGGCAGCCCTTGCTTTGGGGCGAGTGGATGGAGCCGGGGATGGCAAAGACCTCGCGCCCCTGTTCCAGCGCCTGCTGGGCGGTGATGAGCGAGCCCGATTCGAGGGCGGCTTCAACCACCAGCGTGCCTTGTGTCAGCCCCGAGATGATGCGGTTGCGGCGCGGAAAGTTCTCGGCCAGTGGCGGGGTGCCCAGCGGGTATTCGGAGAGGATCAAGCCGTGCTGCGCGATGCGGCGGGCCAGAGCCTGGTGGCGTGCGGGGTACACCCGGTCCAGCCCGGTGCCGACCACAGCCACGGTGGTGAGCTGGCCGGTTGCTGCGCCATTGAGTGCGCCATCGAGTGCCCCTTCGTGCGCTGCGCCATCGATGCCCAGTGCCAGACCCGAAACAATGGTCAGGCCGCCGCCCGCCAGGTGGCGGGCGAAGTCGCGGGCGTTCTGAGCGCCTTGCGGCGTCGGGTTGCGGCTGCCCACCACGGCCAGGGCCTGGCGGGCTTGCAGTTGCTGCAGGCGTTCGATCTGTCCGGTGGCGTAAAGCAGGCAGGGCGGATCGGCGGTCTGCAGCAGGGCGGCCGGGTAGTCCGGGTCGCCCAAGGTGATGATGGCGCGACCCTGTGGGTCTTCACTCAGCCAGCTCCAGGTGCGCTGGTGCAAGTCTGCCCAGCCCTCGGGTTCCTGCGTCATGGCCCGCGCAACGCGCTGACCCGCCACGGCCGCCCACGCGGCGGGCGTTTGCGCCCAGATGGCGGGGGGCGGCCCCAAGGCGGCCAGCAGCTTGCGCGCGGTTTCAGGCCCGATGCCCGGGGTTTGCAGCAGGCGCAGCCAGGCGCCCAGTTCCTCACGCTCGGTCAGCATGGTTTTTCTCCCTGTGGCCCTGATGGGCTCTGCGGCCCATTCTGGGCGAAAGCGCAACGCAGAACAAGACGAGTGCCGGTCAGCATCGAGTCGCCACGGTGTCTGCCATGCCGGGCTTTTCGTACAGCACAGGCAACATCAATGCATGGCTGTATGCCTGAGAATCATTGTTTTATGGATATTTGTGGCTATATTTGCGGCTATGCTCAACACCGACAAGCTCATCATCACGCCCGATGTCCTCGCGCTCATTGCTCAAATCGATGAGTTCAAGGGGGCATGGCGGGCGCTGGGGTCGTTGGCTCCAGAAAGACTGCTGGCATTGCGGCGCGTGGCCACCATTGAAAGCGTGGCCTCATCGACGCGCATTGAGGGCAGCAAACTCACGAATGCCGAAGTCGATGCCATGCTCTCGAACATCAAGGTCAAAAAATTCACGACCCGTGACGAACAGGAAGTTGCTGGCTATGCCGAAGTGATGGAGCTGCTGTTCGCGTCCTGGGAACATATCCCCTTCAATGAAAACCATATCCGGCAACTGCATCGCGATTTGCTCCAATACAGCAACAAGGATGGCCACCATCGCGGCCAGTACAAAAAAATCTCCAACAACGTCGCCGCTTTCAATGAAAAGGGCGAACAGGTGGCCGTGGTCTTCGAGACAGCCACCCCGTTTGACACGCCACGCCTCATGCAAGAGCTGGTCGAGTGGGTACGCCATGCCCGAGAGAACAAAACCCTGCATCCGCTGCTCATCGTGGCCGTCTTCGTGGTGGTCTTCCTGGAGATTCACCCCTTCGAGGATGGCAACGGGCGTTTGTCGCGCATCTTGACCACGCTGCTCATGCTCCAGTTCGGCTACAGCTACGTGCCGTACAGCTCTCTGGAAAGCATCATCGAGCAAAACAAAGGCGGGTATTACATCGCTCTGCGCCAGACGCAAGGCACGATTCGCACCGATAGCCCCAACTGGCAACCGTGGATGGTGTTTTTCCTGTCCTCGCTGGCCACCCAAGTCAAACGCCTGGGCGAGAAGGTCGAGCGCGAACGGATGCTCTCCCAGCGTCTTCCCAAACTCTCTGGTGACCTGCTTGCCCTGGCCACAGAACAGGGTCGGCTGACCACGGGGCAGGCCGAGCAACAAACAGGCGCAAACCGCGCCACCATCAAGGCGCACCTGGCCAAACTCGTCAAGCAAGGCCACCTCGTCAAACAGGGCATCGGTCGTGGCACCTGGTATGTGGCATCTGGCCAGTGACACGGCCAGTTATGGATATTTGTGGCTATATTTGCGGCGAAGGTGCAATCACTCCCCGTTCTTTTCATGGCGCTTTGCGCAGGACCCCCGCCATCGACCCTGTCATTGGCGTAGGCCACCGTCGGCCGGCTGCGGTGGACCGCCATGGCTGGTCTTTGTTGCTCGTTGCTGATGTCTCGGGCATTGACGGTCAGGGCAATCCTCGAAACGGCAGAAAAAACTTTCTGAAACGCAATGCCCCCATGGCCGCAGGGCAAATGCCCCTGGCTCAGGCCTGCGAAAATACCGCCCATGGCTCTTCTTCCCATCCTCCGCTACCCCGATCCGCGCCTGAACAAGGTGGCCCAGCCCGTGCAGGCCATTGACGCGCGCCTGCAGCAGACCATCGACGACATGTTCGAGACCATGTACGACGCCCGTGGCATTGGCCTGGCGGCCACGCAGGTCGATGTGCATGAGCGTCTGATCGTGATCGATGTGTCCGAGGAGCGCGACCAGCCGCTGGTGCTGATCAACCCCGAAATCCTCTGGTCCAGCCCCGAGCGCAGCAAGGGCGACGAAGGCTGTCTGTCGGTGCCCGGCATTTACGACGGTGTCGAACGGGCCACCGCCGTCAAAGTCAAGGCGCTGGACCGCCACGGCAAGGAACAATTGATCGAAGCCAGCGAACTGCTGGCCATCTGCATTCAGCACGAGATGGACCACCTGATGGGCAAGGTGTTTGTCGAATACCTCTCGCCGCTCAAGCAGGGCCGCATCAAGACCAAGCTGGCCAAGGCCCTGCGCGACGAGCGTTGAGGCCTATTTCAAAGTACGACATGCGTCTGGTATTTGCGGGTACGCCCGAATTTGCGCGCG
>CAYSIY010000218.1:0-740 GCA_964431215.1 uncultured Limnohabitans sp.
CATCAATATCGTGGACACCCCCGGCCACGCGGACTTTGGCGGTGAAGTCGAGCGTGCCCTGTCCATGGTCGACGGCGTGGTGCTGCTGATCGATGCGCAAGAAGGCCCGATGCCTCAGACCCGCTTTGTGACCAAGAAGGCGCTGGCCCTTGGGCTCAAGCCCATCGTCGTGGTCAACAAGGTCGACAAGCCCGGTGCCAACTGCGACAAGGTGGTCAACGCCGCTTTCGACCTGTTCGACAAGCTCGGCGCGACCGACGAGCAACTGGACTTTCCGGTGGTGTACGCCTCCGGCATCAACGGTTGGACTTCGCTGGAAGAGGGCGCTCCGGGCGAGCAGTGGGGCCCCGACATGTCGGCCCTGTTCAACACGGTGCTCAAGCACGTGCCGCCCAACAGTGGCAACCCCGATGCCCCGCTGCAGTTGCAGATTTCGGCACTGGACTTCTCCACCTTCGTCGGTCGCATTGGCGTCGGCCGCATCAGCCAGGGCAAGATCAAGCCGGGCATGGAGGTGCTGGTCATGGAAGGGCCTGACGGCAAAAGCAGCAAAGGCCGCATCAACCAGGTGCTCACCTTCCAAGGGCTGGACCGCATGCAGACCCCCGAAGCCGGCCCCGGCGACATCGTGCTGATCAACGGCATCGAGGACATCGGCATTGGCGTGACGGTGACCGATCCGCTCAACCCCGTGCCGCTGCCCATGCTCAAGGTGGACGAGCCTACCCTGACCATGAACT
>CAYSIY010000218.1:750-3727 GCA_964431215.1 uncultured Limnohabitans sp.
CACTGGCTGGCCGTGAAGGCAAGTACGTGACCAGCCGCCAGATCTGGGACCGCCTGCAAAAGGAACTGCAACACAATGTGGCCCTGCGCGTGAAGGAAACCGACGAAGACGGCATTTTCGAGGTGTCAGGCCGGGGTGAACTGCACCTGACCATCCTGCTGGAAAACATGCGCCGTGAAGGCTACGAACTGGCCGTGTCCAAGCCGCGCGTGCTGTTCAAGGACATCAACGGCGTCAAGCATGAGCCGATCGAGCTGGTGACTGCCGACATCGAGGAAAACCACCAGGGTGGCGTGATGCAGGCGCTCGGTGAGCGCAAGGGCGAACTCGTGAACATGGAGCCCGACGGCCGTGGCCGTGTGCGCCTCGAATACCGCATCCCGGCGCGTGGCCTGATCGGTTTTTCCAATGAATTCCTGAACCTTACCCGCGGCTCCGGTCTGATCTCGAACATCTTTGACAGCTACGAGCCGCACAAAGGCGAGATCGGTGGCCGCAAGAACGGCGTTCTGATCTCGATGGACGATGGCGAGATCTTCACCTACGCCCTGGGCAAGCTCGATGACCGTGGGCGCATGTTCGTCAAACCCAACGACCCCGTCTATGAGGGCATGATTGTGGGCATCCACAGCCGCGACAACGACCTGGTGGTCAACGCCACGCGGACCAAGCAGCTCACGAACTTCCGCGTCAGTGGCAAGGAAGACGCGATCAAGATCACGCCGCCCATCGAACTGACGCTGGAATATGGCGTTGAGTTCATCGAGGACGATGAGCTGGTCGAAATCACGCCCAAGAGCATCCGTCTGCGCAAGCGCTTCCTCAAGGAGCACGAGCGCAAGCGCGCCCAGAAGGACGCTTGAGTCTGGCGCGAGCGCCTGCCTCCCTCGCAAAGGAATCGACCGGCATGAAACTTCAACATGGTCAAGCTGTGGCCTTGATGGTGCTGTGTGCCGCCCTGTGGTCAATCGCCGGGGTGGTCACGAGACACCTGGACGAAGCACGGAGTTTCGAGGTCACCTTTTGGCGCAGTCTGTTCACGTTGCTGTCCCTGCTGCTCATCCTGCCCTTGTGGCAGGGGGTGGGGGTCTTCAGGCGTCTGCCCTGGCGAAGCGGCTATTTCTGGCTCTCGGGTCTGTGCTGGAGCATCATGTTCACGGCCTTCATGGTGGCGCTCACGCTCACCGCCGTGGCCAATGTGCTCATCACCATGGCGGTGGGGCCTTTTGTTACAGCCCTGTTCACGCGGGGGGTTCTGGGGCACCGTTTGCCTGCCCGCACCTGGGCGGCCATTGGGGTGGCGGGCCTGGGCATTGCCTGGATGTACGGGCAGCAGTTCTCCCTGGGTGCACCCCATCTGCTGCTGGGCTCTTTGGTCGCCCTCTGCGTGCCGATTGCCGGCGCCACGCAATGGACCCTGGTGCAAAAAAGCCATGCCGAAGGACTCGATCTGGACCTGGTGCCCTCGGTCTTGCTGGGGGCGGTGATTTCGAGTGCGCTGACCTTGCCGCTGGCCTGGCCGCTGCAAGCCAGCGCCCATGACATCGGCCTGTTGGCGGGGCTGGGTCTGTTTCAGTTGGCCATTCCTTGCGCCTTGTCGGTGGTGTGCGCCCGAGTGCTCCAGGCGCCCGAGGTGGCGCTGTTGGCCCTGCTGGAAATTGTTTTCGGCATCCTGTTGGCCTGGCTGGGGGCCAATGAGGCACCGCAAGCCAGTGTGCTGACCGGGGGCGTCCTGGTTCTGGGGGCCTTGATGGCCAATGAATGGATGGGTTGGAGAAATAAACGTGTCTGAAGTCATCGCAGAAATCCAGGGCCACATCGGCTGCATCACGCTCAACCGCCCCAAGGCGCTCAATGCGCTGACCTTGCCCATGATCCGCGAGCTGAGTGCCGCCTTGCTCAGCTGGCAGGACGACGCCCGCGTGCTGGCCGTGGCCGTGCGGGGCACCGGCAAGGAAGGTCCGTTCGGTGCCTTTTGCGCGGGCGGTGACATCCGGTTTTTCCATCAGGCCGCGCATGCCGGTGACGCGTCGCTGGGAGACTTTTTCACCGAGGAATACGCCCTCAACCACCTGATCCACACCTACAAAAAGCCCTACATCGCCTTCATGGACGGTATCGTCATGGGCGGTGGCATGGGCATCAGCCAGGGCGCCAGCGTGCGGGTGGTGACCGAGCGCACCAGGATGGCCATGCCCGAAACCAACATTGGCCTGTTCCCCGATGTGGGCGGCGGTTTCTTTCTTAGCCGTTGTCCGGGCAAGCTCGGTGAATACCTCGGGCTGACCGGCCTCATGCTCACTGGCCCTCAGGCTGTGGCCGCCAGGCTGGCCGACATCGCCTTGCCGTCTTCCATGCTGGAGCCCATCTGGAGCACGCTGATCAGCGCGCCCTTTGAAAACAGCGAGGCGGTGGAGCGCTGGGTGCTGGCCCAGCCGGGCAGCATGGCCCCCGAAAAACTCAGCCCCCAGCCGCAGATTGACGCCGTTTTTGGTCTGCCGACGGTGCAGGCCATGGTTGATGCGCTGGAGGCCGCTGCAGACGACTGGAGCGGGCACACGGCCAAAATCCTGCGCGCCAGGTCACCGCTGATGCTCAGCGTTGTGCTCGAGCAGATTCGACGCGCCCGCGGCATGGGTCTGGCCGAAGACCTGCGCATGGAGCGCGATATGGTGCACCACTGCTTCCACCTTCGGCCTGTGAGCGAGAGCGAAACGGTCGAGGGCATCCGTGCCCTGGCGGTGGACAAGGACCACTCGCCCCAATGGAAACCGCCTCGGGTGGAAGAGGTGGATGCCAGCGAAGTGGCGCGGTTCTTCGTCAGCCCCTGGCCCTCGGATCACCATCCGCTGCGGCATTTGGCCTGATCAGCGATTGCGCGTCTTCATGGCGCGCTCCACCTCGCGCTTGCCTTCGCGGTCCTTGATGGTGTCGCGCTTGTCGTGCTCGGCCTTGCCTTTGGCCAGTGCGATTTCGC
>CAYSIY010000219.1:0-3677 GCA_964431215.1 uncultured Limnohabitans sp.
TGTATGCGCGCTTTTGGACCAAGGTCTTGCGCGATCTGGGCCTGGTCAAGGTGGACGAGCCCTTCAGCAAGCTGCTCACGCAGGGCATGGTGCTCAACCACATCTATTCGCGCCGCACCGCCAAGGGGGGCAAGGACTATTTCTGGCCGCACGATGTGGAGCATGTGCTGGGTGAAGACGGCAAGATTGTGGGTGCCAAGCTCAAGAACGAGGCCGACAGCAGCGATGGCCGTCTGCCCGTGGGCACGCCGATCGACTACGAAGGCGTGGGCACCATGTCCAAGTCCAAGAACAACGGCGTCGACCCGCAGGACCTGATCGAAAAGTATGGTGCCGACACCGCCCGGCTCTACACCATGTTCACTGCGCCGCCCGAGGCCACGCTGGAGTGGAACGATGCGGCCGTTGAGGGCAGCTACCGCTTCCTGCGCCGGGTGTGGAACTTTGCGGTCAAGAACGAGGCCCTGCTGAAGAAAGGCATTTCGGTCGACCGCAGCCAGCCTGTGGCCTTCGGCAAGACCGCCAAGGCGCTGCGCCTGGACATCCACACGGTGCTCAAGCAGGCCAATTACGACTACGAGCGCATGCAGTACAACACCGTCGTCTCGGCGGTGATGAAGATGCTCAACACGCTCGAAGATGTGCAACTGTCTGACAGCGTCGAAGACGCCGCCGCGCTGGCCGAGTGCTTCTCCATTTTGCTGCGCGTGCTGTACCCGGCCTGTCCGCACATCACCGACCAGCTCTGGAACGAGCTGGGCTACGCCGCCTGCTGCGGCGACCTGCTGGACGTGGCCTGGCCCAGCGTGGACGAATCGGCCCTGCAGCGCGACGAGATCGAGCTCATGCTGCAGGTCAATGGCAAGCTGCGCGGCGCCATCCTGGTGCCCGCCAGCGCCGACAAGGCGCAGATCGAACAGATGGCGCTGGCCAGCGAGGCCTTTGCCAAGGCGGCCAATGGGGCGGTGGCCAAGAAGGTCATCGTGGTGCCGGGGCGACTTGTCAACCTGGTGGTCTGAGCATGCAACGCCGTCGCCTGCTCTCGCTCGGGATGCTGGCCGCAGCCCTGAGCGGCTGTGGTTTCCAGCTCCGTCAGGCTGGCGACTACCCGTTCAAAAGCCTGTTTGCAGGGTTTTCCGTCACCAGTCCTTTTGGTGCCGAGCTCAGCCGCCAATTGCGTGGCACGGGCCGCATCGAGCTGCTGACCGATCCCCGGCAGGCCCAGCAGGCGGACGTGATTCTGGACATCCTCCAGGAGCAGCGTCAGCGTGTGGTGGTGGGCACCAACGCTTCAGGGCAAGTGCGTGAATTGCAGCTGCGCATGACGGTGAAATTTCGCCTGCGCACCCCCGCTGGCGTCGAATGGATCGAGCCGCTGGAGCTCTACCAGCAGCGTGATCTGAGCTTCAATGAAACGGCGGCGCTGTCCAAGGAAATCGAAGAGGCGATGCTCTACCGCGACATGACGAGCGACATCGTGCAGCAGATTGTTCGCCGTCTTTCCCGCCTCAAGCCCCCGGCAGCCCGATAAGCCATGCAACTGGCTCTGGCCCAACTCCACGCGCACTTGCAAAAAGGCCTGCGCAGTCTGTACACCCTGCATGGTGACGAGCCGCTGTTGATGCAGGAAGCGGCGGACGCGATCCGAGCGGCGGCCCGTGCCCAAGGCTACACCGAGCGCACGGTACACACCGTTCAGGGGGCGCACTTTGACTGGAGCGAGGTGCTGGCCGCCGGGGGCAGCCTGAGCCTGTTCGCAGACCGGCAGATGGTGGAAGTGCGCATCCCTTCGGGCAAGCCCGGCAAAGAGGGCAGTGTGGCCATCCAGCAGCTGGTGGAGCAGGCGCAGGGCAACGATTCCACGCTGACTTTGTTCATGCTGCCGCGGCTGGACTTTGCGACCCGCAAGGGCGCCTGGTTTGCCGCGCTGGAGGGGGCAGGCGTGTGCATCCAGCTCGACACCATCGAGCGCACCGCCCTGCCGCAGTGGATCGCGCAGCGCCTGCAGCAGCAGGGCCAGCGTGTGGCGGCGGGCGAAGAGGGACAACGCACCTTGCAGTTTTTTGCTGACCGCGTTGAAGGCAATCTGTTGGCGGCCCACCAGGAAGTAAGCAAGCTGGGGCTGCTGTATCCGCAAGGCGAACTCTCGCAGGCGCAGGTCGAGTCGGCGGTGCTCAATGTGGCCCGCTACGACGTGTTCAAGCTCTCCGAGGCGGTGCTCTCGGGCCAGGTGGCGCGTGTGCAGCGCATGCTTGACGGGCTGCAGGCCGAAGGCGAGGCCGAGGTGCTGGTGCATTACACCCTGGCCGAGGACATCCGCGCCCTCAAGCGGGTCAAGGATGCCATGGCCGCCGGCCAGCCCCTGCCCGTGGCGCTCAAGGCCCAGCGCATCTGGGGTCCGCGTGAGCGGCTCTTTGAACGCGTGTTGCCGCGTCTGACCCCGGTCCGGCTTAACCATCTCCTGCAGTCGGCCCACCAGGTCGACGGCATCGTCAAGGGCCTGAAAGTGCCCGACTGGCCGCAGGACGGCTGGCAGGCCCTGCACCGGCTGGCACTGCGCTTTGCGCGCATATGCATGGCCCGCTGATCTGCGAAAATCAGGGCATGAATGCTCTTGACACCGCCCCCTACATGCAGGCGCTCGGACTGCAGGCCAAGAAGGCCTCGGCCCTGATGGCCAAGGCCTCGGCTGCGGCCAAGAACCAGGCCCTGCGCCGGCTGGCGGCCTTGCTGCGCGACAGCGTCGATACCTTGCAGCAGGACAACGCCAGGGATCTGGAGCGTGCCCTGGCCGCAGGCCTGGCCGAGCCGATGGTCGACCGACTCAAGCTCACGCCCAAGGTGCTCGAAACCTGCGCCCAAGGCTGCGAGCAACTGGCGGCCATGCCCGATGTGATCGGCGAAATGATTGGCATGAAGCAGCAGCCCAGCGGCATCCGCGTAGGCCAGATGCGTGTGCCGATCGGGGTGTTCGGCATGATTTTCGAGAGCCGTCCCAATGTGACCATCGAAGCGGCCAGCCTGTCGATCAAGAGTGGCAACGCCTGCATCTTGCGTGGCGGTTCCGAGGCCATTGAATCCAACAAGGCGCTGGCCAGACTGGTGCAGCAGGCCCTGAGCGATGCGGGTCTGCCGCTGGAGGCGGTGCAGCTGGTGCAGACCACCGATCGCGCCGCCGTGGGCGAGCTGATTGCGATGCCGCAGTTTGTCGACGTGGTGATTCCGCGCGGCGGCAAAAGCCTGATCGAGCGCATCAGCGCCGAAGCCAAGGTGCCGGTCATCAAGCACCTGGACGGCAACTGCCACACTTATGTCGACGATCCCTGCGATATCGCCATGGCCGTCCAGGTGGCCGACAACGCCAAGACCCAAAAATACAGCCCCTGCAACGCCAGCGAAGGCTTGCTCGTGGCGCGTGGCGTGGCGGCCGAATTCCTGCCGAAAATCGGTGCGGTCTACGCCGCCAAAGGCGTGGAGATGCGCTGCTGCCCAGAGGCCAAAGCCCTGCTGGCTCCAGTGGCCAGGGCGAACGTCAAAAACGCTACCGAACAGGACTGGTTCGAGGAATACCTCGCGCCCATCATCAGCATCAAGGTGGTGGCGGGCCTGGAAGAGGCGATTGCCCACATCAACCACTACAGCAGCCACCACACCGACGCCATCCTCACGCGTGACCA
>CAYSIY010000220.1:0-3623 GCA_964431215.1 uncultured Limnohabitans sp.
CAAGCAACCCGAGTTCCATGGCTGGAGGAACGACCTCGGCCCCTGGACCCCGGTGTATGAGGACGGCAAGCTCTACGGCCGGGGCGGTGCTGACGATGGCTATGCGGTGTATGCCAGCATCGCGGCGCTGCAGGCGCTGAAAAGCCAGAAGACCCCCCACCCGCGCATCGTCGGCCTGATCGAGACCTGCGAGGAGTCGGGCTCCTGCGACCTGCTGCCCTATGTGGATGCGCTGCGCCCTCGCCTGGGCGATGTGGGCCTGGTGATCTGCCTCGACAGCGGCGCGGGCAACTACGACCAACTCTGGCTGACCACCAGCCTGCGCGGCATGGCCAGCGGCACGCTCAAGGTCGAAGTACTGACCGAAGGGGTGCACTCGGGCGATGCCTCGGGCCTGGTGCCATCGAGCTTCCGCATCATGCGCATGGTGCTCGACCGGCTCGAAGACAGCGCCACCGGTCGCCTGCTGCCCGCGAGCTTCCATTGCGAGGTGCCGGCCGAACGGCTGGCCCAGGCCCGGGCCACGGCGGCGATTCTGGGCGACGAGGTGTACAAGCGCTTTCCGTGGGCGCACTACGATTGCGGCGGCTCGACCAGCTTTGCGCTGCCCACCACCACCGATCCGGTGCAGGCACTGCTCAACCGCACCTGGACCCCCACGCTGAGCGTGACCGGGGCCGAAGGCTTTCCCTCACTCAAGGACGCGGGCAATGTGCTGCGGCCCTACACCGCCTTCAAGCTCAGCCTGCGCCTGCCGCCGCTGGTGGACGCGGCGCAGGCGGTGGGCGAAATGAAGGCGCTGCTCGAAGACAACGCGCCGTATCAGGCCAAGGTGACGTTTGAATCGAACGGTGGCGCCACCGGCTGGAATGCGCCCGACACGCTGCCGTGGTTTGAGCAGGCCCTGAATGCGTCGAGCCAGGCGCACTTTGGTGCCGGCGTGGGCTACATCGGCCAGGGCGGCACGATTCCGCTGATGAACATGCTCAGCGCAGGCTTTCCCAAGGCGCAGATGATGGTGTGTGGCGTGCTCGGCCCCAGGAGCAATGCACACGGCCCCAACGAGTTTTTGCATGTGCCCTATGCCAAGAAGCTGACCGCGGCCGTGGCCGAGGTCATGGCGCGCATGCCCTGATGGCACAGCACACCTCCATCGCGCTCAAAGACCGCTGCTGCACGGTGTCAGGCTGCAGAGTTTTTTTGTTTGAGCCACAGCCAGACCAGGGCCACACCGGTGAGCGCCACAGGCAAGAGGGAGCCGTAGTTCAGCCAGGTCCAGCCCTGGGTGGTGACCAGCGCACCTGAGGCGAACGAGGTCAAGGCCATGGTGGCGAAAACCAGGAAATTGATGGCCGCCTGGCCGCGGTCTTTTTCTTCGGGCGTCCAGGCACGCATCGACAAGGTGGTGCTGCCGGTGAAGAGAAAGTTCCAGCCCACCCCCAGCAGGAACAGCGCGATCAGGAACTGTTGCAGGTCCAGCCCCGACAGGGCCACGGCGATGCACAGCAGATTGAGCGCCACGCCCACCCCCATGATGGGCAGCGCACCAAAGCGCTGGATGAGCGAGCCGGTAAAAAAGCCCGGCGCGAACATGCCGATGACATGCCACTCGAGCACCAGCGCCGCATCGCTGAAGGCGTAACCACAGACTTGCATGGCCAGCGGCGTGGCGGCCATGAGCAGGTTCATCACGCCATAGCCCAGGGCGGCAGCGGCCGCCGCCACGATGAAGACGGGCTGGCGCATGATGACGGACAGTGGCCGGCCGCCGGATGCTCCGGCCTGACGAGGCGGCACCGCCGGAAAACGGATGAAAGCCATGAGACCCATGCCCAGCGCCGCCACGACGGCGAGCGCCAGGTAGGCACCGACAAAGGGCGTCTCGGTCAGCCCGCGCGTGCCCGAGGCCAGGTTGGGGCCGGCCACAGCACCGATCAGGCCACCGGCCAGCACCAGCGAGACGGCTTTTTCCTGGTAGTCGGGTGTTGCCAGTTCGGCCGCGGCAAAGCGATAGAGCTGGCCGTTGGCGCTGTAGTAACCGGCCACCACAGTGGCGCACACCAGCAGCCAGAACTGGTGGCTCCAGGCCGCATAGGCCGCCAGCAGGGCCGAGCCCAACGCAAGCAGCAGACCGAGCTGGAAGGACACCCGCCGCCCCCAGCGGCTCTGGCTTTTGGCGACCAGGCCGGTGGACAGCGCACCCCCCACCACATAGCCCATGACGGGCAGCGTGGCCATCCAGCCCACCGGGGCCATGGACAGGCCGACCAGGCCATTGATGGCGATGAAGGTGATGTTGTTGGTGAGGAACAGGCCCTGGCAGAGGGTGAGCAGGAGAAGGTTGGCGTTCATGCCCCCCAGTGTATCGGTTGCTGGGGTGGCTCGGCTTCGGGCCCAGGCCCGCCCGCCTCATGCTGGAGTACCAGAAATCGGCGGGCGGGCCTGGGCCCGAAGCCGAACCGCAAACCGCACCGACCGCTGACGGCGCCACCGCGCCTGGATGAGCCGAAACGGTAGCGGTGGAGGGCTGGGGTCTGGGGGCGACGATTTCTGCGTACCCCCGCAGCATGAGGAGTCCTCAGACCCCAGCCCTCCAACGCGGAAGAACACCTCAGACCGTCAACGCCGCCAGCACAGCCAAAGGCGCCGTTTCAGCCCGCAGCACACGCGGCCCCAAAGTCACCGGCACGAAACCCGAAGACAAGGCCAAAGCCTCTTCGGCAGGACTGAGCCCACCTTCCGGCCCGCTCAGCACCACCAAAGGCTCAGCACCGGCAGCAGCAGAGGTCAGTGAACGTGTCCCCTGCGCCAGCGACAGCACACAGCGCACACCCTCTGCCGTGGGGAGGGCCTGCCAGTCGCTCAAGGCCAGGGCCGGATGAATCACGGGCACCCGGTTGCGCCCGCACTGCTCGGCAGCGGCCACAGCCACAGCCTGCCAGTGCGCGAGCTTCTTGTCGGCGCGCTCGCCCTTGAGCTTGAGCACGCTGCGCTCGGCCAGCAAGGGGGTGATGCTGGCCACGCCCAGCTCGGTGGCTTTTTCCACCAGCCAGTCCATGCGCTCGTTGGCGGTGATGCCGGCCAGCAAATGAATGGCCCGGCTCGCTTCACGTTCGATGGCATGGTGCGGGCCGACCTCGACGTCCACATCGCTGCGGCCCATGCGCGTCACGGTGACCTCGAACTCGCCGCCTTCGCCGTTGAACAGGGTGATGACGGCCCCGGGTTGCAGGCGCAGCACCTGCACATGCCTTGCTGCGCCTGCGGGCAAGCTCAGGGTCTGGCCGGTGGCCAGCGGCACGGGGCAGTGAAAGCGGGGCATGGCGGCCTTACATCCGGCCGTAGGCAAAACCGACCTGCGGTGGGGTGCCCTCGACCTCGTCGATCAGGCGCAAGAGCGGGGTGAGTTCGCGGTAGCGGCTGGCGGTGGCGCGGATGTAGGCGATGAAGCGCGGCGCGTCGGCCAGGTATTTGGGCTTGCCGTCGCGCAGCGTCAGGCGCGCAAAGATGCCGGCCACCTTGAGGTGCCGCTGCAGGCCCATCCATTCCACCGCGCGGTAGAACGCGCCGAAGTCGCTGTGCCAGTCCTCGAAGTCCATCAGGCCGGCCCGGCGCGCCTGCTC
>CAYSIY010000221.1:0-3610 GCA_964431215.1 uncultured Limnohabitans sp.
CCCCTACCAGAGCCCGATGGAAGACGGCATGCAGCACTTCCACGAGTGGTACCGCAGGCAGATGGACTTCAGGGGCTGAGCGCCTGAGCGCCAGCATGCAAGCCTCCTGGATGATCCTCGCGTCGCTGTTTTTTGCGACGATGAGCGTCTGCATCAAATTCGCCTCTTCCCACTTCGGCACCTTCGAGCTGGTTTTCTACCGGGGGGTGATCGGCATCGCCTTCATGGCGGGCATGTGCCGGGTGCAGGGCGTGTCCCTGGCCACCACGGTGCCGATGATGCATGTCTGGCGCTCGGTCGTTGGCGTGGCCTCCCTGACCGGCTGGTTTTATGCGATTGCGCATTTGCCGCTGGCCACCGCCATGACGCTCAACTACATGAGCGGCGTCTGGGTGGCGGCTTTTCTGGTGGGCGGCACACTGGTGATGGGACGACTGCAGGACGCCAGCCGGCAAGGTCCGGTAGTGCTCACGGTGCTGGGCGGCTTTGCGGGCGTCATCATGATGCTGCGTCCCACCATCGAACAAAACCAGTTGTTTGCGGGGCTGATTGGCCTGCTCTCGGGCATGGGCGCGGCCATGGCCTACCTGCAGGTGGCCGCGCTGGGCCGCATGGGCGAGCCCGAATCGCGCACCGTGTTCTATTTCTCGGTCGGCACCGCCGTGGCAGGCCTGGCTTGCACCCTGCTGTTCACTGGCTTCTCGCTCTGGAGCTGGCCAGCTGTGGCCTGGCTGCTGCCCATCGGATTGCTCGCTGCGGGAGGCCAGCTGTGCATGACCCTGGCCTACAGCAAGGGGGCCACGCTGGTGGTGGCCAACCTGCAGTATTCGGGCATCGTTTTTTCTGCGCTGTATGGTCTGGTCCTGTTTGGCGACCAGATCCCCTGGATGGGCTGGGCCGGCATGATGCTGGTCATCGCCTGCGGCATCGCCGCCACCAGCCTGCGCAACCGCACCCTGAGCCGGGCACCCGCCGAAGAACACTGAACCAGGACCGCCGCATGTACACCTTGCTCATTACCGCTCCGGAACTCCAGGCGCTGCGAAAAAAGGCGACGCCCATGGTGGTGTTCGATTGCAGCTTCGATCTCGCGCAACCCGATGCCGCCGACGCCCTGTTTGCCCAGCTGCACATCGCCAGTGCGCAGCAGGCCCATCTGGAGCGCGACCTGAGCACAAAAGACCCGGCACGTGCGGTCAATGGCGGTCGCCACCCCCTGCCCCGGCGCGAGATCGTGGCCGACTGGCTCGGCCGCATGGGGGTAGACCACAACACCCAGGTGGTGGTTTATGACCGCCAGGGCTGCCACTTCTGCGGACGCCTGTGGTGGATGCTCAAATGGCTGGGCCACGACGCCGTCGCGGTGCTCGATGGCGGCTTGCCGGCCTGGCAAGCCGCAGGCGGAGCCACTGAAACCGGACCGGCCAGACCCGCCACCCCCCGGACATTCGGGCTGCGCGAGCCCTTGCGGCAACTGGTCCGGACCGAAGCGTTGGCGCAGGGGCTCGGACAGGCGCAGCAAACCGTGGTCGATGCGCGTGCCGCCGCACGTTACCGTGGCGATGTGGAGCCGCTCGATCCGGTGGCGGGCCACATTCCGGGCGCGCTCAACCGCCCCTTCAGCGACAACTTCATGCCCGATGGCCGATTCAAGAGCGCCGAACAGTTGCGCAGCGAATGGCAGGCGGTGTTGGGGCCTTGCGATGCCCGCTCGGTGGTGCACCACTGTGGCAGCGGTGTGACGGCCGTGCCCAACCTGCTGGCCATGGAACTGGCCGGCCTGGGCACGACGGCCCTGTATGCGGGCAGCTGGAGCGAGTGGTGCCGCACGCCTGGCCTGCCCTGCGCCAAAGGCTAAAGCGCCACGGGCGCTGCCAGCCGGGGCTCAGTGGGCGTGGCTGTGGCCGCCGCTGTGGGTCAGCAGGCTGACCAGCATCACCATCGCCATACCGATCAGCAGCCAGAAAATCTGGGCCACGGTCTCGCGGGCAGAGAGCTTGCGCTGCAACTGGGGAATCAGGTCGGCCAGCGCCACATAGACAAAACTGCTGCTGGCCACCACCAGAAAGTAGGGCAGGAAGTCGTGCAGCGCATCCAGCAGCACATAGCCCACCGCACCGCCCAGCGCCGTCACCGCCCCGGCCAATGACACCTTGAGGATGGCCGCCTGACGGCTGCCTGCGCTGCGGCGCAGCACCACCAGATCGCCCATGTGGTGCGGCACCTCGTGGGCCAGCACGGCCAGCGAGGCCAGCACCCCCAGCGCCGTATCGGCCATGAAGGCCGAGGCGATCAGGATGCCGTCGCCAAAGCAATGCACACTGTCACCGGCCAGCACCGCCCAGCCCCCCGGCGCATGCGCGTGGGCATGGGCATGGGCATGGCCGTGATCCGCCGCGTCAGCATGGCTGTGGGCGTGACCCTGGTGGTGTTCGTGTCCGTGGTGCCAGAGCTCGGCCTTGTCGAGCAGGAAGAAAAACACCAGCCCCACCAGCAGCACGCCAAACAGGGCATGCGGCGCAGCGTCCGACTCGAAAGCCTCAGGCAAGAGGTGCAAAAACGCCGTGGCCAACAAAGCCCCGGCCGCCAGGCTGAGCATGTGCTGGGTGTAGCGGCTGATGACGCCAAAGCTCAACCAGGCCGCCAGCCAGACGCTGCCGATGCCCGCCAGCAAGGTTCCCAACATGATCACCAACAAAGTCATACCGTCTCCACCAAAACGAACCGCCCCGAAGGGCGGTGTTGCAGGCTTCGATTGTCACGCATCATCGGGTGACCCTTCGAAAGCCGCCCTCGGATCAGGCGGCCAGACGGGCGGCGACTTCGCGCTTGCCCAGTTTGCGCACCGCCGAAATGGCCGCCAGTTGGGCCGCGCGCGGGCGGCTCTTGCCGGTTTCCCAGTGGTAGACCGATTGAGCCGAGACGCCCAGAAGTTTGCCCATGTCCGCCGCCGACAGACCCAGCTTTTTGCGCAGGCTGGCAAAGCCGGCCACCCTGAAGCGAAGCCCCTGCGCGGGCGAAGCCGGCTGCTCGTTGGCGGCGGCTTGACCGGCCAGGGTGGCAGAACCTTTGGCCAGCCGAGTCATGGATCGTTCGGTCTCGGCCAGACGCCGTTTGAGTGTCGCGATCTCGCTGCGGTACTGTGCGTTGGCTTTTTTCAGCGCCTGGGTCTCGGCCCGCAGCTCCTTGCGGGCGATGCGGGCGATTTCGGATTTGAGCTGATCGGCAAAAGTGGACATGGCACATTCCAGAGTGTCAAAAACCCGAGGATAACGGAATCCAATCCTTTGGTCGGGGCGGTCAGTGGGCCTGCTCCCAGTTGGGCCCCGTGCCGACCTCGGCCAGCAGCGGCACCTGCAGTGTCGCCACCGCCGCCATCAGGCGCGGCACCTCGCGGCGCACCCATTCGACTTCGGCCTGCGGCACCTCGAACACCAGTTCATCGTGCACCTGCATGATGACCTTGGTCTGTTTGTGTTGTTCGTCGAGTGCCTGCTGCACCGCCACCATGCTCAGCTTGATGAGGTCGGCCGCAGTGCCCTGCATCGGCGCATTGATGGCGGCACGCTCGGCGGCGGCGCGGCGAGGGCCGTTGGGGCTGTTGATCTCG
>CAYSIY010000222.1:0-3593 GCA_964431215.1 uncultured Limnohabitans sp.
CGACGATGCTCATCACCGCCATGCGCACCGCGATGCCGAAGGTCACCTGCGGCAGGATCACGCTTTGTCGGCCATCCACGACCGCCGAGTCGATCTCGACCCCCCGGTTGATCGGCCCCGGGTGCATGACGATGGCATCGGGCTTGGCCCGCTGCAATTTCTCGGGCGTCAGGCCAAAACTCTCGAAATACTCGTGGCTGGACGGCAGCAGCGCGCCGCTCATGCGCTCGTTTTGCAGGCGCAGCATGATGACCACGTCGCAGCCTTCGATGCCTTCTTCCAGGTTGTTGAAGACGCGCACACCCATCTGCGCCATATCGGCGGGCACCAGGGTTTTGGGGCCGACCACTCGGACTTCAGCGCAGCCCAGCGTCGTCAGAGCGTGAATGTCCGAGCGCGCCACACGCGAGTGCAGCACGTCGCCCACGATGGCCACGGTAAGGTTGGAAAAATCTTTTTTGTAGTGCCGGATGGTGTACATGTCCAGCAGCGCCTGGGTGGGGTGGGCGTGGCGTCCGTCACCGGCGTTGACCACGTGGACATGCGGTGCAACGTGCTGGGCAATCAGATAGGGTGCACCCGATTCGCTGTGACGAACCACAAAGATGTCGGCGGCCATGGCGCTGAGGTTGGCGATGGTGTCCAGCAAGGACTCGCCCTTGCTCGCTGAAGAACGTGCGATGTCGAGCGTGTAGACATCGGCCGACAGGCGGGTAGCCGCAATGTCGAAGGTGGTGCGGGTGCGGGTACTGTTCTCGAAGAACAGGTTGAAGACGCTTTTACCGCGCAGCAGGGGAACTTTCTTGACCTCACGGTCGCTGACGCTGACAAAACCCTGTGCGGTATCGAGAATGTGCGTCAGGATGTCCTTGGACAGCCCCTCGGTGGAAAGCAGATGAATCAGTTCGCCGTTTTTGTTGATTTGGGGGTTGTTGCGTTTGTAGAGCATGTTCACCTCAGGCCTTGTTCTCTACGCGGAAGCTGAAAGCCCCTGCAGCATCGCGCGCCAGCGCCAGAGACTGGGACTCGGGCAAGGCCACGCGGGCAGCGGCAAAGTCGGCCTGTACCGGCAGCTGCCGCCCGCCCCGGTCCACCAGCACCGCCAGCTGCACACGTGCCGGACGGCCATAGTCAAACAGCTCGTTGAGCACAGCACGGAGGGTGCGGCCGGTGTAGAGCACATCGTCGAGCACCAGGATGTCGGCGCCATCCACTTCAAAAGGCAGCTGCGTCTGGCCGCCTGCCGACAAACCCCGCTGCGCAAAGTCGTCGCGATGCATGACCGAGGAGACCGTGCCTGGCTCGCCGCTCAGGCCCAGGTCACGGTGCAGCCGCTCGGCCAGCCAGGCCCCGCCCGAGGGGATGCCCACCAGCCGGGTGTTGGCAGCGCAGAGGCCGCGCGCACCGCGCAGCAGTTCCTTGTAAAGCGCCTCGGCGTTGAGGGTCAAACTCATGGCAGGGTCCTCAAAAACTGTTCCAGAATGATCGCGGCAGCGGTCGCATCGGCGTCTCTTGCCCCCATGGAATGCGCTTCGGTGGTGGTGTAGCGCTCGTCCACCTCGTAGACCGTCATGCCGAATCGCCCTCGCAGTTGGCGGCCGAATTTGCGCGCGCGCAGCGTGTTTTCATGTTCGCCACCATCCGGGTGGGTCGGCACACCGATCACCAGCGCATCGGGCTGCCACTCCCGGATGCGTTCGGCGATTTTGCTGAAGCGGGCGTCGCCTTCGGCGGCAATCGTGCCCTGCGGCGTGGCGGTTTTGAGGAGGCGAGTGCCCACGGCCACGCCGGTTCGCTTGAGCCCGTAATCCAGGGCCAGAAAGGTCTGGTGGGCAACCGGCACCTTGACTGCGACCAGGCTGCTCATGCGTGACCCGCCTCCGGCGAGAGCATCCAGGACTGCAAGCCGAGCAAGGCCAGGGCCGCGTCATAGCGCCCCTCCAAGGGGGTGTCAAACACGATGCGCGAATCCGCCGGCATGGTCAGCCAGGTGTTCTCGCCAATCTCGGATTCCAGCTGGCCTTCACCCCATCCCGCATAGCCCAGGGTCATCAGCACACGACGGGGGCCTGCACCTGCGCCCAGCGCTTCGAGTACATCGCGCGAGGTGGTCAGATCCAGGCCTTGAGGTACCTTCAGGGTAGAAGCGTAAATGTCACCGCCGTCATGCGCCGGATCTTCCATGCGCACCGGCTCATGCAGCACAAATCCGCGTTCGGTGTGCACCGGCCCCCCCTGCAAAACAGGTTTGGGGCGAAGATCCTCTCGCAACAGCGGAAGGTCCAGCTTCTCGAACAGCGCCTGCATCGAAAGATCGCCCGGCTTGTTGATCACCAGCCCCATGGCCCCATGCGGGCTGTGCTCGCACAGATAGATCACACTGCGTGAAAAAATCCCGTCCTCAAGACCCGGCATGGCCACCAGAAAATGATGCGTGAGCGGGGTGAAGGCAGAATCGCTGGACATCTGGCGATTTTAACGGTTGACCCTCTCAAGAGACCCCATGGACAGCTTGTACCCCTCCGGTCTGGTCTGGCTGCGGCGCGATTTGCGCCTGCACGATAACGCCGCGCTCTACCATGCCCTGAAACACTGCCGCCAGGTCCATGTGGCCTTTGTGTTCGATACCACCCTCCTGGACGCCCTTCCCCGAGCGGATCGGCGGGTGGAATTCATTCGGGAATCACTGGTGGCGCTGGACCAGCGACTGGCGCAACTGGGTGGCGAAGGCTGCGGCCTGATCGTTCGCCATGGCGCGGCCGAACACGAAATTCCCCAACTGGCGCGCCAGTTGGGCGTGCTGGCCGTCTTTGCGAGCCACGACGATGAACCCTACGGCCAGCGGCGTGACGGCAAGGTCCTTGGCCACCTGGCCGACCAGGGCATCGCCCTGCACACCTGCAAGGACCATGTCGTGTTCGAGCGGCAGGAAGTGATGACCCAGGCGGGCACGGCTTTCTCGGTCTTCACGCCCTACAAAAACGCCTGGCTGCGCAAGGTCAATGACTTTTACCTGAAAGCCTACCCCGTCGAGCGTCACGCACAGCATCTGGCACCGCGCCCCGATGCCTTGCGCCAGCCCGTGCCGGCCCTGTCGGACATCGGCTTCGAGACCACCCAACTGCAAACTCTTCAGATACCGACAGGCGAATCGGGAGCCCAGAGCTTGCTTGCGGACTTTTTGCAGCGGATCGACGCCTATGGCCAGCGCAGGGACTTCCCCGCTGTCAAGGGCCCCAGCTATCTCAGCGTGCACCTGCGCTTTGGCACTGTCTCGGTCCGCCAACTCGCCCGGGAGGCCCATGCCCGCATGATGGCTGGCAGCGAAGGCGCGGGGGTGTGGCTGTCCGAACTGATCTGGCGCGACTTTTATGCCCAGGTGCTCGCCAATTTTGCACATGTGGGTCATGGCGAGAGCTTCAAGCGGGACTACGACGCCATCGCCTGGGACCACGGTCCGCACGGGCACAAGCTCTTCAAGGCCTGGTGCGATGGACGCACCGGATACCCGCTGGTGGACGCCGCCATGCGGCAATTGAACCAGACCGGCTACATGCACAACCGCCTGCGCATGGTGGTGGCCAGCTTTTTGT
>CAYSIY010000223.1:0-3565 GCA_964431215.1 uncultured Limnohabitans sp.
GGCGTTCCGCGCCATTTGCGAGCGCGAGCGCTGCCCCTTTGCGGTGGTCGGCGTGGCCACCGAAGAGCGGCAACTGGTGCTGGAAGACAAGGGCAACGAAAGTCCTGTCGACATGCCCATGGATGTGTTGCTGGGCAAGCCGCCCAAAATGCACCGCGATGTGACGTCGGTCCAGCGCCAGACGAAGCCCATCGACCTGACGGGCGTGAGCCTGCAGGACGCGGTCATTGGCGTGCTCAGTCACCCCACGGTGGCGTCCAAGCGGTTTTTGGTCACCATTGGCGACCGCACGGTAGGCGGCCTGACGCACCGCGACCAGATGGTCGGCCCCTGGCAGGTGCCGGTGGCTGATGTGGCCGTGACCCTGGCCGACTACCAGGGCTTTGCCGGAGAGGCCATGGCCATGGGCGAGCGCACGCCGCTGGCGTCCATCGACGCGCCGGCTTCGGGGCGCATGGCGGTGGCCGAGGCCATCACCAACCTGCTGGCCGCGCCGATTCAACTCGACCGCGTCAAGCTCTCGGCCAACTGGATGGCCGCCTGCGGCGAGCCGGGCGAAGACGCCGCGCTCTACGAAACCGTCAAAACCGTGGGCATGGCCCTGTGCCCGGCGCTGGGCATCTCGATTCCCGTGGGCAAGGACAGCCTGTCCATGCGCACACAGTGGCAAACGGATGGACAGACCCGCAAGGTCACATCGCCCGTGAGCCTGATCGTCAGCGCCTTCGCCAGCATCGACGATGTGCGTGGCACGCTCACGCCCCAACTCGACAACCAGACGGCCGACACCAGCCTGGTCTTGATCGACCTGGGCCGCGGAGACAAGCGCATGGGCGGCTCCATCCTGGAGCAGGTCCTGGGCGACGCCGGTCGCCCCAGTCATGACGCCGTGCCCGACCTGCACGATGCACAGGACCTGATTGCGCTCGTCAAGGCGGTGAATGCCTTGCGTGCCCAGGGCTTGATCCTGGCCTACCACGACCGCAGCGACGGAGGCCTGCTGGCCGCCGCCGCCGAGATGGCCTTTGCCGGCCATGTGGGCGTGGCGCTCAATGTGGACATGCTGATCACCGAGGGCGACGGCATCAGCGACAGCCGCGCCGATTTTGGCGACGCCAAGAACTGGGCGCAGCAGGTCAGCGCCCGCCGTGAAGAGCTCACCCTGCGTGCCCTGTTCAACGAGGAGCTGGGCGTGCTGCTGCAGATCCGCACCGCCGAGCGGGACGCCGTCATGGCGGTGTTGCGCGAGCACGGCCTCTACAGGCACAGCCACATCGTGGGCAAAACGCGCCCGGCCAGCGCCAGCATCAGCAAAGGGCAGGGCGAGCTGGCCGTCTGGCGCGACACCCAGGAGGTGTTTGCCGCCAAGCTGGCTGATCTGCACCAGGTCTGGGACAGTGTGAGCTGGAAGATCTGCCAGCAGCGCGACAACCCTGCCTGCGCCGATGCCGAGCACGCTGCCGCAGGCCAGCCGGATGATCCGGGCCTGCATGTGGCGCTGTCTTTTGACCCGCATGAAGACGTGGCTGCGCCCTTCATCCACCTCTCGCGCCCCAGGGTCGCCATCCTGCGTGAGCAGGGCGTGAACTCGCATGTGGAAATGGCCTACGCCTTCAGCGCGGCGGGCTTTGAGGCGCACGACGTGCACATGACCGACCTGCAGAGCGGTCGCGCCCGGCTGCAGGACTTCAAGGGCGTGGTGGCCTGTGGCGGCTTCAGCTATGGCGACACACTGGGTGCCGGCATTGGCTGGGCGCGGTCAATCACCTTCAACCCGGTGCTGGCCGAGCAGTTCCAGGGCTTTTTTGGCCGCGCCGACACTTTCGGTCTGGGCGTGTGCAACGGCTGCCAGATGTTTGCCGAACTGGCCGACATCATTCCGGGTGCCGAGGCCTGGCCACGCTTTACCACCAACCAGAGTGAACGTTTTGAAGCTCGCCTCTCCATGGTGGAGGTGCTGGATTCGCCCAGCCTCTTCCTGCAGGGCATGGCGGGCAGCCGGCTGCCGATTGCAGTCGCCCACGGTGAAGGTTTTGCCAACTTCAGGTACCGGGGCAATGCGGCCCAGGCCATTGCCGCCATGCGCTTTGTGGACAACACGGGTGCACCCACCGAGGCTTACCCCTTCAACCCCAACGGCAGCCCCGGCGGCCTGACGGCGGTGACCACCCCGGACGGCCGTTTCACGGCCATGATGCCGCACCCCGAGCGCGTCTTCCGCCATGTGCAGATGAGCTGGACCAGCGGAGATAAAAGCGATTTCAGTCCGTGGATGCGCATCTGGCGCAATGCGCGCCAATGGGTGGCTTGAGGTCCGTCGTTTCGCTCAATTCCAGCCGATCACATCCAGCCCTTTTTCGCTGGCACAGCGCTGCACGAACTGGCGGTAGCTGCTGTTGGGGCGTTCGCTCATGGCGCCGGCCGTCGCGCCACCGGCCGCACCCACCACGGCGCTTTGTGCCCCTCGCTTGACGGCGTCTTCCAGCCCACCGCGCCCGAAGACCATGGAGCCCACAGCACCGGTCACGCCCGCCACCGCTGCCCCGCGCAGGGCACCGCTTGCGGCAGCGTTTTGGCTGGGGTCCAGGCCGCTCTGGCGGGCCAGGGCCATGCATTGCTCCATTTGCTCGCGTGCGGCACTCTCGCCCATGGCCTTGTAGGCGGCGTTGGGGTAGAGGACCGGTCGTTGCCCGGAGCTTGTGGCACAACCCGCCAAAAGGCTGACCAGCGCCAGCATGGCCGCCACGGCAGGCGTCCGAAAGGGGTATCGGGCATGTGTCATCTGTGAATTTCCTGTCCGCTTGCATCAACAGGCCTGAACTTACCATTGTTCGGCCTGGCAGCAGCGGCTGCACACGTTTCACAGACCTGTTCCGGTTTTCTCATTGCGGAATCGCCCCATGCTGCGTTGCCGCAAAATTTCTCAATATGAGAAACAAAATTCCATATAGAAAAATAAAAATTGTAAGTTGTTGAAATATAACGAATAAAAAAAGATCTTATATAAGACGCAGGATTGTTTTTGAGTCTTATAGAAGAGTTAAGATGAAGCCATCGATGGGATCTTGCAGATGTCATTGAGCGGATTCAACTTCACCCTTATCAGGAGCTTCACATGCCTCAGAACCTCACCGAACAACTCAGCCGCGAACAGCAGATCGCCGCCCTCGAAAAAGACTGGGCCACCAACCCCCGCTGGAAAGGCGTCAAGCGCGGCTACTCTGCCGCTGACGTCGTGCGCCTGCGCGGCTCCATGCCCATCGAGCACACCCTGGCTAAGCGCGGGGCCGAAAAGCTGTGGGACAAGGTCAACGGCGGCGCCAAAAAAGGCTACGTGAACGCCTTCGGCGCGATCAGCGCGGGTCAGGCCATGCAGCAGGCCAAAGCCGGTCTTGAGGCGGTGTACCTGTCGGGCTGGCAAGTGGCTGCCGACGGCAACACCTCCGAAACCATGTACCCCGACCAGTCGTTGTACGCCTACGACTCGGTGCCCACCATGGTGCGCCGCATCAACAACACCTTCAAGCGTGCCGACGAAATTCAATGGGGTCGTGGCATCAACCCC
>CAYSIY010000224.1:0-3561 GCA_964431215.1 uncultured Limnohabitans sp.
TCATCTTGCGGTAGAGGTAGCTCCAGGCCGGGTTGCCGTGCAGGCACAGCCAGGTGGTGGGCGCATCCACAGGGCCTTCGTCCAGGTAATGCATCCGCAAGCCATGAACGCTCGACAGGTCACTCACATAACAGCCTGCCCAGGGGTAGCCCGGCAAGCCGGCGAAGGCCGCCTCGGGGGTGCGCAGGGCGTCTTCACGCACCGGGTCGGGGTTGATACGACGGGGCTTGAAAAAGTCCCGGAGCACCTGGCCACAAGCCGAGGCCAGCACACCGCCGCTGACCTGGGTCTGGTGATTGAGTTCGGAATGAGCAAACAAGTTGATCACCGAGCCCACTGCGCCGGTGCGCGGGTCGGGCGCGCCGTACACCAGCCGCGCCAGCCGCGCATGCAAGATGGCTCCGCTGCACATGGCGCAGGGCTCCAGCGTGACATAGAGCGTGCAAGCGTCGAGCCGGTAGTTACCCAGCACACGCGCAGCTTCGCGCAAGGCCACAATTTCGGCGTGGGCGGTCGGGTCATGCCCCCCAATCGGCGCGTTGCGGCCGCTGGCAATCAACTGCCCGTCCCGGACGACCACGGCGCCCACTGGCACTTCGCCCGCAGCGGCAGCCTGACGCGCCTGCTCCAGGGCCAGGCCCATCCAGTGTTCGTCGCTTCCTCCTGGCTCGCTCACACCAGCCCCAGTGTTTTCATCCAGCCGGCCAGCGCACGCTCCTGCTCATTGCCTGCAGCATAAGCGGCATGCATGGCGGCATGGGCTTCGGGCCGGTGCTGGTTGAGCTTGACGGCGCATTGCAGATCGACGATGCGCAGCTCGAACGCCACGATGGCCTTGAGCATCTTGCCGGTGTAGTCCTCGGGCAGCGCCCGCCACTGGGCGGCATAAGGCGGCTCATGGTCGGCAATGAGTTGCTTGAGCAGCGCATCCTTGGCCTCTTCGCCGTCCAGCAGCCGCGCCTCCACCCGAGCCTGCACCGCCAGATAAGACCAGGTCGGCACCCGTTGCAGGTCGGCATAGACCCCGGGCGACATATAGGCCTGCGGCCCCATGAAACTGGCCAGGGCCAGTGGCCGCTTTTGCAGGTGGCTCCAAAGCGGATTGCCCCGGGCGCAATGCCCCAGCAACAGGGCCGGCTGACCGCCCTGCTCCAGCAGTTTGAGCGGCAGGTGGGTGATGAACGGAAAACCGCTGTCGTCCGTCGTCACCAGGCTGGCGAACGGGTGCCCGCGCATGATCGCGGCGGCGTGTTCGGGGTGGTTGAACTGTTGGGGCAGGTACATGGCGGTGAATGTATCAAAGGCTTCGGTCCTGATCTTCAGCTGGCGTCTTCATGCCTTGCAATTTAACGCGAAACGTTATACGATCAATGGCATGATCCAGTCGTTCAGTTGCGATGACACCCGTGCCCTGTTTGCGGGGCAAACCGTTGCGCGGTTCGTGAATGTCCGCTCGGTGGCAGAACGCAAGCTGGCGATGCTCCATCGCTCTGGCCGGCTGGAAGATTTGCGGATACCGCCCAACAACCGACTCGAAACGCTCAAGGGAGACCGAAAAGGGCAATACAGCATCCGAATCAACGACCAGTGGCGTATCTGTTTCCGTTTTGAAGGTGGTCACGCCTTCGATGTGCAAATTGTGGATTACCACTGAAAGGAGTTTTCATGAAAGTAGAAGAAGTCACCCCTCAATACCTTGCGCCAGTCAACGGCATGCGCCCGATTCACCCCGGCGAGGTGTTGCGCGAGGAGTTCCTGCAACCATACAAGCTGACGGCGCACGCACTGTCAATGGCTTTGCAGGTGCCTGCGCCGCGCATCAACGACATCGTGAGAGAGCGCCGTGCCATCACCGTGGACACCGCGCTGCGCCTGGCGAAATTCTTTGGCAACGGTGCCGAGTTCTGGATGGGTTTGCAGACCGATTACGACATGGCCGTGGCACGGCAGTCGATGACGGAGGCACTGGAGAGGATTCGGCAGTTCAGCCCGGCGCCGTCCTGAAAAACAAAGGCACCGTAAGGTGCCTTTGTTTTACTCCCACTCAATGGTCGCCGGCGGCTTCGAGCTGACGTCATAGGTCACGCGGTTGATGCCGCGCACTTCATTGATGATGCGCCCCGACACTTTCTTGAGCAGGGCATAGGGCAGTTCGGCCCAGTCGGCGGTCATGAAGTCGCTGGTCTGCACCGCACGCAGGGCCACCACATAGTCGTAAGTGCGGCCGTCGCCCATCACGCCTACGCTCTTGACCGGCAAAAACACGGTAAAGGCCTGGCTGGTCAGGTCGTACCAGCTCTTGCCGCTGTGGCTGTCGAGGGTGTTGCGCAGTTCTTCGATGAAGATGGCGTCGGCGCGGCGCAACAGGTCGGCGTATTCCTTTTTGACTTCGCCAAGGATGCGCACGCCCAGGCCCGGCCCCGGGAAGGGGTGGCGGTAGACCATATCGCGCGGCAGGCCCAGGGCCACGCCGAGTTCGCGCACCTCGTCCTTGAACAGGTCGCGCAGCGGCTCCAGCAACTTCAGGCCCAGCTGCTCGGGCAGACCGCCCACGTTGTGGTGGCTCTTGATGGTCACGGCTTTTTTGCTCTTGGCCCCGCCGCTCTCGATCACGTCGGGGTAGATGGTGCCTTGGGCCAGGAAGGTCGCGCCTTTGTGGCCACCGGAGCCCGCCTTGAGCTTGGCGGCCTCGGCCTTAAACACATCGACAAAGAGGCCGCCGATGATCTTGCGCTTGGCTTCGGGTTCGCTCACACCGGCCAGCTTGCCCAAAAACAGTTCGCTGGCATCGACGCGGATCACCTTGGCGTGCAGGCGGCCTTCAAACATCTCCATGACCATATCGCCCTCGTGCAGGCGCAGCAGGCCGTGGTCCACGAACACGCAGGTGAGCTGGTCGCCAATCGCACGGTGAATCAGCGCAGCCGCCACCGAGGAATCGACACCGCCGGACAGACCCAGGATGACTTCTTCATCACCGACCTGCTCGCGGATCTTGGCCACGGCTTCTTCGATGTAGTTGCCCATGATCCAGTCGGGTGTGGCACCGCAGATGCCCAGCACGAAACGCTCCAGAATCGCCCTGCCCTGCACCGTGTGCGTGACTTCGGGGTGGAACTGCACGGCATAGAAGCGGCGCGCCTCGTCGGCCATGCCGGCGATCGGGCAGCTGGGCGTGCTGGCCATGACCTTGAAGCCGGCGGGCAGCTCGGTGACCTTGTCGCCGTGGCTCATCCAGACCTTGAGCATGCCGTGGCCTTCTTGCGTGGAGAAGTCCTCGATGCCCTTGAAGAGTTCGGTGTGGCCGTGGGCGCGGACTTCGGCATAGCCGAACTCGCGGGTGGTGCCCACTTCAACCTTACCGCCCAGTTGGTTGGCCATGGTCTGCATGCCGTAGCAGATGCCCAGCACCGGCACGCCCAGCTCGAAAACCGCCTCGGGTGCCTTGTCGTCCACCTCGTACACGCTGGCGTGCGAGCCCGAGAGGATGATGCCCTTGAGGTTGCCGTCAGCCGCATAGGCGCGCACCCAGTCGCTGCTCACATCACAGGGATGCACCTC
>CAYSIY010000225.1:0-3527 GCA_964431215.1 uncultured Limnohabitans sp.
GATGACCAAGAACGGTGTCTCGCTGCTGATCGATGCCATGAGCTACCAGTACCTGCTGGGTGCCGAGATCGACTACAAGGAAGATCTGCAGGGGGCACAGTTCGTGATCAAGAATCCGAACGCCTCGACCACCTGTGGTTGCGGCTCTTCTTTCTCGGTCTGATCGCCACGGCAATGGGCCGTGACATCCATCAACGGGGGTAAATGGCCCCCAGCACACGGGCGCCTCGGGCGCCCGTGACGCTTGGCAGGCTGGCGGGCTGGCGACAAAGGCATTGATGGGCCAGCCAGGCGAATGCAGCGGCTTCTACCTGCAGAGGCGGCAGGCCGCGCGCTTGACTGTTGAGGACGGCGCTCTCGGGTAAGCCTTGTTGCAGCAGGCGCATCAAAGCCAGATTGAGTGCCCCACCGCCGCAGACGATCAGTTCCCGGACATGGCGGGCATGTGACAGTACATCACGCGTGCAGGCCTGCGCCGTGAACGCCGTCAGGGTGGCTTGCACATCTGCGGGGGCCAGCTGCCCGAAGCCATCGAGCTGAGCCGCCAGCCAGGTCGGGTTGAAAAGATCGCGCCCCGTACTTTTAGGCGGTGCTTGCTCCAGGTAGGCCTCTTGCATCAGGCGCGTCAGCAAGGGTTGTTGCACCTGACCCGTGCTGGCCCAAGCCCCGTCACGGTCGAACGGCTGGCCGGTGTGTTGCTGGCACCAGTAGTCCATGAGTGCATTGCCCGGGCCACAGTCCCAGCCGCGCACCGGATGGCCTGGCGTCAGGAGGCTCAAATTGGAAATGCCGCCAATATTGAGCACCGCGACAGTCCGATCGGTTTGACCAAAGATGCCCTGGTGAAAGGCGGGCACCAGTGGGGCCCCCTGACCGCCAGCGGCGAGATCCCGTGAGCGGAAGTCAGACACCACATCGATCCCGGTTAGCTCTGCCAACAATGCGGGGTTGTTGAGTTGAAGGGTGTAGCCGGTACCGTCGTGCAGCAAGGGTTGGTGGCGAACCGTTTGACCATGTGCTCCAATGGCCGTGATGTCGGCAGGGGTCTGGTCGGCGGCGCTCAAAAGGTGGCGGACAAGTTCTGCGTAGCTTCTGGCCAGGGCATTGGCAGCGAGTGCGGCACGGTGCAGCTCATCGGGGCCGCTCTGGTTCAGCCACATCAGGCGCGAGCGCAACTCGGCCTGAAAGGGTTGCGCTGCGTGCTGGAGCACCTGCATGTCCCCATTGGACTCAATACGCGCCAACACACCGTCTACGCCGTCGAGGGAGGTGCCCGACATCAGGCCAATGTAAAGCCTGGGCGCATTCATGGCTTGAGCAGGCAGGCCAACAGGCCGGGGCTTACAGCTCGTTGCCGTCGCGGATCTGGCTGGCAGCAGCCAGCTGAAGGCGAGCGGCATCGGCCTGGCGCAGGAAAGCTGCACGTGCAGCCGGTGAAATCGGGGTGCTTTGGGCTTGCTGGATGATCTGCTGAGGGTCGGTGTAGATGCCATTGACCCTGAACTCGAAATGCAGATGGGGGCCGGTCGACCAGCCCGTGGAGCCCACGGTGCCAATCACCTGCCCTTGGGTGACCGACTGACCTTTTCGGACCTGAATGCGATGCAGGTGCGCGTACAAGGTGCTGTGGCCATTGCCGTGCTGAACAATGACGGTATTGCCATATCCGCCCTGAACGCCCGCGAATTCAACGATACCATCGCCCACGGTGTATGCGGGAGTCCCTAAAGGCGCGGCATAGTCGATGCCTTTGTGTACGTGCAGAGTCTGGAAAATCGGGTGCAGCCGAGTCCCCAGCCCGCTGGTCTTGCGGGAGTAGGCGACAGGAGCGGCCAGATAAGCCCGACGCATGCTTTTGCCATCAAAGCTGTAGTACCCGCCTTTTTGGCCGGGTTCCTGAAACCAGACGGCCTGGTAGGTCTTGTTGTCATTGACAAATTCGGCGCTAAGCACCTTGCCGGTTCGCAAGGGCTCTCCATCGGCCTCCAGGACCTCGTAGACGACGCCGAAACGGGCCCCTTTGCGCAAGGTACGGTGGAAATCGATCTGGCTCGAAAAGATGTCGGTCAGCTGCGTGACCACGCTGTCGGGCAGACGCGCTTCGTCGGATGCTGCGTATAAGGAGCTCGACACCGTGCCCCCGGAAACGCGGATGCTGGTGCCCATGGGCACGGTTTCAAGGCGGGAAGTCCAGCCTTGGTCATTTCTGGAGATGCTCAGCCGTTGAAATGCCGCATCGCTGTCCTGGCCCAGCCAGCGCACGGTCAGGTGTGTCAGTTGTTGCTGGTCCGTGGCTTCGGCGGTAACGGAGCGACCTGAACGGCTCAGAGCCTCCCGCACCTGAGGATGGGATCGCATGAAGCGTGCCGCGTCAGCGTCGACGATGCCCAGACGACGCAGCAGGCTTTCGGGGGAGTCGGCAGAGCGGGTGCTATCGCTGCGAAGCAGTCTGAGGTCGTGCATGTCCAGGGCTTGAGCCTGCGCTTGCAGGGAAGGCACAAGCACGGATTCGATGTGTTCGCGGACCGGTAATTCGGATGCATCGGGCCCCAGCGAGGCGACGGCGAAGGCACCACCGGCCATGGCCAGCAGCCCGCCGCTCAGCGCAGAGGTGATCTTGCCGGGGTGTCGGGCCAGGAAGTCGGCCAGCGGCTTGAGCTGCATGGCCAGGGGGTGTGGGCCGTCAAGCCAGGCCAGCACACGCTGTGCGCCCAGCAAGACCCGGCCAATGCCTTGGGCCATACGGTGCACAACGCGAACCAGAGCGCGGCCGGCCAAGGCTTTGAGATTTCGAGACAGATTCATCGAATTGAACAAGGAAACCGGCTGAAGGTCATCCAGACGGCGGGTATTCATGGGCCACCACTAAAATGGCGTGCGCTGCAAAGCGCTGAATTCTACAGCCCCCGCAGTCCCCGCCTTAAGAAAAAACCCTTATGAATCAAGCGCTTGTTACAAAATTTCCGGTCACGGACAAGACCCGAGAAGCGATGGACGTGACCCTGCGTGGCTGTGAAGAGCTGATTCCCGGGCAGGAGTGGCTGCAGAAATTGGCCCAATCCGAGGCCACCGGCGTGCCGCTGCGCATTAAGCTCGGGCTGGATCCGACCGCACCCGACATCCACATCGGCCACACCGTGGTGCTCAACAAGATGCGCCAATTGCAGGACCTCGGGCACCAAGTCATCTTTTTGATAGGTGACTTCACCAGCCTGATCGGGGACCCGTCAGGCCGCAACAGCACCCGCCCGCCGCTCACACCGGAGCAGATCAAGGCCAACGCCGAGACCTACTACAAGCAGGCCAGTCTGGTGCTGGACCCCTCGAAAACAGAGATTCGCTACAACAGCGAGTGGTCGCTCCCGTTGGGCTCGATGGGCATGATCCAGTTGGCCGCCAAGTACACCGTGGCGCGGATGATGGAGCGCAACGATTTTCATGACCGTTTCCACGCAGGCACTCCGATCAGCGTGCACGAGTTCCTGTACCCGCTGATGCAGGGCTACGACTCGGTGGCCCTCAAGAGC
>CAYSIY010000226.1:0-3519 GCA_964431215.1 uncultured Limnohabitans sp.
GGCAGGTGCAGGTGATGTCGCCCACGGTGCGAAAACGCACATCGCGCACCACCACCTGCTCGCCGTCCTTCGCAGGCGTCAGTTCGGTCACGGGCACCAGCAGGCCACGGCGGTCCACCACCTCGCGCTTGTGGGTGTAGTAAATCGAGGGCAGGGCGATGGCCTCGCGGGCGATGTACTGCCACACGTCCAACTCGGTCCAGTTGGAAATCGGGAACACGCGGAAATGCTCGCCCGGATGGATGCGGGTGTTGAACAGCGTCCACAACTCGGGGCGCTGGGCCTTGGGCTGCCACTGGCCGAAGCTGTCGCGGTGCGAGAAGATGCGCTCCTTGGCGCGGGCCTTTTCTTCGTCACGCCGTGCACCGCCGATCAGCGCGTCAAAACGGAACTCTTCGATCGCTTCGAGCAGCGTGACCGACTGATGCACGTTGCGGCTCTCGCCCGGGTGGGCCAGACGCACGGTGCCGCGCTTCATCGAGTCTTCGACGCTGCGCACGATCAGCTCGGCCCCCAGCTCCTTGGCACGGAAGTCGCGGAAATCGGTCACTTCGGGAAAGTTGTGGCCGGTGTCGATCATCAAGAGCGGATAAGGCAGGCGACCGGCACCAAAGGCCTTCTCGGCGCACTTGAGCATGACCAGCGAGTCCTTGCCGCCCGAAAACAGCAGGGCGGGGCGCTCGAAGGCGGCGGCGACTTCGCGCAGGATGAAGATGGTTTCTTCTTCCAGCGCATCCAGATGGCTGTTGCTGAGGGTGTACAGCGGTTCGGTCATGGCGTTCATTGTTGTGTGTCGTTGGTTCAAGCTTCAAATGGGTCATCCCCGCGAAGGCGGGGATCCAGAAATCGCAGGCATGGATTCCCGCCTTCGAGGGAATGACGGGGATCAGGCCTTGACGTGCAAACCGCATTCCTTGAGGTCGCTGTTTTCCCACCACCAGCGCCCGGCGCGGAACGCTTCGCCCAGGCTGATGGCCCGGGTGCAGGGCGCGCAGCCGATGCTCGGAAAGAACTGGTCGTGCAGGGGGTTGTAGTCCACCTGGTGCTGTGCGATGTAGTGCCACACATCGCCCCAGGTCCAGCGGGCCAGGGGGTTGAATTTGTGCAGGCCCTTGCTGCCCACTTCACTTTCGTCGTGCAGCGGCACCTCGGCGCGGGCGTCCGATTGCTCCTGGCGCAGCCCGGTGATCCAGGCTTTCTGGCTCGCCAGGGCGCGGGCCAGGGGTTCCATCTTGCGGATGTTGCAGCAGGCCTTGCGCAGCTGCATGCTCCTGTACATCGCATCCTGACCTTCGTTGCGGATGAACCAGACCACCGATTCCTGCTCCGGACGGTAGACATGTACCGGTGCACGTGAATGGGCGAGCGTGCGCTCAAGCAGGGCCAGGGTTTCGGTGTGCAGGGCACCGGTGTCCAGCACAAAGACCGGGATGTCCAGGCGCAGACGGTTGATGATGTCGGTGATGACCACGTCCTCTGCGCCCAGACTGGAAGCCTGCGTGAGGGGCTGAAAACCGGCGGCCGCCTTCTGCAGCAGCGCCTGCGTTTCGGCCAGCTTGAGGGCAAAGTCGGGACTGGCCTGGGCATGCAGCTCGGTGGCCTTGGCCGGTGAGTGGCGGCCGGAGTTCAAAGGTGAATTCATGTTGGGGTGATCCATGGATTCCCGATCCAGTCGGGAATGACGACACCGGGTCAGGCGGCCTTGGCAAAGTGCGGCCGGGTGCCCACTGCGGAGCCCTGGTAGAAAGCGGCATAGCGCTCGAGCTGGCGTTGGGCGGCGCTCGGATCGACGCCCTCCTTGAGCACGGCGGTGTCAAAGCCGGTGCGCTGCATCTGCAGCAACTGGTCAATCAGCACGTCGCCCGTGGCGCGCAGTTCGCCGGTAAAGCCCAGGCGGCGGCGCAACAAAAAGGCCTGGCTGTAGGCCCGACCATCGGTAAAGGCCGGGAACTGCAAATCGATGCGCGTGATGCCCGACAGATCGAGCGTGCGCGGGTCCACATCGTTGGCGAGTTCCAGCACACCGGTCTTGTCGGCCGCCTGGTGCTCTTGTGCGGTGATGATGTTCATGGTGCTTGCTTGGGTAGGAGCGGCCAGAGGCCGCTCCTGCAGGGTTCAAACGGTTTGTTCTTCAACAGGATGTCGCGCCGTGTGGGCCGCGGCCTTGAACGGCTCGTGGCCAACCCGGCGCAGGGTTTCGATGAAGGCCTCCTGCTGGCCCTTGCCCTTGGCGGCTCGCAGTTGCTTGTAGGTGTCCAGGATGGCTTCGATCACGTCCGGCACTTCGGCGGCCGAGAACGAGGGGCCGACCACCTTGCCGGGTGTGGCGCAGCCCGAGAGCCGCTTGCCGTCGGAGCCGCCCAGGGTCACCTGGTACCACTCCTTGCCGTCCTTGTCGACGCCAAGAATGCCGATGTGGCCCGAGTGGTGGTGGCCGCAGGAGTTGATGCAGCCGCTGATGTGCAGGTCGATGGGGCCCAGGTCGTGCAGCTCATCGAGGTCCTGGTAGCGCTCGGTGATGGCGCTGGCGGTCGGGATGGAGCGGGCATTGGCCAGGGCGCAGTAATCACCGCCGGGGCAGGCGATCATGTCGGTCAGCAGGCCGATGTTGGGCTGGGCCACGCCCAGCGCCTTGGCTTGCAGCCACAGGGCATGCAGCTGGTCCAGGCGTACCCAGGGCAGCAGCAGGTTCTGGGTGTGGGTCACCCGGGCTTCGCCGGCCGAGTATTTCTCGGCCAGGAGGGCGGCAGCGTCGAGTTGGTCGGCCGTGGCATCGCCGGGGGCATAGCCGGGCCGCTTGAAAGACAGCGACACGGCGCGCAGCAGGGGATGGCGGTGAGGCTTGACGTTTTGAGCCAGCCAGCGGGCAAAGGCCGGGTCCTTGGCCGAGGTGATGCCCAGGGCCGTCTCGGTTTGGGCCAGTACCGCATTGAAATTCGGGTCAGTGTGATCGGGAAGGTCCAGCGCGGGCGCGGCAAAACCGGCCTGCACACGCTCGAGTTCGGCCTGCGGCAGGGTGTGCAGTCCGCCGTCGCGTTCGACAATTTCGCGGTACTCGGTCTCGACTTCGTCGAAGTAGCGCTGGCCCTCGGCCTTGACCAGAATCTTGATGCGGGCCTTGTATTTGTTGTCGCGGCGGCCCCAGCGGTTGTAGACGCGGATCACGGCTTCGAGGTAGTTCAGGATTTCCTGCCAGGGCAGGAATTCGCGGATCACCACGCCATTGACCGGCGTGCGGCCCATGCCGCCGCCCACCAGCACCTTGAAGCCGATCTCGCCCTGGGCGTTTTTGATCAGGTGCAGGCCCACGTCATGCCATCCGATCGCGGCGCGGTCTTCCACTGCGCCGGTGATGGCGATCTTGAACTTGCGCGGCAGGTGGGCAAATTCGGGGTGCAAGGTGCTCCACTGGCGAATCAGCTCGGCATAGGGTCGCGGGTCAACCACTTCGTCAACCGCCACACCGGCCAGCTCGTCGGTGGTGGTGTTGCGGACGCAGTTGCCGCTGGTCTGGATGCC
>CAYSIY010000227.1:0-3488 GCA_964431215.1 uncultured Limnohabitans sp.
GCCCGGTAATCGCTAAATGAGATTGTTGGCTTCCACACGAAACGGCATTGAGCCCTCTCGTGGGTGCTGGGCCGAGCTGAAAAGACAGTGGTTTCAAAACTTGTCGATCATTCGTGCCTGAGCGGTGAATGTCCCGAAGCTCCTCGGGCTGTCATCAATTTGCCAAATCTTCTTCATCTTCGGTTCATTTTTGAAGTCCAGACTGCAATGGTTTTCAACCCACAGGAGCTTTTCAAATGGCCAGCATGATCCGTGACGACGATGGTATTTCCAACACCTCTGCCAATGACCACTTGCATGACCTGATTGAGCGTGAAATCGCTCGCAATCCCAGCCGCCGAAGCATGCTCAAGTCTGGTGCGACTTTGGGTTTGCTCGGTATTTTCGGCAGCGCCTTGACGGCTTGTGGCGGCAGCGATCCGGTGCCTCTCAACGCCACACCAGCCGTGGGCAGCATCGGCTTCAAAGCCGTATCCACCAGCAGCGGCGATGCCCTCATCGTGCCCGAGGGCTACACCGCTGAGGTGATGTACCGGTGGGGAGATCCGATACTGGCCAGCGCCTCTGCGTTCCGAGGGGATGCCAGCGAAACCTGGCGTGAACAGGAACAGCAGGCGGGTGACAACCACGATGGCATCAACTTCTTTGCTTACCCGGGCACCGATGGCAACAGCCGCGGCATCCTGGCCATGAACCACGAGTACATCAATCCAGAGTATTTTCACGATGTGGCCAATTTCAATAAACCTGAAATTCCGGACAACACCAAGAAGCAGTTGGCAGCGCACGGCGTGTCCATCATCGAGGTTCAGCGCAATGCGTCCGGCAAGTGGGAGTATGTGAAAAACTCTCCTTACAACCGCCGCATCACCGGTTACACCCCGATCACGATTTCAGGTCCGGCGGCTGGCAATGACCTGCTCAAGACTGCTGCCGATCCTTCGGGGACCGAGGTACTGGGCACGCTCAACAACTGCGGCGCTGGCCAAACGCCCTGGGGAACCTACATTACCTGTGAAGAAAACTTCAATGGTTACTTCGGCACCGAAGCCACGAGCTGGGCAGCCGATACTTTGCAAAACCGCTACGGTCTGAGCAAAGCCGGTTTTGGCTACGGCTGGCATAAGGGCGATTCGCGCTTTGATCTGAATGCCAACCCCAATGAACCCAACCGTTTTGGTTGGGTGGTCGAGATTGATCCGTACTCGCCCAACAGCAAGCCCAAGAAGCGCACCGCACTGGGCCGTTTCAAGCACGAGAACGCCGAATGCGTGCTGTCCAAAACCAACAAGGCTGTGGTTTACACCGGCTGCGACGAGCGCAACGAGTACCTTTACAAATTTGTTTCCAGTGGCACTTACGACTCCGCCAACCCGAGCAGTGGGGCCAACCTGCTTGACAGTGGCACGCTGTATGTGGCCCGCTTCGATGCCGGCACCGTGGCGGGTGACAACCAGGGTACAGGCACTTGGCTGGCGCTGGTTCACGGCCAGAACGGGCTGACCGCCGCAAACGGTTTTGCCAACCAGGCGGAAGTGCTGATCAAGGCCCGTCAGGCGGCTGACCGCGTGGGCGCGACCATGATGGACCGCCCCGAGTGGGTGGCGGCCAATCGCACCAAGTCGGGTGAGGTCTTCTTTACTTGCACCAACAACAACCGCCGCGGTACGACCCCGGCATCGTCCAACATGGCCGACGGCACTACCACGGCCGGCTCTGCTCGCCCGGCTGTGGACGAGGCCAACCCTCGTGCCGTCAACAACTGGGGCCATGTGATCCGCATCAACGAGGCCGGTGCCGATGCTGCAGCGACCACTTTCAACTGGGACATCTTTGTGATTGCCGGTAACCCATCCCTTGAGGGCGCCAAGAAGGGATCGAGCAACATCGACGCCACCAACACCTTCAACTCACCCGATGGCCTGCAGGTCGACCCCGAAGGGCGGCTGTGGATCCAGACCGATGGCAGTTATGCCAACACCGGCGACTTTGTGAACCAGGGCAATAACCAGATGCTGGTGGCCGACATCGCGACGAAAAAGATCACTCGCTTCCTGGTGGGGCCTGCCGGTTGTGAGGTCACGGGCGTGTGCTGGACGCCCGACAGCCGAACCATGTTCGTCAACATCCAGCACCCTGGCGAGGTCGGCAGTCACCCGAATGCGCCAGCAGCTTATGTGGCCGCTGCGAACAAGGATGCCTGGGTCAACGCCAACCCGACCGCGTTCTCCAAGTGGCCCGATGGTGCGAGCGCGGGTCGTCCGCGTTCGGCTACGGTCGTGATCCGCAAGAACGACGGTGGCGTGATCGGCACCTGAACGGGGTTCTTGGCCAGTTTTTGATGACCTGCCACTGAGCCTGGGCCACCCTCGGGGTGGCCTTTTTTCATTGAATTCCGGGACTGCTTCAACCCTTCAATCCAGGGGTTTATGACATGAATTTGTCATATTTCGGCCATAAAGTCCCTTCTGTCTTCGGACAAACCTCAACCGCCCGACCGGGCGACAGGTGCGAATCCCTTTCACTCGTGTCTCGAACAGGAGCTTTCTCATGAAATTCAAATCCTTCCTGGCCGCCGTTGGTTTTGGTGCGGCCGCTCTGAGCGCCTTGGCCGCCGACATCACCGGTGCCGGTGCCACCTTCCCCTTTCCGATCTATTCCAAGTGGGCCGAGGCCTACAAGAAGGAAACCGGCGTGGGCCTGAACTACCAGTCGATCGGTTCGTCCGGCGGCATTCGCCAGATCCGGGCCAAGACGGTGGCTTTTGGCGCCACCGACGCGCCCGTCAAAGGTGAAGACCTGGACAAGGACGGCATGGTGCAGTTCCCGGCCATCATTGGTGGCACCGTGCCTGTGGTCAACCTCGATGGTTTCAAGCCCGGTGAACTGCGCATTACCGGTCCGGTGCTGGCCGAGGTGTTCATGGGCACGATCGCTAAATGGAACGACCCCAAGCTGGCCGCACTGAATCCCGGCAAGAACCTGCCCAACGAAAACATCACCGTGGTGCACCGCGCCGACGGTTCGGGCACGACCTTCAACTTCACCGACTACCTGAGCGTGGTGAGCAAGGACTGGGCCGAGAAGGTGGGCAAGGGTGCTGCGGTCAAGTGGCCTGCCGCTTCGTCCGTGGGTGGCAAGGGCAACGAAGGCGTGGCCGCCAACGTGACCCGCGTCAAGGGCTCGATCGGCTATGTCGAATACGCCTACGTGAAGAAGAACAACATGACCTTCATGCAGATCCAGAACGCCGACGGCAAGTACGTCAGCCCGGACGACCTGACTTTTGCCGCCGCCGCTGCCGGTGCCGACTGGTTCAGCGTGCCGGGCATGGGCGTGTCCATGGTCAATGCCAAGGGCGCCAACAGCTGGCCCATCAGTACCGCTTCCTTCATCCTGATGTACAAGGAGCCGACCGACAAGGCCCAGTCGCAGGCTGTCCTGAAGTTCTTTGACTGGGCCTTCAAAAATGGCAAGCAAATGGCCGC
>CAYSIY010000228.1:0-3468 GCA_964431215.1 uncultured Limnohabitans sp.
GCTTGTCGTGCTCGGCCTTGCCTTTGGCCAGCGCCACTTCGCATTTGACGCGACCGTTTTTCCAGTGCAGGTTGATCGGCACCAGCGTGTAGCCCTTTTGCTCGACTTTGCCCGTCAGTCGCCGGATTTCGTCCTTGTGCAGCAGCAACTTGCGGATGCGGGCCGATTCGGGGTTGACGTGGGTGGAGGCGGTCTTGAGCGCGTGGATCAACAGGCCGATGATGAACATCTCGCCGTTCTTGATGACGACATAGCCGTCGGTGAGCTGCACCTTGCCGTCGCGGATCGCCTTGACTTCCCAGCCTTCGAGCACCATGCCGGCCTCGTGCCGTTCCTCAAAGAAGTAATTGAAGGACGCCTTCTTGTTTTCGGCGATCAGGGCGGACTTGGCGGCGGGAGAGGGCTTTTTGGTGGCCATGGGCTGAAGGTGAGGTCGGCCGCGAAACTTACAATCCCGGGCAAGCGTCTGATTGTATGAAGAATATCCACAAGTCCGTCCTCATCTGGTACAGCCCGGAAGAAATGTTTCGGCTCGTCACCGACGTGGCCCGTTACCCGGAATTTCTGCCCTGGTGCGACCATGCGCGCGTCAAGGAAGTCACGGCCGACGGCATGGTGGCCGAGGTCGGCATGGCCATGGCTGGCCTCAAACAGGCTTTCACCACCCGCAACACCCACACCGAGGGCCGCTCGGTGCAGATGCAACTGGTCGACGGCCCCTTTTCCAATCTGAGCGGTGGCTGGACCTTCAGCCCGGTGGGCGATGGCAGCCAGCGTGCCTGCAAGGTGGAGTTGAACCTGAGTTACGGTTTTTCCAGTGGCACGCTCTCGGCCATCGTGGGGCCGGTGTTTGACAAGATCGCCGGCAGCCTGGTGGACGCTTTCATCCAGCGTGCCGAGCAAATCTATGGCTGATCCGATCCAGATCACGGTCAGCTTCAGTCCCGCACCGCGTGTGGTGTGCGAGCTGACGCTGAGTGTGACCGATGGCACCACCCTGCAGCAGGCGGTGGCCTTGGCGACGTGCCAGGCTTCATGGCCTGAAGACTGGCCCGAGGCGGCCTGCCAGTCCCTCACGCCCGGCGTCTGGGGGCGCAAGGCGTCCTGGAGCACGCGGCTGCGCGAAGGTGACCGGGTCGAACTCTACCGGGCCTTGCGTGTTGACCCCAAAGTCGCACGCCGCGAGCGCTTCAACCAGCAAGGCGCACGCCGTGCCGGCCTGTTTGCCAAAAAGCGGCCCGGCGCAGCCGCCGGATACTGATGCAGCCCTTGCTCGATGCGATTGCCCGGGCCAGACCGGGCCTGGATGCCTGCCGGATTTTTCATGGTCGCGGTGGCTTGTCCCCGGGCTGTGAACACCTGAGCCTCGATTGGTACGCCCCGGTCTGGGTGCTGACCAGCTTCAAGCCCCTGAGCGAGTCCGACTTGCACACCGTGCAAACGGCGCTGGCCCAAGGCCCCGAGCCGCTGAACTGGGTCTACCAATGCCGCCAAATTGGCCAGGCCCGCACCGAAACCCGGCTCATGGCCGGCACCGTGCCCGAGCCGCATGTGGTTACCGAGCAGGGTGCCCGCTACCGGGTGCATGTGCTCAAGGGTCAGAACCACGGCCTGTTTATGGACATGGCCAGCGGCCGCCAATGGCTGCGGGCGCAAGCCCGGGGCGCAAAGGTGCTCAATCTGTTTGCCTACACCTGCGCCTTTTCGGTGGCGGCGCTGCAGGGTGGTGCCGGTGAGGTGATCAACCTGGACATGTCGGCGGGTGCGCTGGCCATCGGGCAGCTCAATCACCAGCTCAATGCGCTCCCGGGTGCGCGCTTTCTGGCACACGACCTGTTCAAGTCCTGGGGCAAGGTCAAGCGGCTGGGGCCCTATGACCTGGTGGTGGCCGATCCACCGAGTTACCAGAAAGGCAGTTTTGTCGCCACCAAGGATTACGCCCGACTGGTGCGCCGCTTGCCCGAGCTGCTGACCCCGGGCGGGCGGGCACTGTTGTGCCTGAACGCCCCGGAGCTGACCAGCGCTTTCTTGCTGGACCTGGTGAGTGCCGAGGCCCCCGGCTTGCACTTTGTGCAGCGCCTGGAAAACCCGCCGGTGTTTGCAGATGCCCAGCCCGAGCGCTCACTCAAGGTCATGCTGTTTGAAAACCATGGTACAGGGTAAGTACGCCTGCCAAGCCGCGGGCTGTGCAGCAGCGGTCTCCGACCGCGAAGCCCCCGAACGCGGGTAAGCCCGGGTAAACCCTTGCTGGCAGGTACAATCCATTTTTTGGAGCCCTCGCTTATGCGCCTGCTTGGTAAAGCCCTGACCTTTGACGACGTTCTCCTGGTCCCCGCGTACTCCCAGGTCCTGCCCAAGGACACTTCGCTGGCGACGCAATTCACCCGCAACATCCGCCTGAATCTGCCACTCGTGTCCGCCGCCATGGACACGGTGACCGAGGCGCGCCTGGCCATTGCGATTGCGCAGGAAGGCGGCATCGGCATCGTGCACAAAAACCTGACCGCGCAAGAGCAAGCCGCCCAGGTGGCCAAGGTCAAGCGCTACGAATCCGGTGTGCTGCGCGATCCGGTCGTCATCACCCCCGACAGCACCGTGCGCCAGGTGATGGCCCTGAGCGAGGAGCTGGGGGTTTCGGGCTTTCCGGTGTGCGACGGTGGCAAGGTGGTGGGCATCGTGACGGGCCGCGACCTGCGCTTTGAAACACGCTACGACCAGAAGGTCAGCGAGATCATGACGCCGCGTGAGCGTCTGGTGACCGTGCCCGAAGGCACCACCCCCGAGCAGGCCAAGGCGCTGCTCAACAAACACAAGCTCGAACGCCTGCTGGTGGTCAACGACGCCTTTGAGCTCAAGGGCCTGATCACCGTCAAGGACATCACCAAGCAGCTCAATTTTCCGAACGCCGCACGCGACGAGAACGGGCGTCTTCGGGTCGGGGCTGCCGTCGGCGTCGGCGAGGGCACGGAGGCACGCGTCGAAGCCCTGGTCAAAGCCGGGGTGGACGCCATCGTGGTGGACACCGCGCACGGCCACAGCAAGGGCGTGATCGACCGCGTGCGCTGGGTCAAGCAGAACTACCCGCAGGTGCAGGTGATCGGCGGCAACATCGCTACCGGCGCGGCAGCCCTGGCGCTGGTTGAGGCCGGCGCGGACGCGGTCAAGGTCGGCATTGGCCCCGGCTCCATCTGCACTACCCGCATCGTGGCCGGTGTGGGCGTGCCCCAGATCATGGCCGTGGACAGCGTGGCCACCGCCCTCAAGGGCACCGGCGTGCCCCTGATTGCCGACGGCGGCATTCGTTACAGCGGCGACATCGCCAAAGCGATCGCTGCTGGGGCAGGCACCGTCATGATGGGCGGCATGTTTGCGGGTACCGAAGAAGCCCCAGGCGAAATCGTGCTGTTCCAGGGCCGCAGCTCGACCAGTTAGCGCGGCTTGGGCTCGATGGGGGCCATGCAGCAGGGC
>CAYSIY010000229.1:0-3456 GCA_964431215.1 uncultured Limnohabitans sp.
TCGAGCGCGCCTGGGGCCAGATCGAGCAGGCCGATGCGGTGCTGTTTCTGCACGACCTCACGCGGGTGGGCGATGCGGCTTATGCTGCGGCCGACGAAGGCATTGCCCGCTCGCTGGCGCAGCGCGTGCCGGCTTCGGTGCCGGTCATCGACATCTGGAACAAGGCCGATGCCGCCGCAGACACGGCTTCAGGCCGCGAGGGCGTGGTGCTGTCGGCCAAGACCGGCGAGGGCCTGCAGCGCTTGCGCCAGCGCCTCTTGCACGAAGCGGGCTGGCAGCAGGCCAACGAAGGCCTCTACATCGCCCGCGAACGCCATGTGCAGGCCTTGCTGCGGGTACATGACCACCTCGATCTGGCGCAGCAGCACCTGGCGGCGCAGGCGCAGAGCCTGGACCTGCTGGCCGAAGAGCTTCGTCAGGCGCAGAACGCGCTGGGCGACATCACCGGCGAGTTCAGCGCCGACGACCTGCTGGGGGTCATTTTTTCGAGCTTTTGCATCGGCAAGTGACCGGCGCTGGCCGTGCTGCACTAGACTGGACCGCCCATGTCTGCCTCCCGTCCTCAGGGCCTCTGGCTCATCAGTCTGGCCGCTTTCAGCAGCATGGCTGCGATGCGGGTGTGCGACCCCATGCTGGTGGCCTTGTCGACCGAGTTCCAGATCAGTGTGGGAGAGGCATCGCGCGTGGTGTCGGCTTTTGCCGTGGCCTATGGCTGCATGCAATTGTTTTATGGGCCCTTGGGCGACCGCATCGGCAAGCTGCGCGTGATCAATGCCGCTGTGCTGGCCTGCGCCCTGTTCAGTGCCGTCACGGCCCTGGCCAGCGACTTTGAGCTTCTGGTGCTTTCGCGTGCGCTCATGGGGGCCAGTGCGGCGGGCATCATTCCGCTGTGCATGGCCTGGCTGGGCGACCAGGTGAGCTATGAGCGACGTCAGGAAACGCTGGCCCGGCTCATGAGCGCCACCGTGACCGGCATGATGGCCGGCCAATGGTTTGGCGGCTGGGCGGCCGATGCATGGGGCTGGCGCAGCGCCTTTGTATTGCTCTCGTGCCTGTTTGCGCTGGCCTGTGGCTTGATGTTTTTCCGCATGGGCGCTTTGCGTCGGGCCGCGCCCGTCCAAGCGCAAGGCTCGTACTGGAGGCAGGCGCTGGCCGGCCTGGCCCTGCTGCGGCTGCCGCGCGTGCGCTGGGTGCTCACCGTCACCGGTATGGAGGGGGCGCTGGCCTTTGGCACCTTGGCGTTTGTGCCCAGCCAGCTGGTGCAGCACTTCGGCGTGAGCGCTTCGGTGGCCGGCGCACTGATGGCCTTGTATGGCGTGGGGGGCCTGGCTTACAGCCAGCTCGCACGGCGCTGGCTGGGCTGGCTGGGCGAGCGCGGCCTGGCCCGGCTGGGTGGGTCGCTGGTGGCCGCAGGCCTGCTGCTGCTGGCCTGGACCGGACATGTGGCGTTTGCCGCCCTGGGCTGCCTGAGTGCAGGACTGGGCTTTTACATGTTGCACAACACCCTGCAGACGCAGGCCACGCAAATGGCCCCCGAGGCCCGTGGCAGTGCGGTCACCCTGTTCGCCTGCATGCTGTTTTTCGGACAGTCTGCCGGGGTGCTGCTGGCGGCCCTGACGATGGACCACGGGGGGCTGGACTGGGCCTACACCGTCTCGGCGCTGGGCACGCTGGTGTTGGGTGCCGTCATTGCCCGCCGGGTCAAGGCCAAGGCCTGATCAGTGCCCCTCGAACTCCACCAGGGTGAACAGCGGCAGGCCTGAAGCCCGGATGCGCCCGGAGCCGCCGAGCTCGGGCAGGTCCACGATGGCCGCACCCTCCATTACGGTGGCGCCCAGCTTTTCGAGCAGCTTCTTGCCCGCCATCATGGTGCCGCCCGTGGCGATCAGGTCGTCGATCAGCAGCACCCGCTGCCCCGGCCGGACCGCATCGGTGTGCAGCTCCACCGTGGCGCTGCCGTATTCGAGCTCGTAGGTTTCTTCCACCGTCGTAAAGGGCAGTTTGCCTTTCTTGCGGATCGGTACAAAGCCTACGCCCAGCTCGTAGGCCACCACCGAGCCCAGGATGAAGCCGCGCGCATCCAGGCCGGCCACCACATCCGGGCGCAGGGTCGGGTCCATGTAGCGATGCACGAAGGCGTCAATGAGCACGCGGAACACGCGCGGGTCCTGCAGCAGCGGGGTGATGTCGCGAAACTGCACGCCCGGTGCGGGCCAGTCGGGCACGGTGCGGATGTGTTGCTTGAGGAATTCGTGGACGTTCAGTGCGGTCATGGCCTTAGCCCTTGAGCAGTTTTTCTTCGGCAATCGCCAGGGTTCGTGGGGTGCCCGAGAGCACCAGGGTGTCGTTCATCTGCAGCTCGGTCTCGTCACTGACGGCCTCGGTCTTGCCGTTGGCGCGTCGCAGGTTGACCAGGCGCACGCCCATGGCATGAAAGTTCAGCTCGGCCAGTGGCTTGCCCACCCAGGGCGAGGCCAGTGGCAGGTTGAGGGTGCTCAGACGCTCATGTTCGATCTCGTCGATGGTGTCGTCATCGGCCCCATGAAAGTAGCCCTTGAGCAGGTTGTAGCGCGCATCGCGCTGGTCCTGCACGGCACGGATCACGCGGCGCATGGGCACGCCCACCAGGGCCAGGGCGTGGCTGGCCAGCATGAGCGAGCCCTCCAGCGCCTCGGGCACCACCTCGGTAGCACCGGCCTGCTGCAACTTGTCCAGATCCTGGTCGTCCTGTGTGCGCACAATGACGGGCACCTGTGGCGCATGGCTTTGGGTGTGGCCCAGTACCTTGAGGGCGGCGCTGGTGTCCAGATAGGTCACCACCACCGCGCTGGCGCGCGCCAGGCCAGCGGCCATGAGCGACTGTAAGCGGCCGGCATCGCCAAACACCACCGAATCGCCTGCGGCGGCGGCCTGGCGCACGCGGTCGGGGTCCAGGTCGAGGGCCATGTAGGGAATGCCTTCCTGTTCGAGCATGTGCGCCAGGCTCTGTCCGGTGCGGCCATAGCCGCAGATGATGACGTGCTTGCTGGTGTTGATCGATTTGCGGGCGATGCTCGTCATCTGCAGTGACTGCTGCAGCCACTCGCTGGCCACCAGTTTCATCACCAGGGTGTTGCTGTGCAGGATCATGAAGGGCGTGGCCAGCATCGACAGGACCATGCTGGCGAGCACCGGGTTGAGCAGCTCGGGCGGGACGATGCCGCTGTCCGAGCCCAGCGTGAGCAGCACGAAGCCGAATTCACCGGCTTGCGCCAGGTACAGCCCGGTGCGCAGGGCCACGCCATGGCTGGCCCCAAAGGCCTTGGCCAGACTGGCCACCAGCGCCAGCTTGAAGAGGACCGGCAGCACCAGCAGCACCAGCACCAGAGGCCAGCGTTCAAAGACGATGTGCCAGTCGAGCATCATGCCGATGGTGATGAAGAACAGGCCCAGCAGCACATCGTGGAAGGGGCGGAT
>CAYSIY010000230.1:0-3446 GCA_964431215.1 uncultured Limnohabitans sp.
ACCTTTTCCTCGCGGTAGATCTTCATCATCTCCATCTGCATCTGCTGCGGGTTGTTCTTGAGGCGCTCGCGCATTTCCATGATGCGGGGGTTGACCGCCTTCATCTTGGCCATGCTGGCGTAGGCCTTGGCATTGAGCCAATAGAAGGCGATCTTGAGCAGCAGCACCAGCGCCATGATGGCCCAGCCCCAGTTGTGCAGGACCTGGTAGAGCTGATCGAGCAGCCAGTACAGCGGCTTGGCCAGCATGGCCAGCCAGCCGTAGTCCTTGAGCAGATCGAGGCCTGGGGCCAGAGCTTCCAGCGTCTTTTCTTCCTGCGGACCGGCAAACAGCACGTTCTCGAGCACCTTGCTCTGGCCGGGAGCCACCTCACCCATCGGCGTGATCATGCCGACGGCATAGAGGTTGTTGTCGACCTTGCGCACGAAGTTCTCGCGCGGGATACCTTGGCCCAACAGCCAGGCCGAAGCAAAGTAGTGCTGCACCATGGCCACATAACCATTGGGCGAGGTCTTGTCGATCTCGGCCTTGTTCTTCTCGATGTCGGAAAACTCGACCTTCTGGTACTTCTTGGCCTCGGTGTAGATGGCCGGGCCGGTGAAGGTGGAATAAAAGGACGATTCGCCAGCGGGCTTGTTGCCATCGCGCACCAGTTGCATATAGAGCTGCGGCGACACAGCCGCCGTGCCCTGGTTGATCACCTCGTGCTTGACCGAGATGGCGTAGCTGCCGCGCTTGAGCGTCCAGGTCTTGACCAGTTTCACGCCATTGATTTCGTCAGACTCGAAACGCAGGGACAGCGCGTTCTGGCCGTCCTTGAGCTGGCGCTCGCCTGCAAAGCGCATGGGCGTCTTGTGGGTCGGCAACTGACCGCCGATCAGGCCGGTCTGCGCCACATAGACGCGCTCGCGGCTCTCGTCGAACAGCACGAAGTTCTTTTTGGCGTCGATCAGGTCGGGGTGCCTGAGCAGCTCGGCATGCACCAGTGAACCGCCTTCGGTGTCAAAACGCAGCTTGTAGAGGTCGGTCTCGACAGCGATCAACTCGCGTGCAGCCACCGGCGCATTGACCGCCGGCACCTGGCCCGGCCCGGCCAGTGCAGCACTGGCAACCGGCACGGCCGCAGTGGAAGCCGCCGGACTGGCTGCAGCAGGAGGTGCGGATTCGACCTTGGGGAAGAAAGTGGCCTTGTGGCCATTGTGGATCTGCCACTGGTCCCACAACAGGACCATGGAAAAGCCAAAGATCACCCAGAGGATGGTGCGGCGGATGTCGTTCATGAGGACTTCTTGGACGAAGGTGATAAGAATCGGGTGAACAGGCGAGGGGCCTCTTCGGGAACAGGGTCTTGGCCGCCGGCACACCAGGGATGGCAACGCACCAGCCGCGCCAGCGTCAGGTAAGTGCCCCGGGCTGCGCCGTGCCTTTCGAGCGCGTGCAGCGAATACGCCGAGCAGGTGGGCTCAAAGCGGCAAGCCGAGCCGATGGACGGACTCAGCAGGAGCCGATAGGCCCGCACCAGCAGCATGAGCAGACGCTGCATCATGCCCGAACTCCGTGGGCAAACAACTGCTCGAGCTCCTGCCGGACGGCCTGACGCAGCGGTTCGGAGCTTGCACTGATGAACTGCTTGCGGTCAAAGGCGGTGCGCAGGCGCACCACATGCGCGGCGGCAGGAAGGCGATCGGCAAAGTGCTGGCCCACGGCGTAGATCTGTCGCTTGATGGTGCTGCGGGTGACTGCACGGCGCGCCCAGCGCTTGGGGACCATGGCCCCGATCCAGACGCCATCCAAGGCAAAAAGGGCCTGCGCCTCATCGGGTGCAGGCCCTGCCGTATCGGGCTTGGCTGTCGGGGTGCCGGTGTCCGTGCTGAGCAGCAGCCGGTGCAAGGCAAAGTGCGCTGTGCGCGAAACCGTGCCACCAGACAAGGCGGCCTGGAATTGCGGGCGTGTCTTGAGACGATGCACGACGACCAGACCCTGTCTCAGGCTGTCAGGCATGCACCAGGGCGGGCTGACAGCGGTGACGATCAGACCGCCAGACGCTTGCGACCCTTGGCGCGGCGTGCATTGATCACGGCACGACCACCGCGGGTCTTCATGCGTACCAGGAAGCCGTGGGTACGGGCGCGACGGGTTTTGGAAGGTTGATAGGTGCGTTTCATGACTGTTCCTAGGCGCCCCTGTTGTTTCGGAGCGAAGCCCGCGATTATCGCAAAGTTTGGAGACCCCGGCAAATCCAGCGGTCTGCATGCACCCCTGCGCCACTTTCATCCATCCGGGAACACCACGAGAAAAGCCGGCCGTTTGTGGTTTATGATCGGCGGCCGCGCACCCACCGACCTGTGGATAAGCTCTTGATAATTCAGGACGAATCCCACCGCAAGCGCCCAATATCCACAAAAAAACAAGACGCCATATGCCCGAGGGCCTGATTCCCGATTCCACCGCCTCTGCCAGCCCCGCACTGTGGCTGGCCTGCCTCGACGAGCTCTCACGCGAGCTGCCCGAACAGCAATTCAACACCTGGATCAAGCCCCTCGTGGCCCAGGTCGGCCACGACGAGGGCAAGCTGGTCCTGCAGGTGGCCAACCGCTTCAAGATGGACTGGATCCGCAGCCAGTACAGCCAGAAACTGGCCCAGACGCTGGAGCGCCTGCAAGGCCAGCCGGTTGCCCTTGAACTGGTGCTTGCGCCCCGCGAATCCCCCGCCAGATCGGTCATTCAGCCAGGCGCGGCCCTCTCGCCTTCGAGCCCTGAAGCGCTCGACATGCCGCAAGAAACCCCCGCACAGGCTTTGCGCAACCGGCTCAACCCGGCCCTGACCTTCGAGACCCTGGTCGAGGGCTCGGCCAACCGCATGGCACGCGCGGCGGCCATGCATGTGGCCGGCTCGCCCGGGCAGCTCTACAACCCGTTTTTCATTTATGGCGGCGTCGGCCTGGGCAAGACCCACCTGATGCACGCGATCGGCAACAAGCTGCTGGCCGACCGGCCTGAATCCAAAGTTCTCTACATCCACGCCGAACAGTTTGTCTCGGATGTGGTCAAAGCCTACCAGCGCAAGACGTTTGACGAGTTCAAGCACCACTACCACTCGCTGGACCTGCTGCTGATCGACGACGTGCAGTTCTTTGCCAACAAGGACCGCACACAGGAAGAATTCTTCAACGCCTTCGAGGCGCTGCTGGCCAAGAAGTCGCACATCGTCATGACCAGCGACACCTACCCCAAGGGCCTGACCGACATCCACGAACGCCTGGTCTCGCGCTTCGATTCGGGCCTGACGGTCGCCATCGAGCCGCCCGAGCTCGAAATGCGGGTGGCCATCCTGATCAACAAGGCCATCAGCGAAGGCAGCGAGATGCCCGAAGAAGTCGCTTTTTTCGTGGCCAAGAACGTGCGCTCGAACGTGCGCGAGCTCGAAGGCGCGCTGCGCAAGATCC
>CAYSIY010000231.1:0-3443 GCA_964431215.1 uncultured Limnohabitans sp.
CGAGCCCCAGGTCGGCCAGCTCTACGCTGGCATGGACCTGAAGAAATTCTTCTGATGGCTTGCTGTCCGTTCGGCTTGCGCCTGCCGGACTGGCCCAAGTCCTGACCCCATGAGGCGCTGGCTGCGCACCTCCACCGCCTGGTGGGCACTCTTGGCTCTTGGCCTGCTGCCGCTGGCCTGGCTGGTGTGGCGCACCTTGATGGACCAGTTGGGGGCCAACCCCGCCGAAACCCTGATCCGCGCCACGGGCGACTGGACCTTGCGCGGCCTGTGCCTGACGCTGGCCATCACGCCGCTGCGCGTGCAGCTGGGCTGGCCTGAGCTGGCGCGCTTTCGCCGACTGCTGGGCTTGCTGACTTTTGGCTACGCCAGCCTGCACATGGTCTGCTATGCCTGGTTGGACATGGGCCTGGACTGGGCCGACATCGTGCGCGATATCCCCAAGCGGCCCTTTGTGCTGGTGGGCTCGCTGGCCTTCGTCTTGCTGGCGCTCATGGCGGTCACTTCCTGGAACGGCGCGATCCGCCGCCTCGGTGCCCGGCGCTGGCAGGCCCTGCACCAAAGCGTCTATGCCGTGGCGGTACTCGCCGTGCTGCATTTCTGGTGGATGCGATCAGGCAAGAACCATTTCACCGAAGTGTGGGTCTACGGCCTGATCCTCGCGGGATTGCTGGGCTGGAGGATCCTGCGACGGATGAAACACCCGCGAGGTGATTGAGTGGCAGGCGCCGACTGACGATTTGTGACGCGAAGCGGCTTATGAGGAGGGCGGCGCCTGCCGCTCAAGCACCGGGCCTCGAGAACGGGTCAGTCAGTTTCACCCGACCAGCTGCTCCAGCGCAAAGGTGTCAAACGCCGATTCGCGCTGGCGGATCAGGTGGGCCTTGTCGCCATCGACCAGCACTTCGGCCGCGCGGCCCCGCGTGTTGTAGTTGCTGGCCATGCTCATGCAATACGCCCCGGCCGAGAGCACGGCCAGCACATCGCCGGCCTGCACCACGAGCTGGCGGTCGCGCCCCAGCCAGTCGCCGCTTTCGCACACCGGTCCCACCACGTCGTAGGCCACCGCTTGGCCCGCGCGCGGCGACAGCGGCACGATCTGGTGAAACGCCTCGTACATGGCCGGACGCGGCAGGTCGTTCATGGCGGCGTCGACAATGCAGAAATTCTTCTGTTCACCCGGCTTGGTAAAGAGCACTTCGGTCAGGCACACCCCGGCATTGCCCACCAGCGAACGGCCGGGTTCGATCATCAGCTGGCGCTGACCATAGCCGCGCGCATCGAGCCTGGTCAGCAGCTGTCGCCACAGTTCATCGGCCGCAGGGGGCGTGTCGCCGTTGTAGTCGATGCCCAGACCGCCGCCAAAGTCGATGTGGTGGATGGGTACACCGGCTTTTTCGATGTCGGCCACCAGGTCCAGGATGCGGTCCATTGCGTCCAGGTAGGGCGTGACCTCGGTGATTTGTGAGCCGATGTGGCAGTCGATGCCCACGACGTGGAGGCCCGGCAGGCTGGCCGCGTGCTGGTAGACCTGCACGGCGCGCTCGTGCGCGATGCCGAATTTGTTGCCCTTCAGGCCGGTGGAGATGTAGGGGTGCGTCTTGGCGTCCACATTGGGGTTGACGCGCAGGCTGACCGGCGCCTTGGTGCCCAGCTCGACCGCAACGCTGCTGAGCACATCGAGCTCGGCTTCGCTCTCGACGTTGAAGCAGCCGATGCCCGCTTGCAGGGCCTGCTTCATCTCGGCGCGGGTCTTGCCCACGCCCGAGAAGATGACCTTGGTCGGGTCGCCACCCGCGGCCAACACACGCACCAGCTCACCGCCCGAGACGATGTCAAAACCGCAACCCGCATTGGCAAACACCTGCAGCACGGCCAGGCTGGAATTGGCCTTCATGGCGTAGCAAATTTGCGCTTTGCGCCCGGCAAAGCCGCGTTGGTAGGCGGCCAGGGCCGACAGCATGGCGGCTTTGGAATAGACGAACAAGGGAGTGCCGTGTTCGCGGGCCAGGTCGGCCAGGCGCACGCCTTCGATGTGCAGTTGATCGCCTTGGTAGGCCACAAACGGTTGGCCGGGCAGGGAGGTGGGGTTCGTCATGTTCAGCGGGAGGGGTTGGAAGCGGCAGGCTGCGGCGCCTGCACGGGGGCGTGCCAGGGGTTGAGCGTTTGCGGCAGCGTGGCGCGGCCTTGCGACTCGGGGGTGTTGGGCAGCACCAGCGGGCCTTTTTGACCGCAGGCACTGAGCATGGCCGCAAGCGCCACAAGGAGATGGCCGGTGACTAGAATTCTTGCAATGCTCAACATCCGGCGATTGTAATGACCGACCTCGAATACATGGACCAGGCCGAACGCCTGCTGACTCAGGTGGAAGCCTCGTGTGACCGCATCAACGACGAGACCGATGCCGACATCGACAACCAGCGCGTGGGTGGCATGGTCACGCTGACCTTTGCCAATCGCAGCCAGATCATCATCAATCTGCAAAAACCCCTGCACGAGGTCTGGCTGGCTGCGCGCAGCGGCGGCTACCACTACAAGTTTGACGGCCAGCACTGGCAGGACACCAAGGGGCAGGGCGAGTTCTGGGACAGCCTTTCGCGCTACGCCAGCGCGCAGGCAGGACAGGCGATGCGTTTCGGGGTTTGACGGCTCAGTTGCGGAACAGGTCCAGGATGCGTCGTTTTTCGTCGCCCTGGCTCGCGCTGGCCGGTTTGTCCTCGGCCTTGTCGCTGAGACCCAGTGAGGTCACGCCGCCGCGGGCAAATTCCTCGAACACCCAGTCGTTGCCCACTTGCACCAAGCCTTCGGGCACAGCGTAGCTCGACACGGGCACCTGGCGCAGGGCGGTTTCCATGTAGCTGATCCACACCGGCAGGCTCAGGCCACCGCCGGTTTCGCGGTCGCCCAGCTTGCGTGGCGTGTCGTAGCCGATCCAGACGATGCCGGTGACGTTGGGGTTGTAGCCCGCAAACCAGGCGTCCATCGCGTCGTTGGTGGTGCCGGTCTTGCCGTACACGTCGGGCCGCTTGAGCGTGGCTTGGGCGCGAGCCGCAGTGCCTGAGCGGGTGACTTCTTGCAGCAACGTGTTCATCACGTAAGCGTTGCGCGGCGTGATGGCGCGCTGCGCCTCATCGGGCTGAGGCGCCACGGGGCTGTCCACCAGCACCTTGCCCTTGGGGTCGGTGATGCGCGTGATCAGGTGCGGCTGCACCAGGTAGCCGCCGTTGGCAAACACCGAATAGGCCGATGCCATCTGCATGGGCGTGACCGAACCAGCGCCCAGGGCCATCGTCAGGTAGGCGGGGTGCTTGTCTTCGTCAAAGCCGAAGTGGCCGATCCATTCCTGTGCATTGCGCGCGCCCACGGCCTGCAGCACGCGAATGGAGATCATGTTCTTGGATTTGGCCAGGCCGGTGCGCAGGCTCATCGGGCCTTCAAACTTG
>CAYSIY010000232.1:0-3417 GCA_964431215.1 uncultured Limnohabitans sp.
CCCAGCACCATGGAGTCCAGCCCGCTGGCCACCCGGAAGGCGTGGCGCGCGGCCTCGTCGCCTTCGAGCAGATAGGTGTGTGACTCAAGCTCCTGCGTGCTGACGCCTCCGGTGCGGGCCAGCCAGTGCAGGGTGTCGTGCGGTGATGCCCGGCTGGCGGCGCAGTAAATTTCGGTGCGGTTGCAGGTCGAGAGAATGGCGGCCTCGGGGGCTTCGCTGGACTTGAGCGCCAGCTCCTGACGCAGGCGCTGCAGCGTCGGGGCCAGCTGGTCAACGGCAAACGCGAACCGGCCGCGCAAATCCAGCGGCGCGGTCGTGTGGTTCAATCCCAGAGTCCATACAGCCATGCGCGCATTATAAAAAGCCGATGGTGCCGGATTTCCGGATTCAACTGACATATTCCCGGGGCGCCGGGGCAGGGCACAATCACCGGACAAGCCGCTTTTCAGGCGTACAAAGATGACTTTTGCGCAATTGCTGTTCCACATGGCCAACTTCGTCATGCCTGCGCTGGCGCTGGCCCTGCTCATGCCCTTGGCCGGGCATTGGCTGATGGGCACTGCAGCGAGTCCGTGGCACCGTCGCGTCCTCTGGCACGCTGCGGCGGGCGTGCTGGTGCTCCTGGCCGGCGTGCTGATACAGGGCCACGACGGCCGCATGGCCACGTATGCGGGCCTGGTGCTGGTGGCCGCCACCCTCGAATGGCTGCTGCATCGCGGCTGGCGTGTTTGACGCAGACCTGATGCTGGTGGCCCCACGCTGGCTGCGTGATTGCTGCACTGCGGTAACATCCTCCTTCAGCCCTGCGGCCTGTCCGCGCCCAAGGCTGGCTGTTGCAGCCCATCCCTTATGAATGCACCCACCACCCTCCAGCACCTGATGCAGGCCGAGTCCGACTCGCCCCGTCTGCGTGAGATTCCCTACAACTACACCAGTTTCTCGGACCGCGAAATCGTCACCCGCCTGCTCGGTGAGACCGCCTGGGATCTGCTGGACCAGCTGCGTCAGGAGCGTCGCACCGGCCGCTCGGCCCGCATGCTCTACGAGGTCCTGGGCGATATCTGGGTGGTCGAACGCAACCCTTATTTGCAGGATGACCTGCTGGACAACCCCGCTCGGCGCAAGCTGCTGGTTGATGCCCTCAACCACCGCCTGGCCGAAGTGCAAAAACGCCGCACGCCCGACCAGGATGCCGCCCGCGACGCCCTGGTGGGCCAGTTGCTGACGCTCGCGCAGCAGGCGGTTGGTCAATTCAACCAAGGCTTTGCCCATCGTGCCGAGTTGCGCCGCAAGGTCCAGCGCGTGCTGGGCCGCCTGACCGCCAAGGACAACATCAAGTTCGATGGCCTCTCACGGGTGAGCCACGTGACCGACGCCACCGATTGGCGCGTCGAGTACCCCTTTGTGGTGCTGACCCCCGACTCCGAAGCCGAAATGGCGGGCCTGGTCAAAGGCTGTATTGACCTGGGGCTGACCATCGTTCCGCGTGGGGGCGGCACCGGCTACACGGGGGGAGCCATTCCCCTGACCTGGAAGAGTGCGGTCATCAACACCGAAAAGCTCGAAGCCATGACCGAGGTCGAGCTGATGGACCTGCCCGGCGTGGACCACAAGGTGCCCACCGTCTGGACCGAGGCAGGCGTGGTGACCCAGCGCGTGGCCGACGCCGCCGAGCGCGGCGGTTTTGTCTTTGCGGTGGATCCGACCTCGGCCGAAGCCAGTTGCATTGGCGGCAACATCGCCATGAATGCCGGCGGCAAAAAAGCCGTGCTTTGGGGCACGGCGCTGGACAATCTGGCGAGCTGGCGCATGGTCACCCCCGACGCCGAATGGTTGGATGTGGTGCGCATCGGGCATAACCTGGGCAAGATCCACGATGCCGAATCCGCCATCTTCGAGCTGCGCTATTTCAAGGCCGACGGCAAGACACCGATCCGCACTGAAACCCTGGTCATCCCGGGCAAGACCTTCCGCAAGGAAGGCCTGGGCAAGGATGTGACCGACAAGTTCCTGAGCGGACTGCCGGGGGTGCAAAAGGAAGGCTGTGACGGCCTCATCACCAGCGCCCGCTGGATCGTGCACCGCATGCCCGAGCACAGCCGCACCGTGTGTCTGGAGTTCTTTGGCCATGCCCGCGATGCGGTGCCCAGCATTGTCGAGATCAAGGACTTCATGTTCTCCCTGCAAAAGCGCACGGACAAGGACGCGCAAACACCGGGTGCCTCGCCGGTGGTGCTGGCAGGACTGGAGCACCTCGATGACCGCTACCTGCGTGCCGTGGGTTACACCACCAAGAGCAAGCGCGGCGGCTTTCCCAAGATGGTGCTGATCGGCGACATCGCCGGGGACGACGCCGACGCGGTGGCCAGGGCCACGTCCGAAGTGGTCCGCATTGCCAACTCGCGCAGTGGCGAGGGTTTCGTCGCCATCAGCGCCGATGCCCGCAAGAAATTCTGGGCCGACCGCAAGAAGACGGCCGCCATCAGCCGCCACACCAACGCCTTCAAGGTCAACGAGGATGTGGTGATTCCGCTGCCGCGCATGGCCGAGTACACCGATGGCATCGAGCGCATCAACATCGAACTCTCCCTGCGCAACAAGCTCAAGCTCTGCGCCGAACTCGAGGCCTTTCTCGCGCACGGCAACCTGCCGCTGGGCAAGGTCGAAGACGCCAGCGACATGCCTTCGGCAGAACTGCTGCAAGAGCGCGTGGCCCAGGCCCTGACGGTGGTGCGCGATGTGCGTGAGCTCTGGCAGAACTGGTTGATGCGGGTCGACGAGCTGTTTGCCCAGTTGCAGGACCACACCTTGCGAGCGAGCTGGAAGACGCAGATCCGCGCCCCCTTCCAGGACATTTTTTCGGGCTCGGCCTTCCAGCCCATCCTGGAGGAGTGCAACGCCATCCACCAGCGCGTGCTCAAGGGCCGTGTGTGGGTCGCTCTGCACATGCACGCCGGAGACGGCAACGTCCACACCAACATCCCGGTCAACTCCGACAACTACGAGATGCTGCAGACCGCGCACGAGGCGGTGGCCCGCATCATGGTGCTGGCGCGCAGCCTCGATGGCGTGATCTCCGGCGAGCACGGCATCGGCATCACCAAGCTCGAATTCCTGACCGACGCCGAACTGGCCAACTTCACCGCCTACAAGGCCAAGGTAGACCCCGAAGGCCGCTTTAACAAAGGCAAGCTGCTGCGCGGCGAGGCCCTGCGACAACTCGGCGAGGATGTGCATGCCGCCGACCTCACGCATGCCTACACTCCCAGCTTTGGCCTGATGGCCCACGAATCGCTGATCATGCAGCAAAGCGACATCGGGGCGATCGCCGACAGCGTCAAGGACTGCCTGCGCTGCGGCAAATGCAAGCCCGTGTGCGCCACGCATGTGCCGCGCGCCAATCTCTTGTATTCGCCG
>CAYSIY010000233.1:0-3351 GCA_964431215.1 uncultured Limnohabitans sp.
GGAGCGGATGATCTCGTGCGTGCGCTCGTTGGTGTGGGTGATCCAGCACGGCACTTGGCGCGGGTGCATGCTGCTCTGGCCCATGAAGCTGAACACCGGCACACCGCCGTGCTCATTCATGCCGCCGGGCATGCCGTCGCCGGGCTGCTCGGTGCATTTCGAAAAGTCAATCGTGCGGCCATCCAGACGCGGCGGGGTGCCGGTCTTGAGGCGGCCTTGCGGCAGCTTGAGCTCCTTGAGCCGCGCCGACAGACTCACGGCCGGCGGATCACCGGCACGACCGGCCGAATAGTTCTGCAAGCCCACGTGGATCTTGCCGTCCAGAAAAGTGCCCGCCGTCAGCACCACGGTGCGCGAGCGGAAGCGGACGCCGACCTGGGTGACGGCACCCACCACCCTCGCCCCATCGCCGTCGCCTTCGACCATCAGGTCGTCCACCGCCTGCTGGAACAGCCACAGGTTCGGCTGGTTTTCCAGCATGCGGCGGATGGCGGCTTTGTAGAGGATGCGGTCGGCCTGGGCGCGGGTGGCGCGCACAGCCGGGCCTTTGGACGAATTGAGGATGCGGAACTGGATGCCGCCCTCGTCGGTCGCCAGAGCCATGGCGCCACCCAGGGCGTCCACTTCCTTGACCAGATGGCCCTTGCCGATGCCGCCAATGCTGGGGTTGCAGCTCATCTGCCCCAAGGTCTCGATGTTGTGGCTGAGCAAAAGGGTCTGGCAGCCCATGCGGGCCGCGGCCAGCGCGGCCTCGGTCCCGGCATGGCCGCCGCCGACCACGATCACGTCGAATTGCTGAGGATAGAACATGAGGTTTCGCCCCGGTGGGCGCCAGACAAAGGGCTTGGGTGGGCCGCCGCGGTCGGCCACGATCCGGTCATGCGCAGCCAACCCCGCTGCGAGCAACCCGGGTGCGCGATTTTACCGGGGGCAGGGCCAATGCGGTGTTTGGCGGCTTTATGCACAAAGCGCATGCGGTCACGACAAAACGGCTTTGGACAAGGGCGGCCTCGCCGCATAAGCTGCCGTCAGTTTGAAGAAAGGAAACAAGGCATGTCCACACACCCGTCCGCAGCCACCCGCGCTACCCACGCCCTGCCCTCCTACCTGGATGCACAGCATCTGGGGCCATGGGGCATTTACCTGCAACAGATCGACCGCGTCACCCCCTATCTGGGCCACCTCTCGCGCTGGGTCGAAACCCTCAAGCGGCCCAAGCGGGCGCTCATTGTGGATGTGCCGATCGAGCTGGACAACGGCACCGTTGCGCATTTCGAGGGTTACCGGGTGCAGCACAACACCAGCCGAGGCCCGGGCAAAGGCGGGGTTCGCTTTCACCAGGACGTGACCCTGTCCGAAGTCATGGCCTTGTCGGCCTGGATGTCGGTCAAGAACGCTGCGGTGAACCTGCCCTTTGGCGGTGCCAAGGGCGGTATCCGGGTGGACCCCAAAACCCTCTCGCGCAGTGAACTCGAACGGCTGACAAGGCGCTACACCAGCGAGATCGGCATCATCATCGGCCCGACCAAAGACATCCCGGCACCGGATGTGAATACCAACGAGCAGATCATGGCCTGGATGATGGACACCTACTCGATGAACGAAGGGGCCACCGCCACCGGCGTGGTCACGGGCAAGCCCATCACGCTGGGCGGCTCGCTGGGCCGCCGCGAAGCGACGGGGCGCGGGGTCTTTACCGTGGGCGAGCAGGCCGCGCAACGCCTGGGGCTGAGCCTCCGGGGCAGTCGGGTGGCGGTGCAGGGCCTGGGCAATGTGGGCGGTGTGGCCGCCCGGCTGTTTGAGCAGGCCGGCGCACGGGTGGTCGCCGTGCAGGACCATGCCGGCACCGTCTACCGCGAAGCGGGCCTGGACGTGTCCGCCTTGCTGGCGCATGGGGCGGAGCACGGGTCGGTGCTGGGGTTTGCGGGCGGCGAGCCCTTGGTCAACGAGGCTTTCTGGTCGGTGCCTTGCGACATCCTGATTCCGGCGGCACTGGAACAACAGATCAACGCCGCCAATGCGCAGCAGATCACGGCGCGGCTGGTGATTGAAGGCGCCAACGGCCCGACGACGCCCGAAGCCGACGACATCCTGGCCGAGCGCGGCATTCTGGTGGTGCCCGACGTCATCGCCAACGCGGGCGGTGTGACCGTGAGCTACTTTGAATGGGTGCAGGATTTCTCCAGCTTTTTCTGGAGCGAAGACGAAATCAACGCCCGTCTGGTGCGCATCATGCGCGAGGCCCTGGATGCCATCTGGGCCATGGCCGACAAGCACCAGGTCAGCCTGCGCACCGCCACCTTCATCATCGCCTGCACCCGCATGCTGCAGGCCCGCGAACTGCGCGGGCTCTACCCCTGAAGCGGCTCAGGGCCTCAGGGGCAAAGCGCCGGAGGCCTTGACCTCACCGAGCGAAAAGCTGGTGTGCAGGTCCTTAACGTTGGGCAGGTTGAGCAAGACCTCGCGGGCAAAGGTGCTGAAGGCATCGAGATCACGCGCCACCACCTCCAGCTCGAAGGTGCCGGAGCCGCTGATGTAGTGGCAGGCTGTCACCTCGGGAATCTTGCGGAGGGCCTCTTCGAGCTCGCGGGTGATGTCGCCACGGTTGCGCTCGGCATCGAGCCGCACAAAAGCCAGCACATCCAGCCCGACCTTGTGGCGGTCGATCACCGCCCGGTAGCCCTGGATGTAGCCGCCCCGCTCCAGCGCCTTGACCCGTCGCCAGCAGGGCGCAGCCGACAGGCCCACCCGCTGTGCAAGCTCGGCATTGGACAGACGGCCATCACGTTGCAATTCATTCAGGATCAACCAGTCAAATTTATCGAGTGTTTCCATTCACTGGATTATTGAGCAAGAATCTTTCAGAAACTAGGGCAAATCCTGTCACCGAAAGCAAGCACCTGTCGGCCCCCTGCCTCTACACTGGTCCGCAGCAGCAGCCTAGAGGAGACCGGCCATGAACGCCCCCCTGCCCGACCCCATCCGCCAAGCCCTGGAAACCGTCACGCTGGACGACAAATACAGCCTCGATGTGGGCCGCGCCTTCATGAGCGGGGTGCAGGCCCTGGTCAAACTGCCGATGTTGCAGCGCCAACGTGACGCGCTGGCGGGCAAGAACACGGCGGGCTTCATCAGCGGTTACCGGGGCTCGCCCCTGGGCGGCTATGACCAGGCCCTGTGGAAAGCGCAAAAATACCTGAAGGCGCAGAACATCGTCTTCCAGCCCGGCGTGAACGAAGAGCTCGCCGCCACCGCCCCGTGGGGCACGCAGCAACTGGGCTTTGCGCCACAAGGCAGCAACCGCTTTGATGGCGTGTTCGGCATCTGGTACGGCAAAGGCCCGGGGGTGGA
>CAYSIY010000234.1:0-3348 GCA_964431215.1 uncultured Limnohabitans sp.
TGAAACGGATAATTTTTTGCCGCCCCGACTGGTCGCAAGGCACCACCTCAATGTAGCCTGCGCGCACGCCTTCAAGCGCCATCTTGTGCACCGCCTGCCGCGAAACAGAGAGCTTTCGCGCCAACTCCGCCATATGGATGGGGCGCCCCGCCAAATGGCCGTAAAACCGTGCCATCGCTGGGGTAATGTCACCATAGCCGTTCACTGCCGCATTGGCATAAAGCCTATCTTCGATTTGCTCAAGCCGACGGCTGAGCAGGTTGCGCAGGTATTTTTTAGGGGCGGTGTGGGTTGCAGCAGCGCGCGCGCTTTTGACAGCTGGGGGGATGGTCATGGTGCAATTTTCGCACCGTTGGATTAACCGCTGGCAACCGCCCTCGCCCACTGCACTGTGGCAAAAGAATTAGCCCGACAACATAGGTAAGCCCGTGAGGCGTTCTAACTCTTCGCGCGACAGCCCATCCACCAAATCCACGATGCGCAGGCCCAGTGGCGTGCATTCGAGAGTGGCCAGGTCGCTGTAGATGCGCTTGACGCAGGCCAGACCAGTGAGCGGGTAACTGCATTCACGCACCACCTTGCTCCCGCCGGTTTTGGTGAGCAGGTCCATCATCACCCACGTCTGTTTGGCCCCCACCGCGAGGTCCATCGCCCCGCCCACGGCAGGAATAGCGCCAGTTTCGCCGGTGCTCCAGTTGGCCAGATCGCCTGTGGCAGAGACCTGAAAAGCCCCGAGCACGCAGATGTCCAGGTGGCCGCCACGCATCATGGCGAAGCTGTCAGCGTGGTGAAAAAACGCACCGCCAGGCAGCAATGTCACGGGTTGCTTGCCGGCATTGATGAGGTCGTAGTCTTCGTGTCCCTGTGCGGTCGCCGGGCCCATGCCCAAAATGCCGTTTTCGCTGTGCAAGATGACCTCGCGCCCTGCTGGGATGTGGTTGGCCACCAGCGTGGGCATGCCGATGCCCAGGTTCACATAGGCGCCGTCGTGAATGTCTTGCGCCACCAGGCGCGCCAGCTCGTCCTTGCTGCGGCGTGTGTATGTAGCGCCCATCATGCGGCCTTCCTGAATCCGCCACCTTCGGTGGCCACGCGATCCACCTGCACCACGGCGCTCACATGGATGCCTGGTGTCACGATGCTTTCGGGGTCAATTGCACCCAGGGGCAACACCTCGTGCACTGAGGCCACGGTGCGCCGTGCAGCAGTGGCCATCACGGGGCCAAAGTTACGCGCCGCCATGCGGTACGTGAGGTTGCCCCAGCGGTCCCCACGCTCGGCTTTGATGAGCGCGAGATCGCCGTGGATCGGGTATTCGAGCACGTACTGTCGCCCGTTGATTTCACGCGTTTCTTTGCCACGCGCCAGCTCAGTGCCGTAGCCCGTGGGCGTGAAAAACGCCCCCACACCCGCGCCTGCAGCGCGCAAGCGCTCGGCCAGATTGCCTTGCGGTACCAGCTCCAGTTCGATCTGGCCGCTGCGGTAAAGCGCGTCAAACACGTGCGAGTCGGTCTGCCGAGGAAAGCTGCAGATCATCTTGCGCACACGCCCGGTCTTGAGCAAGGCGGCCAGTCCGGTGTCGCCGTTGCCCGCGTTGTTATTGACGAGGGTCAGGTCTTTGGCACCTTGTGCAATCAGGCCATCAATGAGTTCATTGGGAATGCCCGCGGTGCCAAAGCCCCCAATCAACACGGTGGCGCCATCAGCCACGGGGCCAATGGCTTCGGCCACACTGCGGGCGATTTTGTCGATCATGAAAACCTCTCAAGTAGCGGTCACTGGCGTGCCCTGGTGGGCATGCAATCGCCAAGCGCCATCTGCACCACAGGCCCACACCGTCATGAACAGGCTGGCCACCTTCTTTTGCTGCCCGTCTTTGCTGACAACGGCGGCCATGCGGCCGATGACCACGGCAGCCTGCTGCAAGAGCTGCACCTGCAAGTCATGGAAGTTCAGCTCCAAGTATCGGAGGCTACCACCCGAGAGTTTGGCCAGATACGTGTCCTTGCGGTCGCACACCCCAGTGGAATGCACATAGACCAAGTCGTCGGCCAACAAGCCCTGCAAGGCGGGCAGATCGCACGCAAGCAGGGCCTGGCGGCGACGCTCTTCAAGCGCCTGCACAAATGCGGTGCTGCCCATGCTCAGTCCAGCTTCACGCCAGCTTTGCGGATGGCCGGACCCCACAGGGCGTCGTCCTGCTTGAGAAAGGCGCTGAACTCGGCGGGCGTCTGGGCCTTGAGGTCACCCCCAAAGGCACGCCAACGGGCGATCAGCTCAGGGTTTTGTGCGGCGGCTTTTTGCATGGCTTCACCCAACTTAGCCACGATGGGCGCTGGCGTGCCTGCTGGCGCAAACAGGCCAATCCAAGCGGTGGGGCTGTAGTCGGGCAGACCGGCTTCGGCAAAGGTTGGCACATCGGGGAAGTTGGGGTGGCGCGTTTTGCCGGTGAGTGCAAGGATCTTGAGTTTTCCGGCGCGCACATTGCCAATAGCTGCAGGCAGTGCGTCAAAAATCACGTTCACCTGTCCAGCCACCAAGTCGGCATATGGGCTGGTGGTGTTGTAGGGCACAAAGTCGATCTTCACGCCCGCGCTGGAGGCAAACCATTCACCGGCCAGGTGCGAGTAACTGCCGACACCCGAGGTGGCCGCCGTGACCGAACCGGGCTGCTTCTTCAGGCGTTCGATCAGTTCTTTGGCACTCTTTTCGGGCAAGCTGGGGTGTGCGGTGAGAGCGGTATTGAGCAGACCCACGATGCTGATGGGCACGTAGTCTCGCTCAACCTTGTAGGGCACCTTGGCACCATAGGTGTAGGGCACCACCGACATCGAGGTGGTCGAGCCCATCACCAGGGTGTAGCCGTCGGGCGTGGCCTTGGCGCCCGCTTCCATGCCGATCATGGTGGAGGCGCCGGGACGGTTTTCCACCACCACCGATTGGCCCAGCGCCTTGGACAGCTCCTGTGCGATTTCACGAGTGTTGGCATCCGGACCGGTGCCCGCTGGGAAGGGCGCAATGATTTTGACGGGTTTGTTCGGGTAGTCCTGTGCCACAGCGGGCAAGACGCTCAGCAGTGCCAAGCTCAAAGCAGCGAGGCTCACGCGGCGGGTGGTGTGGTTCATGGTTTATCTCCAGAGGTTGATGTAGCTCAAGACCCAAAGGTCTGGGTGGATTCTGAATAAATCATTGTTTTCTCATAATAGGAGAAACCATTAGGTAAATATCGTTTTTTAATCTATAAAATCCATCACGTTTTCATTATAGGAGGCCTTCCATGTCCAACCCTCTGGGTCAGCGCAATAGCCTGGTGTTCAGCCACATGGGCTTTTATGTGCGCGACATCGA
>CAYSIY010000235.1:0-3333 GCA_964431215.1 uncultured Limnohabitans sp.
GCGAGGCTGAGGTCATGGCGTGGGACTTTGTGCTGAACTTTGCCCGGGACAACCAGTTGCAAGTGGTCAAAGGGGCGCTGGTGCCGTGACAACAAAAAAGCCGTCTTGCGACGGCTTTTTGCTTTGCTGACAGCGCACCCGTTACAAACGGCGGCCTGGGTGATCAGGCCGGGCTGGTGGACCTGATGTTCAGGCCGCGGTGGCCAAGGTTTTGACCTTGGCGCTCAGGCGGCTCTTGTCGCGAGCGGCCTTGTTTTTGTGGAAGATGCCCTTGTCGGCGATGGTGTCCACCACGGCCTGCATCTTGCCGAACAGTTCGGCGGCCTTGCTCTTGTCGCCAGCGGCAACGGCCTTCTCGACGTTCTTGACGGCGGTGCGGTATTTGGAGCGCAACGATGAATTCGCGGCGTTGAGTTTCACGTCTTGACGTGCGCGCTTGCGGCCAGAGGCCAGGCGCGGGTTCTTTTTCTTGGGCTTACCAGATGCCATTTTGAGTATCCTTGAGTGTCTGAGGATGATGTCAGCGAACCCGGCATTCTAGCAGAGGCGGAAAACGGGATCCGTGCGCGCCCACGCGCCGCTACACTTCGGGGGTGAGCCTGCTTCGATCCGCCTCTGTTGTCTCCGTCTTCACCCTGGCCTCGCGCGTGACCGGGCTGGCGCGGGAGTTGCTGATCGCCGCCATGTTCGGTGCCAGCGCCCTGACCGATGCCTTCAATGTGGCCTTTCGCATTCCCAACTTGTTCAGGCGCCTGTTTGCCGAAGGCGCTTTCAGTCAGGCCTTTGTGCCGGTGCTGGCCGCGACCCGTGCCGAGCAGGGCGATCAGGCCACCAAGGCGGCAATCGACAGTGTCGCCACCGTGCTGGCCTGGGTGTTGCTGGTGTTTTCGCTTCTCGGTGTGCTGCTGGCTCCGGCGCTGGTCTGGGTCCTGGCCAGCGGCTTGGGTCAGGGGCCAGGTTTTGACATCGCGGTCACCATGACCCGCTGGATGTTCCCGTACATTGGTTTCATGTCCATGGTCGCCCTGTCGGCCGGCATCCTGAACACCTGGAAACGTTTTGCCGTGCCTGCGGCCACGCCTGTGCTGCTCAATCTTTCGGTCATTCTGGCGGCATGGCTCGGCGCACCATGGTTGGCCCGGCAAGGCATCGAGACGATTTTTGCCCTGCCTGCGGGGGTCATGTTGGGCGGACTCCTGCAGCTGGCCGTGCAGATTCCGGCCTTGCGCAGGCTGGGCCTGCTGCCCCGACTGGGTCTTTCGATGCGGGCCGTGCGTGAAGCCTGGGGCAATCAGGCCACCCGTCGCATCCTCAGCCTCATGGCACCTGCCCTGCTGGGGGTGGGGGTGGCGCAAATCTCGCTGCTCATCAACACCCAGATTGCGTCGCATCTGGCCGCAGGCAGCGTGAGCTGGCTCAGTTATGCCGATCGCCTGATGGAATTTCCGACCGCCATCCTCGGCGTGGCCCTTGGGGTCGTCTTGATGCCGCAACTGGCGGCTGCCCGGGCCTCGGGCGACAACGACAGCTATACCGACATGCTGGACTGGGGACTGCGCCTGGTGGTCTTGCTGGCCGTACCCTGTGCTGCGGCTTTGCTGGTGTTTTCCGGGCCCTTGGTGGCGGTGCTCTACCACTACGGAGCTTTCACCGATCGTGATGTGCAACAGACCACCCTGTCGCTCACCGGATACGGTGTCGGCTTGGTGGGTCTGGTGGCGATCAAGGTGTTGGCCCCGGGTTATTTTGCGAGCCAGGACATCCGCACCCCGGTCAGGATTGCGGTGGCGGTGCTGGTCATCACGCAAGTGCTGAACCTGCTTTTTGTGCCCTGGCTGCAGCATGCGGGCCTGGCCCTGTCCATCGGTCTGGGGGCCACGATCAATGCCCTCTGGCTCCTGATCGGCTTGCTGCGCCGGGGCAGCTACCGGCCCCGGCCCGGCTGGGGCGTGTTTGCCCTGCGGGTGATGCTGGCCACCCTGCTGTTGACCGCTTGGCTCGGGTGGGCTGCCGGTCATGTGGACTGGACGGGCTTGCGCGCCCAACCCTGGCTGCGCATCGGCCATATGCTGGCCGTGCTCCTCGCTTCGGCGCTTTTGTACTTCCTGAGTCTCTGGGTCGTCGGCCTGCGGCTCAGGGCGTTTCTCAAACGTTGACCATGGTCTTGTCTTTTCAGGCTCCTACTCCGCTGGAGTACTTTGCCAGTCTGGTGCACAGCGACGAGGATCTGCCCTTGCTCGAAGCTGCCGCCAGCATCGCCCAGGATGAAGAGCCCACCCTGGATGTGGAGCAGGTGCTGGCCGATGTCGAGCGCCTGTTGCGACGTGTTCGCTCCCGCCTGGCCCCCGGTGCTGACGACCTGACGCGTCTGGCGGTACTCACCCAGGTCTTCTACAAGGACCTGGGCTTTGGCCTGAACGCCAACGACTATTACGCGCCCGAGAACAGCTACCTGCACGAGGTGCTGCGAACGCGTCGCGGCATCCCGATTTCATTGGCGGTGATCTGGCTGGAGCTGGCGCGAGGACTGGGTCTGCACGCGCAGGGCATCGGGTTTCCCGGTCATTTCCTGGTGAAGGTGGCGCTGGAGGCGGGGCTGGTGGTGATCGATCCGGCCACTGGCCAGTCATTGGGCCTGGACACTTTGGCCGAGCGGCTGGCCCCTTACCGTGACGATGCCGATCGCCTGGCCGGGGCCGATCTGGACGAGGGCGAGACACCCCTGGGTTTGTACCTGCAGGCGTGTCCGCCGCGTGACCTGCTGGCGCGCATGTTGCGTAACCTCAAGGAAATTTTTCGCAGTCAGGAAGACTGGCCGCGCATGCTCGCGGTCATGCAGCGGCTGGTGGTCTTGCTGCCGCACGACATGCATGAGCGTCGCGACCGCGGCCTGGTGCATGCCGAGCTGGGGCAGGCCGGGCAGGCGCTGTCCGATCTGCAGGCCTATCTGCAAGCACAGCCGCTGGCGGCAGACCATGATGCGCTCTCGGCCCGCATGAAAGAGATCGCCGCCGGGCTTTGATCAGGCCACCACCACGTGCGCGCCGCTGCCTTGCGGGGCAATCCGGCCGATGGTGTAGACCGTCTCACCCAAAGACCGCAGCGTGGCAGCGCAGGCCTCGGCCTGGTCAGCGGCGATCACGACCACCATGCCGATGCCGTTGTTGAAGGTGCGGTTCATCTCGATGTCGTCAATGCCGGCGGTCTTTTGCAGCCAGGCAAAGAGCTCGGTTTGCGGCCAGCTGCCTTTTTGCAGGTGGGCGGCCAGGCCCTCGGGCAGCACGCGCGGAATGTTTTCGAGCAGGCCGCCGCCGGTGATGTGGGCCAGTGCCT
>CAYSIY010000236.1:0-3318 GCA_964431215.1 uncultured Limnohabitans sp.
ATGCCCGACTGCATGCGCGAGTTGCGCGAATCGGGCCTGCTGGAGGCCGTGCTGCAAGCCGCTGCCAGCAAGCCGCTGTTTGGCGTCTGTGTGGGCATGCAGATGCTGCTCGACCACAGTGCCGAGGGCGATACGCCGGGCCTGGGGCTGATCCCGGGTGAGGTGGTCAAGTTCGATCTGGCCGGGCAGCTGCAGCCCGATGGCACCCGCTACAAGGTGCCTCAGATGGGCTGGAACCAGGTCTGGCCCACCCATTCGACCCTCCAGCCCGAACACGCCCTGTGGCAGGGCATCGAGGATGGAAGCTGGTTTTACTTTGTGCACAGCTTTCATGCCCGTGTGGCCAACCCGGCCCACTGCGCCGCCGAAACCGACTACGGCGGGCGTTTTGCCTGCGCTGTCGCACGCGATAATATTTTTGCCACCCAGTTTCACCCTGAAAAAAGCGCGGACCAGGGCCTGGCCCTCTACCGCAACTTCCTCCACTGGCAACCCTGACGCCATTTTGTTTCTGACATCGCCATGATTCTGATTCCCGCCATTGACCTCAAGGACGGCCACTGCGTTCGCCTCAAACAGGGCGATATGGACCAGGCCACCACTTTTGGGGAAGACCCTGCGGCGATGGCCCGCAACTGGTTTGAGCAGGGCGCACGCCGCCTGCATCTGGTGGACCTCAACGGCGCTTTTGCCGGCAAGCCGCAGAACTTTTCCGCCATCAAGGCCATCTTGCAAGAGGTGGGCCAGGACATCCCGGTGCAGTTGGGCGGCGGCATCCGCGATCTGGACACCATCGAAAAATACATCGATGCCGGCCTGCAGTACGTGATCATCGGCACGGCCGCCGTCAAGAACCCCGGTTTCCTCAAGGACGCCTGCACCGCCTTTGGCGGCCACATCATCGTTGGCCTCGATGCCAAGGACGGCAAGGTCGCCACCGATGGCTGGAGCAAGCTCACCGGCCACGAAGTGGTGGACCTGGCCAAAAAGTTCGAGGACTGGGGCGTCGAGTCCATCATCTACACCGACATTGGCCGCGACGGCATGCTCAGCGGCATCAACATCGATGCCACCGTCAAGCTGGCGCAGGCGCTCACCATCCCGGTCATTGCCTCGGGTGGGCTGTCCAATATGGCCGACATTGAGCAACTCTGCGCCGTCGAAGATGAAGGCGTGGAAGGCGTGATTTGTGGGCGGGCCATCTACTCGGGCGACCTGGACTTTGCCGCCGCGCAGGCGCGCGCCGACGAGCTGAACGGCTGACCATGCCGGGCATCGCCAGCGCTCGCGATCTGGTTTTTGCGGGTCTGCCCGCCACCGAGCTGGTCCTGCCTGGCGGAGATCGGGTGGTCGTGGCGCACCACGGTGCCCATGTGTTGTCGTGGGTGGCAGGCGGGCGCGAGCGCCTGTACCTCAGCCCCCGCACTCTGATGGATGGCCGCGCCGCCATCCGTGGCGGCATCCCGGTGTGTTTTCCGCAGTTCAACCAGCGCGGCCCCCTGGCCGAGCGCCTGCCCAAGCACGGCTTTGCCCGCAACCTGCCCTGGACTGTGCATGCACCGCAACTGCACGCCGACCGGGCGCACCTGGCCTTGGCCCTGAACGACAGTGCCAGCACCCGCCCCTGGTGGGACCAGGCCTTTGAAGCCCGGCTGCTGATCGAACTGGCCCCGGGGGCCTTGCAGGTCGAGCTGGCGGTGCGCAACACCGACGCGAAACCCCTGGCCTTTACCGGTGCCCTGCACAGCTACTTTGCCGTTGACGATGTGACGCAAGTGCGCCTGCTGGGCCTGGGCGGGCGCGCCGAGTGGGACGCGGTGACCGACCGCCACGGCACAGCGGCACCTGAGCTGCGCTTTGCCGGCGAATTTGACCGGGTTTATTCCGCCGCGCCGCAGGGCTACACCCTGCACGACGGCCCCCACGCCCTGCACATCGAGCAAGACCCGGATTGGGCACAGACGGTGGTCTGGAACCCCGGCGCCGACAAATGCGCCACCCTGGCCGACATGCCCCCGAGCGGCTGGCAACACATGCTGTGCGTCGAAGCCGCACAGGTGTACGAACCCATCCGCATCGCGCCCGGTGACTTCTGGCAGGGCGCACAGCGTCTGCGGGTCAACACCTGACTCAGTGATGGCTCAGGACCTGGAAGTTCTCATCATCGCAGGCCCCAATGGCGCTGGGAAAACCACATTCGCACGTGAATTGCTGCCTCAGGAGGCTCGTTGCAATGTGTTTGTCAATGCGGATTTGATTGCCGCTGGACTGGCACCTTTTGCTCCTGAAACTGCAGCATTGCAAGCAGGGCGCTTGATGCTGGAGCAATTGCAATTGCATTTCCGCAAACGCGAAAGCTTTGCTTTGGAAACCACCTTGTCGGGCCGGGGTTATCTGCGATCCATCCAGCAGTGGAGAGCGGCGGGCTATCGAGTCACGCTGATCTTCCTGAAGCTCTCCAGTGCGCATGAGGCTCATGCGCGAGTGCGTCAACGTGTCTTGCAGGGCGGACACAACATTCCGGCGGATGTCATTGCCCGTCGCTTTGAGACGGGCTATTGGAATTTTGAAAACTTGTACAAGCCGGTGGTTGATGCCTGGGCGTTGTACGACAATTCAGGAATGAAACCTGTCCTGCTAAGCTGGGGTGAAAAATGATGCGAACACCATCCATTGAATTGGCGCGCAGCCATAGCCTTCGTGGCTCCATGGCTGCCATTGAGCGTGCAGCCATTCAGGCCCGCAAAATTGCTGCACAGACGCACACAGCCATTGTGATTGAACGAAACGGTGTGCTTGAACATCTTCTGATAGCGGATGATGGTCGTATTGCAGACGCCCAAGAGAAGACCGCTGCTGACTCTACTGAACATTGATTTCATGCTTGCCAAACGCATCATCCCCTGCCTGGACGTGACCGGTGGTCGCGTGGTCAAGGGCGTCAACTTTCTTGAACTGCGCGATGCCGGTGATCCGGTCGAGATCGCGGCCCGCTACAACGAGCAGGGCGCTGACGAGCTCACCTTCCTCGACATCACCGCCACCAGCGACGGTCGCGACCTGATCCTGCACATCATCGAGGCGGTGGCCTCGCAGGTGTTCATCCCGCTCACTGTCGGTGGCGGGGTGCGTACTGTGGACGATGTACGCCGTCTGCTGAATGCCGGCGCTGACAAAACCAGTTTCAACTCCGCGGCAATAGCCAACCCGCAAGTCATTGAAGACGCCTCGCTCAAGTATGGCGCGCAGTGCATTGTGGTGGCCATCGATGCCAAGCGCCGCACCGAAGAAGACGCCTTGGTCCGTGGACCCGGTTGG
>CAYSIY010000237.1:0-3131 GCA_964431215.1 uncultured Limnohabitans sp.
ACCGCACCTGGTTTGCCGCCGTGCAGGTTGAAAAACGCATGATGTTCATCATCCTGACCCTGATCGTGGCGGTGGCCGCCTTCAACCTGGTGAGCACGCTGGTCATGACCGTGACCGACAAACGTGCCGACATCGCCATCCTGCGCACGCTGGGGGCGAGTCCGCGCAGCATCATGGGCATTTTTGTGGTGCAGGGGGCCACCGTGGGCGTGATCGGTACCTTCAGCGGACTCGCGCTGGGCCTGCTGGTGGCGTTCAATATCGACGTGATCGTGCCCGCGCTCGAGCGCCTGTTCAATGCCAGCTTCCTGCCCAAGGACATTTACCTGATCAGCCGCATGCCCAGCGAACCGCTGGCCAGCGACATCGTGCCGGTTGCGCTGATCTCTCTGGTGCTGGCGCTGGTGGCGACCCTCTACCCCAGCTGGCGAGCCAGCCGCGTCAACCCGGCCGAGGCCCTGCGTTATGAATGAGTCCAACCCCCCGGTCCTGCAGGCCGAGCAGATCAGCAAAGGCTATGCCGATGGCGCACTCAAAGTGCAGGTCCTGCACGACGTGGACCTGACGGTGTACGCCGGCCAGACGCTGGCCATTGTGGGCGCCTCCGGCTCGGGCAAGAGCACGCTGTTGCATGTGCTGGGGGGGCTGGACGCGCCGTCTTCAGGCTCGGTGAGGCTGCTGGGGTGTCCGCTTTCGGGCCTGAGCGCAGCCGGGCAAGGCGAACAGCGCAACCGCCATCTGGGCTTTGTCTACCAGTTTCACCACCTCCTGCCCGAGTTCAGCGCACAGGAAAACGTCGCCATGCCGCTCTGGATTCGCCGCATGCCCCGCCCGCAGGCCCTGCAGCGGGCGGCCCAATGGCTGGACCGGGTGGGCCTGGGCGAGCGGCTGCTGCACCGTCCCTCGCAGCTCTCGGGCGGTGAGCGCCAGCGCGTGGCGATTGCCCGCGCCCTGGTGACCGAGCCGGCCTGCGTGTTGGCCGACGAACCCACCGGCAACCTCGACCGGGCCACGGCCGATGGGGTGTTCGATCTGATGCTGCAACTGGCACGCGAACGGGCGATGGCGCTGGTGGTGGTGACCCACGACCGCAGTCTGGCCGAGCGGTGTGATCGGCAGTTGCAATTGCTGCAGGGGCGGCTTGCAAGCGGCGTATCAACTTCAAGTTAATGAACTTATGACAAAGTTGAAAAACACCGATGGGACTAAATTCCTTCGCTACTTCGGTCCTCTGTTGGAGGCTCTTCGCAAACTGGGAGGGTCTGGTCGGCCTGATGAAGTTGTCGAACAAATAGCTGCTGACATGCGTCTGACTGAGGAAGAGCAGAATGAACTCTTGCCCTCAGGTGGGTCTCGCCTCAAAACAAACGTAGCGTGGGCACGTTTTTATCTTGTCAGAGAGGGTTTGCTGGACTCATCGAAACGCGGGATTTGGAGCCTGACTGAAAGAGGGCGTACGGCACAAATTAATGTCAATCAGGCGGGTGAAATATTCGCTAAATGGGTAAAGGTATTTGACGAAAAGCGCAAAACGAAAAGCAGTGTTCCCGAGCCTATGGCTGAACAGGTCGCTGAAGCCAATGGTGCTGCTTCCAATGATTACAGATCAGAAGCGTTGAAGGTTTTGCTATCCCTTCCCCCTGCTGGTTTTGAGCGACTAGCACAGCGAATTTTGCGTGAGGCCGGATTTACCCAAGTCAATGTCACTGGCCAAAGCGGTGACGGTGGCATAGATGGCTATGGAACGCTTCAAATTAATCACTTGGTGAGCTTCAAAGTGCTTTTTCAATGTAAGCGTTATGCTAAATCAGTGTCCTCTCCCGATATTCGAGATTTCAGAGGGGCTATGGCAGGAAGAGCTGATAAAGGGATCGTGATCACCACCGGAACATTCACTGCTGAGGCAAAAAAAGAGGCTTCACGCGATGGCGTGCCTCCCATTGAGCTGATAGATGGTGAAAAATTGCTGGATATGCTTGAAGGTCTGGAGTTGGGTTTGAAGCCCGTGACGACTTATGAAGTTGATCATGGTTTCTTCACGGAATTCCGCCAGTCTTGAAAAACACCTTTTCAAGCTCAGGCACCATGTCCTGGATCGATACCCATTGCCACCTTGACGCCCGCGAGTTTGATGCCGACCGTGATGCCGTGCGTCAGCAAGCCCGCGAGGCCGGTGTGGCCCTGTGCGTGCTGCCTGCGGTGCAGCGCAGCGACTGGCCGGGCGTGCGGGCGCTGGCGGTCAGGCACGGTGATGCCTATGCCCTGGGCATCCACCCGCTGTATGTCCCGGCCGCGCAGGACGATGACCTGCAGGCCCTGGACGAGGCTTTGAGCGAGGCCCGCGACGATCCGCGCTTGCTGGCCGTGGGTGAGATCGGACTGGACTTTTTTGTGCCCGACTTGTGCACGCCGCCCATGCGCGAGCGCCAGTGGCGCTTTTATCTGGCGCAGTTGCAGCTCGCCCGAAAGCACGGTTTGCCGGTCATCCTGCATGTGCGCCGCTCGGCTGACCTGCTGCTCAAGGGCTTGCGCCAGGTGGGCGTGAAGGGCGGCATCGCGCACGCCTTCAATGGCAGCGTGCAGCAGGCCCGGGCTTTCATTGACCAGGGTTTTGCATTGGGTTTTGGCGGCGCCATGAGTTTCGAGCGGGCCACCGCGCTGCGCCATCTGGCCTGCAGCCTGCCCCTGGGTGCGCTGGTGCTCGAAACCGATGCGCCCGACATTCCGCCGCAGTGGATTTACCGCACCGCCCAAGCCCGTGCCTCTGGCACGCCGCAGGGGCGAAACACCCCGGCCGAGTTGCCGCGCATGGCCCAGGTCCTCGCCGATCTGCGCGGCATGGACATGCCGACGCTGGCGCAGGCCACCACGGCCAACGCGCAGCGCGTGCTGCCCGGTCTGCAGCCACTGGCACAGGCGGCCGGCCAGGCACTGCCGCCGCCGCCCCAAGGACGATGCCCATGAGCCGAAAGACAAGCCCAGCCCTGCCCGAAGTCCATTTCTCTGAAGACGGGGACATCCGCTACCTGCACCTGGCTTCACCCTGGATCCAGGGCTCGATGATCATCGAGCGACCCTACGACATCGAGCTCGAATACGTGCAGCGCATGATGGCCTGGCTGCTGTTCATG
>CAYSIY010000238.1:0-3129 GCA_964431215.1 uncultured Limnohabitans sp.
GTCCATCGTGGCCATCGCGAGACCCGCGCCGTTCACCAGGCAGCCGATGTTGCCGTCCAGCGAGATGTAGGCGAGGTCGAACTTGGAGGCCTCGACTTCGGCCGGGTCTTCTTCGTCCAGGTCGCGCAGGGCCACGATTTCGGGGTGGCGGAACAGGGCGTTGGAGTCAAAGTTGAACTTGGAGTCCAGGGCGATGATGTTGCCCTTGCTGTCGCAGTTCAGGGGGTTGATTTCCACCAGCGAGGCGTCGGTGTCCATGTAGCACTTGTAGAGCTTTTGCAGGACATCGGCCGTCTGGTCGGCAGAGCCGCCGCTCAGGCCGATCGCATTGGCGATCTTGAGGGCTTGCGCCTGGCCCAGACCCGTCAGGGGGTCGACCAGCTCGGTGACGATTTTCTCGGGCGTGCTGTGCGCCACTTCCTCGATGTCCATGCCGCCTTCGCTCGACGCGATCACGGCCACTTTCTGGGTGGCGCGGTCGGTCACCAGGGACACGTAATATTCTTTTTTGATGTCCGCACCGTCTTCGATGTAGAGGCGACGCACCTTCTGGCCTTCGGGGCCGGTCTGGTGGGTCTTGAGCTGCATGCCCAGGATTTGCTCGGCCAGTTCCTTGACCTGTTCGATGGATTTGGCGACCTTCACGCCACCGCCCTTGCCACGGCCCCCGGCGTGGATCTGGGCCTTCACCACCCAGACCGGTCCGCCCAGTTTCTGGGCGGCTTCCACCGCCTCCTGCACCGTGAACGCCGGAATGCCACGCGGCACCGGCACACCAAATTGACGCAAGATTTCCTTGCCCTGGTACTCGTGAATCTTCATGAGGTCTCTCTCGTAGAGGGGGGGGGGTTGAACTGACCGGCCCGCCGGGGTGATTCGCCCGCCAGCTGGCTCTGGACACTGCAGCCTTCGACTGTATCATGCTGCAACGCACCAAATCTTCGGCCCGGCGTCTTACATTGCCATGACGCATATCAAGCCCAGGCGCAGCAACCCGCACACCCATGACCCAAAAAATCTTCATTGACGGCGAAGCCGGCACCACCGGTCTGCAAATCCGGGAACGTCTGGCCCTCATGCCTGAGGTTCAGGTGCTGGGCATCGACCCGGCCCGCCGCAAGGACCCCGAGGCCAAGCGCGAGCTGATGGCCGCGGCCGATCTGGTGGTGCTGTGCCTGCACGACGATGCGGCCCTCGAGTCGGTGGCCATGATCGACGCCCTGCCTGGCCCAAAGCCGCGCATCGTTGATGCGTCCACGGCCCACCGTTGCGCGCCGGGCTGGGTTTACGGCTTTCCGGAACTGAGCGCAGGCCAGAGGCAGGCCGTGCAAAAAGCCGAGCGCGTGGCCAACCCCGGCTGTTACGCCACGGGGGCCATCGCCCTGATCCGTCCGCTGGTCGATGCGGGCCTGATTCCAAAGGACTTCCCTTTGTGTTTGCCCTCGGTCAGCGGCTACTCCGGCGGTGGCCGCACCATGATCGAGGATTACGAAGCCGGTCGTGCGCCGCTTTACGAGGCTTACGCCCTCGGCCTCAAGCACAAGCACATTCCTGAGATCATGCGTTACACCGGGCTGACTTGCCGACCGCTGTTTGTGCCAGCGGTGGGCAATTTCCGTCAGGGCATGCTGGTGCAACTGCCCCTGCACCTGGACCAGTTGCCCGGCCAGCCCAAGGCGGCTGATCTGCACGAAGCCCTGCGCGCCCACTACGCCGCCAGCCAGGCCGATTCGGGTGACAGGGGCTGGGTCAGCGTGGAGGCGCCGACCGAGAACGCCAAGCTCGACGCGCTCGCTCTCAACAACACCAACAAACTGGAATTGCGCGTGTTCGCGAATGAGGAAGCCCGCCATGCGGTGCTGTTTGCCCGTCTGGACAACCTGGGCAAGGGGGCCAGCGGGGCCGCTGTGCAGAACATTGAGTTGATGCTGGGCCTCTGACCACTTTCTCCCGTCCGGGTGCTGGCGCACTGAACGATCGGGGCGGCCAGCCCATACTGAAGCCGTGCGGGAGCCCTCTGGCGGCTCTCCCCGGCTTCATTGGCTCCTTCAGGGAGCTCGCCGAAGCAAGATGGGTTGTCCTGCCATCAGGACGTTCCGTTGGGGGGAGCCCCCAGAGGGCTTTGCCTGGTCATTCGTCCGCACCCTGCACCACGCGGCGGACGATCTCGGCTGCAAAGCCCCGGCTGATCAGAAAGCGTACCTGACGGGCGCGTTCCTTGGGGTCGGTGGCGGGTTCACCGAACTTGCGAATCCAGACCTCGCGGGCGCGGTCGAGCTCGGTGCTGCGCAAAGCTTCCAGCGCCTGAGACACGGCCTCGCCCGACAAGCCCTTGGCTGCCAGCTCCTGTTGGAGCCGGGCCGTCCCCAGTCTGCCTGCGCGGCGGTGGATGACCGATTCGATCACCCGCTCTTCACTGATGAAGCCCCGCGCCTGAAGTTCGTCCAGCGCCCGGGCCAGTTGGCCGGGCTCGGTTTCGTGCCCGGCCAGTTTGCGTTCGAGCTCCTGCCGCGAATGTTCTCGCTGGCTCAGGAGCCGCAGGGCACGGCCCTTGAGGCTGGGCTCAAAGGCCGGGCGGTTCATCAGGCCTCTTCGACTTCGCCCGTGGGCCGCAGGGCAATCCCGAGGGATTCGCGCACCTTGTTTTCGATTTCAATCGCCAGATCGCTGTTTTCGCGCAGGAATTCGCGGGCGTTGTCGCGGCCCTGGCCGATCTTTTCGCCGTTGTAGGCGTACCAGGCCCCCGATTTTTCGATGATTTTGGCGTTCACGCCCATGTCGATGATTTCGCCTTCACGCGAGATGCCTTCACCAAACAGGATGTCGAATTCGGCGGTCTTGAAGGGAGGCGAGACCTTGTTTTTGACCACCTTGACCTTGGTCTCGTTGCCGATCGCTTCGTCGCCCTTCTTGATGGTGCCGGTGCGGCGGATATCGAGGCGCACCGAGGCGTAGAACTTGAGCGCGTTGCCGCCGGTGGTGGTTTCGGGGCTGCCGAACATGACGCCGATCTTCATGCGGATCTGGTTGATGAAGATGACCATGCAATTGGTCTTTTTGATGTGCGCCGTTAGCTTGCGCAGCGCCTGGCTCATGAGGCGCGCTTGCAGGCCGGGCAGGGAGTCGCCC
>CAYSIY010000239.1:0-3125 GCA_964431215.1 uncultured Limnohabitans sp.
AGCACCATGTACCGGGCTTTTTTCTGCAGCCCGAAAGCGATGGCGTCATCGGTCGCGGTGTCACAGGCGTGCAAGGCGGTGACCACATCGATTTGCCCGGGCAGCTCGGCGCTTTGCGTCGACTCGGCCACGCTCACGTTCAAAAAGCGCATGCGCTCAAAACCCAGCCGCTGCGCCAGCTGCCGAGAGGACTCAACCAGCTCGCTGCGGGTCTCGATGCCGTAGATCGTGCCTTTGCTCAAGCCTTTGAAAAACAGGTCGTAAATGATGAAGCCCAGGTACGACTTGCCTGCGCCGTGGTCGGCCAGCGTGGGGCCTTGCGGCGTGTCGGGCAGTTCAAGCAACAACTTCTCGATGAACTGAAACAGGTGATACACCTGCTTGAGCTTGCGGCGCGAGTCCTGGTTGAGCTTGCCCTCGCGGGTGAGGATGTGCAGTTGCTGGAGCAACTCGACCGACTGGCCGGGGCGCACTTCGGGGGGCAAGGTGTCGGCACCCAGAGCCGACCTGCTTTGGGGTGAGTGGGTTTTAGCCATGGCTGTTCTCTTGCTCGGACACCAGACGAATGGCGGTCATCACATCCACCACCTCCAGGCCCTCTTTCATCGGATACGGCGACTCCACGGGAGCCACCAGCAATTTGCGAGTGGCCGCCACGTCGGCAGCGGCCAGGTAAAAACCTTTGGACACCGTGGGTGCGCTGGAGCGTTTGACCTCGATGGCCCAAGTCTTCTGGTTACGGAAAGTCAGCACCAGGTCCAGCTCGGCACCGTTGCTGGTGCGGTAGAAACTGGCCTGCGCCTGCGGGGCGGCATTGAGCAGCTGTTCCAGCACAAAGCCTTCCCAACTGGAGCCAGCGACCGGATGGCCGAGCAAGGCGTCCAGGTTGGACAAACCCAGCAAGGCATGCACCAGCCCACTGTCGCGCACATAGACCTTGGGCGAACGCACCAGACGCTTGCCCACGTTGCCGTGCCAGGCGGGCAAGCGACGCACCAGCATCAGATCGCACAGGAGGTCGATGTAGCGGCTCACCGTCTGGCCACTGATGGCCAGCGATGCCGCCAGTCTGGACTGGTCCAGCAATTCACCTTGCTGGTGCGCCAGCATGGTCCACAGGCGCCGCAAGGTGGTCGCAGGAATGCGCGGCCCAAGGGCAGGAATGTCCTTTTCCAAATAGGTCGAAATGAACACCTCGCGCCAGGTCATGCTGTCGGCATCCGTGGCCGCCAGCCACGACAAAGGAAAACCGCCACGCACCCACAAGGCATGCAGATCAGCGGCCCGGGCATCACCGCCAAAGACTTCGCAGGCCTGCAAAGAAGGCAGCTCCAGATAGGCCACACGGCCTGCCAGGCTCTCGCTGGACTGCTGCAAGAGCACACCAGACGCCGAACCCAAGAGCAAAAACTGCCCGCTGGCCTGGCCCATGCGGCGGCGCTGGTCCATCACGCCGCGCAGCACGCCAAACAACTCCGGCATGCGCTGCACCTCGTCCAGGATCACCAGGCGCTGCGCATGGGCCATCAAAAAAGCTTCAGGGTCGTCCAGTTGCCGCTGCGCTGACGGCAATTCAAGGTCCAGATACAGCGCGTCGGGGTACAACGCTTTCTGGGCAAAAGCCAGCGTGGTTTTGCCCACCTGGCGCGGGCCAAGCAAGCCCACAGAAGGAAACTGCCGCAGAAGATCGCTGAGTTTTTGCTGGGCTTGCCGGGTATACATGCATGCATTTTATCCAAAATGTGGAAAAAATGCATGGATGAAAGTAAATCAGGGCGTGGGTCCCACATCCAGCTTTTGCCAGCCCTCAAGCCCCAGCTTTTCCATGGTGGCCATATTGGCCTCATAGATGGTCCTGGCTTCCGGAAAGGCCTCCACCGCCCGGTCGATGCTGGCCTCGCGGATCAGGTGCAGCGTGGGGTAGGGCGAGCGGTTGGTGAAATTGGTGATGTCATCGGGCTCGGTGCCCGCAAACTGGAAGTCGGGATGAAAGCTCGCCACCTGGAACTCGCCTTCGAGGTCCAGCTCCTGCAGCACACCGTCAGCTTCGTCGAGAAAGTCGTTGAAGTCCAGAAAGTCGCCCAGCAGGTGCGGCACGATCAGCAGCGTGGTCTCCCGCTCTTGGGCGGGCATGGCGGCCAGCGCCTGCAATTGCTCGATCAGCTCGTCACGCAGGCCCTCCAGTCCTTTGGCCTCGCTCACGGCGTAATGGATCTGGCCCTTGCTGTGCGGCGCCTTGGCAAACGGGCACAGGTTCAGGCCGATCACGGCGCGTTCAAGCCAGCGCACGGTGTCGGCGATGGCGATGTCTTTGCTCATGCGTCAATCCCTCCCAATTCATTCTCGATCTGCTCGATGCTGGGCAGGCTGGTTTGCAGTTCGGCAGGCAAGGACTCCAGCAATTTGTATTCGGCGATGCCCATGGGCTGGGTCTTGTCACCCAAAGCGTATTCGGCCACCACCTTGTTTTTGCTCTTGCACAGCAGCAGGCCAATGGTGGGGTTGTCGTGTTCGCTTTTGACCTGACGGTCCACCGCCGTCAAATAAAAGCCCAGCTGCCCCAGATGCTCAGGCTTGAACTTGCCGCCCTTGAGCTCGATCACCACATAGCAACGCAGCTTGAGGTGATAGAAAAGCAGGTCGATGAAAAACTCGTCGCCCCCCACATCCAGCAGCACTTGCCGCCCAACAAAGGCAAAGCCTGCGCCCAACTCCAGCAGAAATTCGGTCACGTGCTTGACCAGAGCGTTTTCAATTTCGCGCTCTTCTGCTTCGGCCCCCAAGCCGAGAAAATCGAAACGGTACGGGTCTTTCAGCGATTCACGCGCCAGATCGGATTGCGGTTTGGGCAGACTGGCCGGGAAGTTGGTGACCGCTTTCCCACTGCGCTCCAGCAAGCGGGTTTCGATCTGCATCACCAGCACATTGCGCGACCAGTTGTGCTCAATGGCTTTGGCGGCATACCAGCGTCGCGCCTCATCGTTTGGCAACTTGTCCAGCAGCGCCAACTGGTGATACCAAGGCAATTGTGCAAGCACCGCTTGCACAAATTCCTCATCCGGCCAAGCCTCGGCAAAAGCGCGCATGTACTTGAGGTTGCGGGGCGAAAACCCCTTCATCTCCGG
>CAYSIY010000240.1:0-3094 GCA_964431215.1 uncultured Limnohabitans sp.
CTTTCGCCACTACCCCCTCAAGATAGCGTGTCTACCAATTTCACCACGACGGCGGGATGTTTGTCTCGGATCGCCTGAGGTCCACCCTGAAGGTGTTGTTGCTCTCCGGACAACCCCGAATTCTACCCGTAAAAGAGGGCCTGTTGCCCTGCAGAAGCCCCAAAATTTGCAGGAGCCCTGAAGCTGAAACCAAGCTTACTTGGAGGGCGCAGCGGGCGAGGTCTGCGCTGCAGGTGCAGCGGGAGCATTGCCCGGAATCTGGGCGGCGGGGCTGTTGTCTGCTGCCGGGGCGGGCACCGTCACGGCGGCGCCTTCGAGGACACTGCCCGAAGACTGCGGCCGGGCATTGCCCAGGTAGGCCAGCAACAGCGTGCAGGCAAAAAAGACAGCCGCCAGCACGGCCGTGGTGCGCGAAAGGAAATTGGCGCCCCCCGTGGCACCGAACAGGCTGCCCGAGCCGCCGCTGCCAAAAGCCGCGCCCATGTCGGCGCCCTTGCCGTGCTGCACCAGCACCAGACCAATCATGGCCAGGGCCGACAGCATTTGCACCACCAGGATCAGGGTCATCAAAACACTCATGTTCACTCCACAGTTCGATATTGATGCGCGCTTCAAAGAGAAGCAGCGCGCAGGATGGTCAAAAATTCGGCCGCCTTGAGGGCGGCACCGCCGATCAGGCCGCCGTCCACATCGGGCTGGGCCAGCAACTGCTCCGCATTGGTGGCATTCATGCTGCCGCCGTACAGGATGGGCACCCGCTCAGGGTGGGGCGTGGCCGCCTTGAGCTGGGCACGCAGAACCGCATGCACCTGCCGGGCCTGTTCAGGCGTAGCCGTGCGGCCTGTGCCAATGGCCCAGACGGGCTCATAGGCCACCACGATTTCGCTGATGCAATGGCCGTTTTCATGGACCACAGCGGCCAACTGGCGTTTGACGACCGCTTCGGTCTCGCCCGCTTCGCGCTGGGCCAGGGTTTCACCTACGCAAACAATGGGGGTAATGCCGCAGGCCAGGGCCTGCCGGGCCTTGAGTGCGACTTCCGCTTCACTTTCGCGGTGGATCTGGCGACGCTCGGAATGGCCCACGATGCAGTAGCGCACACCGAAGTCGCGCAGCATGGCCGCCGACACCTCGCCGGTGAATGCACCCGCCACATGGGCCGACACGTCCTGTGCGCCGCATGCGATGGGCGTGCCCGCCAGCAAATGCTGGACCTGCGCCAGGTAAGGGAAAGGCACGCACACGCCGACACCGCAACGCACGGCTGCCAGACCGGACTTGATGTCCTCCAGCAGCGACTGGTTGGCCGACAGGCCACCGTTCATCTTCCAGTTACCCACAATCAGCTTGGGTTTGCTCATGGCCGCTCCCAGGTGATCACGATCTTGCCAACGTGCTGATTGGACTCCATCAGCGCATGCGCGCGCGCGGCACCAGACGGGTAACCGTCCACCGGGGCGCAGGCGTCGAAGACGCTGTGGATGACCGGCACGATGGCCCTGGATTCGAGCCAGGGCCAGACGGTTCTGCGAAGCGCGGCAGCAATCTGCGCCTTGAACTCGACAGGCCGGGGGCGCAGCGTCGAGCCGGTGATGGTCAGGCGGCGGCGCAACACCAGACCGGCATTGAAACCGCTCTGAATGCCGCCCTGCACCGCGATGATGACCAGGCGCCCGTCTTCGGCCAGCGCTTGCACTTCACGGGCCACATAGTCGCCGGCCACCATATCGAGGACCACATCGACGCCACGGCCTTCGGTCAGCCGCTGGACCTCGGCCACAAAGTCCTGTGTTTTGTAGTTGATCGCATGGTCGGCACCCAGCTTCAGGCAGGCCTGGCATTTGTCATCCGAACCCGCCGTCACGATCACGCGCGCACCCGAGGCCTTGGCCATCTGGATGGCCGTGACGCCGATGCCACTCGTGCCGCCCTGGATCAGCAGGGTTTCACCCGGCTGCAAGCGACCGCGGTCAAACACATTGCTCCAGACGGTAAAGAAGGTCTCGGGCAAGGAAGCCGCTTCGACATCCGACAGGCCCGCAGGCACCGCAAGACACTGGGCAACAGGCGCCACGCAGAGCTCGGCATAGCCACCGCCGGCGACCAGGGCGCAGACGCGGTCACCGGGCTTCAAGCCCGCTTTCGCCATCGCCTGCGCATCCCCCGATTCAATGGTGCCCGCGACCTCAAGGCCCGGCCACTCGGGCGCACCGGGCGGCGGCGGATAGGCGCCGGAACGCTGCAACACATCCGGCCGGTTGATGCCGCTGGCATGCACCCGAATGAGCACCTCTCCGGCCCCGGCAACGGGATCGGGACGGGTGCCGGGCACCAGCACCTCAGGGGCACCAAAACCTTGCAGGTCGATGATCTTCATGTCGGCAATGAGAAAAGACTTCGCTTTGCTTCAATGACCGCGGCTGCGCCGCATGACTTGGGTCTTCCGATCATCACCGCGCAGCGGTGTCATCAATGGCGAAACCGAGGTCATGCGCGCGCAGCGCACGTCATCACTGCTGCTGCTGTTGAGCGGCCTGAGGACGGTCCAGCAGGGCTTTCATGGACAGCTTGATGCGCCCCTTCTCGTCGGTCTCGAGCACCTTGACCTTGACGATCTGACCTTCGCTCAGGTAATCGGTGACCTTTTCGACGCGCTCATGGGCGATCTGGCTGATGTGCAGCAGGCCGTCCTTGCCGGGCAGCAGGTTGATCAGGGCACCGAAATCCAAAATCTTGGTGACCGGGCCTTCATAGACCTTGCCGATTTCGACTTCGGCGGTGATTTCCTCAATGCGGCGCTTGGCCTCGTCTGCCCTGGCGGCTTCGGTGGCGGCGATGGTGATGGTGCCATCTTCCTCGATGTTGATCTGGCAGCCGGTCTCTTCGGTCAGGGCGCGGATCACGGCGCCACCCTTGCCGATCACGTCACGGATCTTCTCGGGGTTGATCTTCATGGTGTAGAGCTTGGGCGCAAAGCTGGAGACTTCGGTCTTGGCTTCGCCCATGGCTTCCTGCATCTTGCCCAGGATGTGCATGCGCGCTTCCTTGGCCTGGGCCAGGGCGACCTGCATGATTTCCTTGGTGATGCCCTGGA
>CAYSIY010000241.1:0-3079 GCA_964431215.1 uncultured Limnohabitans sp.
TTTGAACCCCCGTCCACAAGCCTTCTTCGCGCAGTTCTACATGTGTAGTCGTCTGTTTTGTGTCTCGCCGAACGCGCCGCGCAGCGACACGCTACGCACCCGGCCAGTACCCTTGAATCTCGCACCCGCCCAAGGTACCCGGACGAATGCCAGCCGATATGAATTCCCTTGCAGCCTGGACAGTCTTGCGACCGCCCTTGCCCAGCCTATCGGCCAACTGTTGCAAGGCTCACCGGATTAAGCGGCGAGTGCGAAACGTTCGTCGTTTGCAGTTAGTTTTTTTCTGCGGTTTTACGAGGTGACAGAACCTCGACATGCCCTGCTGCGTGCCCGAACCCATGTCGAAACCAATGCAGCCCCAGAACAGGTATTTTAGGGGCTGCGCAGGTATTTCAAGAGACTGAGTGGCGCATCAATGTGTAAATGAGCGTTCCAGCGCGATATGTCGGCCTGCTGGCCAAGGTAGCCATAGGTGGCGGCCACCGTGCCCATGCCGGCAGCCAGACCGGCCACGATGTCGCGTTCGTCATCACCCACATACACGCAGGAGGCGGGGTCCACGTTCAGGCGTCGGGCTGCTTCGTGGAGCGGCTCGGGATGGGGTTTGGCATGGGGCGTGGTGTCGCCGCTGACAATCGCACCCGCAGAGGCAAACAGCGGCATGGCCGCCGTCAGCGGATCCGTGAAGCGGCTGGACTTGTTGGTCACCACCCCCCAGGGCAGGCCAGCACCGACGATGGCCGCGATCAAGTCGGGCACACCGTCAAAAATGACCGTGCGCTCGGTCATGGCGTTTTCGTAATTGACAAAAAATTCCTCGCGGTAGGCCATGAACTCCGGATCCTCCGGGGTCATACCAAAGGCCATGGCCAGCATGCCACGCGCACCAGCACCGGCCATGGGTCGGTAGTGCGCCAGAGGCAGCGAGGGCAGGCCCCGGTCGGTACGCATTTTGTCGGCGGCAGCGCCCAGGTCCGGAGCGCTGTCGATCAGGGTGCCATCCAGGTCAAACAGGACGGCTCGGGCGTGGGCGAAGAGGCTCATGCGGCTTTGCGGCAAGCCAGCAAATAGTTGACGCTGGTGTCCTGGCTGAGCCAGTAACGGCGCGTGAAGGGGTTGTACTCCATGCCCTTGAAGCCCTGCAGGTCCAGCCCGGCATCGCGCGCCCATTGCGAAAGCTCACTTGGCTTGATCAGGCGGGCATATTCGTGCGTGCCCCTGGGCAAAAGCCTGAGCACATACTCTGCGCCAACAATGGCGAACAGGAAGGATTTGGGGTTGCGGTTGAGCGTCGAGAAGAACACCCATCCTCCGGGCTTGATCAGTGTGCTGCAGGCCTGCACCACCGAAGCCGGATCAGGCACATGCTCGAGCATCTCCATGCAGGTCACCACATCGAACTGGCCGGGCTGCTGCGACGCCAGCGCTTCGGCACTGATTTCGCGGTATTGCACGCCAGCGGTACCCGCCTCGAGTGCATGCAACTGGGCCACCTTGAGCGATTTGACGGCCAGATCGATGCCCAACACATTGGCCCCCTTGCGGGCCATGGCATCGGCCAGAATGCCCCCTCCGCAGCCCACATCGAGAGCCTGCTTGCCAGAAAGATTGACCAGGCCATGAATCCACTCCAGGCGCAGCGGGTTGATTTGGTGCAGGGGGCGGAATTCGCTCTCAGGATCCCACCAGCGGTGGGCCAGTTCGGAAAATTTGGCCAGTTCGGCCGGATCGACATTGGTATTGCTCATGCCTCGATTGTGGTTCAGTCCACAAAAATCGGTTCAACCAAGAAAAAAGCCCCGTTGCCGGGGCTTTTTCGAGTTCACGTGGAGTGAAATCAGTTCTTGCGGGTACCGACCACTTCGATTTCCACGCGACGGTTCTTGGCGCGGCCTTCGGAGGTTTTGTTGTCGGCCACAGGCTGCTTCTCGCCTTTGCCTTCGGTGTACACGCGGTTCTTCTCGATGCCTTTGGACACGAGGTAGGCCTTGACGGCGTCAGCGCGACGGACCGACAGTTTCTGGTTGTAGGCGTCAGAACCGATGGAGTCGGTATGACCCACGGCAATGATCACTTCCAGGCTGATGGCACCGACCTTGCCCACCAGATCGTCCAGCTTGGCTTTGCCTTCGGGCTTGAGTGTGGCCTTGTCGAAGTCAAAGAATGCGTCAGCAGCGTAAGTCACCTTGGTGGCAGCAGCGGGCGGCAGGGCCGGGGCAGGAGCAGGAGCTGCAGGGCGAGGAGCAGCGACGGGAGCCGGAGCCGGAGCCGGAGCAGCCCTGGGAGGAACGATGGCGCCATCACAGCCTTGAGCGGCCGTGGCAGGCGTCCAGTTGGCATCGCGCCAGCACAGTTCATTGGTACCGTTTTTCCAAACCAGCTCGTTGGTGCCGTTGCGCCAGTTGTCGATGGTCTGTGCGCCAGCAGCGCTTGCAAGAGCAGCAGAGGCAAACAACATCGCCATTTTGTTGAGTTTCTTCATGGTCTTCCTCATGTGAGATTAAGCCGCAGCTGCGCTGCGATACAACAACGAACAGATGACCTTTTCACCTGATGCGTTACGTTTTATTGTGCCACATGGAAGAGGCCCCCCGGACACAGGCAAGACAGACAAGCCGACTCCAGCCGGGAAAACGCTGAAGGCGTTGCTTCAAAGCAACAATGCATTGACCCTAAAATGGATCGTTTATCTCGAGCCAACCCCCAATCCATGACCCAGTTCGCCAAGGAAACCCTGCCCATCAGCCTTGAAGAGGAGATGCGCCGCAGCTACCTCGATTACGCCATGAGCGTGATTGTGGGACGTGCCCTGCCCGATGCAAGGGATGGCCTCAAGCCGGTGCACCGCCGCGTCCTGTACGCTATGCATGAGCTGAACAACGACTGGAACAGGCCCTATAAAAAGTCAGCCCGTATCGTCGGCGACGTGATCGGCAAGTACCACCCGCACGGCGACAGCGCGGTCTACGACACGATCGTCCGCATGGCCCAGGATTTCTCGCTGCGCCACATGCTGGTCGATGGTCAGGGCAACTTCGGCTCGGTCGACGGCGACAACGCCGCCGCCATGCGCTACACC
>CAYSIY010000242.1:0-3070 GCA_964431215.1 uncultured Limnohabitans sp.
GTGATCCTGGGCGGCATGGGCAACTTTGCCGGGGCCATCATCGGCGCCTTCTCCTTTGAATACCTGCTGCACCTCTTCAAGGACCTGCCACCGATTGGCAGCTTCAACACCGGCAAGCACTGGCAGATGTGGATGGGCCTGTTCATCGTCGGCCTGGTCATCTTTGCGCCCAAAGGCATTCTCGGCCTGCTGACCCGGGCCTTCGCCGGCAAGGAGGCCCGCGATGAATGAAGCCCGAACGCTTCAGGCCAAAATCCTGTTGTCCGCCCGTGGCCTGACCAAACGCTTCGGCGGCCTGGCGGCGGTCAGCGATGTGTCGCTCGACCTCTGGCACGGCCAGCTGCATGCGGTCATCGGCCCCAACGGCGCGGGCAAGTCCACCCTGACCAACCTGCTCTCGGGTGATCTGCCGCCCAGCAGCGGCACCATCACGCTGGACGGGCACGACATCACCGGCTGGACCCCCGAAAAAATCTCCCGCCACCGCCTGGGCCGCAGCTACCAGAAGACCAACATCTTCCGCACCTTCACCGTCTGGGACAACGTGCGCCTGGCCGCCCAGTCGCGGGCCCAGCCCTCGCCCTTCAACCCGCTGGGCTGGCTGGGCCGTGCCGACAGCATGGCCGCCGTGAACGCCCGCGCCGAACGCGCCATTGAACTGGCTGGCCTGCAGCAGCGGCGCCACACCCTCGCTGGCGCGGCCAGCCACGGCGAGCAGCGCCAGCTCGAGATCGCCATGACGCTGGCCACCGAACCGGCCGTACTGCTGCTCGACGAACCGTTGGCCGGCATGGGCACGATGGAAGCCGAACGCATGATCGAACTGCTGCTGCGGCTCAAACAGGACCACGCCATGATGCTGGTCGAACACGACATGGATGCCCTTTTTGCCCTGGCCGACCACCTCACGGTGATGGTCAATGGCCAGGTCATCGCCAGTGGCCCGCCTGCGTCCGTGCGCGCAGACCGCCATGTGCAGGCGGCTTACCTGGGCGAGGAGCACTGACATGAGCGAACCCCTGATCCAGGCCCGCGGCATTCACACCTATTACGGTGCCAGCCACATCCTGCGCGGCATCGACTTTTCTGTGGCCCGCGGCGAGACGATTGGCCTGATGGGCCGCAATGGCATGGGCAAAAGCACCCTGCTCAAGTCCCTCATGGGCATCGTGCCGCCGCGCCAGGGCAGCATCGAGATCAAAGGCCAGCCGATGAACGGCCGCCCCACCTTCGAGGTGGCACAGATGGGCATCGCCTACGTGCCCGAAGGCCGGGGCATCTTCGGCAACCTGAGCGTCGTTGAAAACCTCAAGATGGCCGCACGCCCCGGCACCCGGGGCCAGCGCGACTGGACCTTCGAGCGTGTGCTCGAGACCTTCCCGCGCCTGCAGGAGCGTCTGGGCCACGGCGGCCAGCAACTCTCGGGCGGCGAGCAGCAGATGCTCACCATTGGTCGCGCCCTCATGACCAACCCCGATGTGCTCATCCTCGACGAAGCCACCGAAGGTCTGGCACCGCTGATCGCCCGCGAAATCTGGCGCATCTGCAGCGTCATCAAGGACAGCGGCATCAGCGCGATCATCGTCGACAAGAACTGGAAGCACGTCACCCAAGTCACCGACCGCAACGTGATTCTCGTCAAGGGCGAAGTCGTGTTTGAAGGCACATCGCAGGCACTGCACGCCGACCCGGGCGTGCTGGAGCAGCACCTGGGCGTTTAAAGCAGGGGGCGCAGCTCACGCGCGGCATCGAGCAGCAATGGAAGCCAGTTGCGCTGCACGGCGGTATCGCCCAGTTGTTCGGCCGTGCCCACCACATTGAGGGCTGCCAGCGTCTGGCCCTGCATATTGCGCAGCGGCACCGCCAGGGCATGGATGCCCAGCTCGTGCGCCTCTCGTGCCAGACAGGAATCATCGCGCCGCACCTGGGCGATCAGGGTCTTGAACGCGGTCGGACTCACCTCGGTCCTGGGGGTGATGCGCGGCAGCTCGCGGCCCTGAAGCCAGGCGGCCAGCTCGGCCCGGGGCAGACTCGCCAGCAGGACCCGGCCGGTCGAGGTGGCATGGGCGGGCAGACGTGCGCCCAGATGCAGGCCATGGGCCAGGTGACGCACCGGCTCGGCACTGCCTGCACTGCGCGCCACGATGACCACCTCGGCCCCATCGAGCACCACCGCGCTGAAAGCCGCCTGGGTCTGTTGCGCCAGCCGGTTGAGCGTGGGCTGCAGCGTGCGCGGCAGGCGCGACGTGGCCATGTAGCTGCCCGCCAGGCGCAGCACACGCGGCGACAACCAGTAGTGCGAACCATCACTCTCGAGGTAGCCCAATTCGGTCAGGGTGAGCAGGTGCCGCCGCGCAGCGGCCCGGGTGATGCCGGTGCGTTGCGCAGCCAGCGTGGCGTTCAGGCGCTGGCGCTCGGTGTCAAAGGCTTCGAGCACCGCCAGGCCCTTGGCCAGGCCCTCGATGTAGTCGGCTTTGGCGATCGTCATGGGCGGATGGGTCCTCGTCAATATGCGCGATGATCGCGCAAGCTGGCGGATGATCGCACATTTTGTGAGGTGGACCATCGCATGCAGCCAGCGCCCTGCCTAAGCTGGTGTGCTGGTTTATCGCCCATCAGGACACCCCATGACCGCTCTCACCCGCACCCAGGTTGCCATCATCGGCGCCGGCCCCTCCGGCCTGCTGCTGGGCCAGTTGCTGCACAAGGCCGGCATCGACGCCATCATCCTGGAACGCCAGAGCGCCGACCATGTGCTCTCGCGCATCCGGGCGGGTGTGCTGGAGCAAGTGAGCATGGACCTGCTCGATGAAGCCGGTGTCGGGCAACGCATGCATGCAGAAGGCCTGGTGCACGAGGGCTTTGACCTGCTCTTCAGGGGCACACGCCACCGCATCGACATGACGGCCCTGACCGGCGGCAAAAAGGTCATGGTCTACGGCCAGACCGAAGTCACCCGCGACCTCATGGACGCCCGCAGTGCGCTGGGCCTGCCCACCGTCTACTCAGCAAGCAAGGTACAGGTGCACGATTTCGACAGCGCCAAGCCCCGCGTCACCTACGAAAAGGA